>NZ_CP157874.1:500000-811346 GCF_040214835.1 Pseudomonas asiatica | reverse complement strand
AAAACCTGGCTCCCGCCCGTTCTACACCATCAACAACGACTTGCCCTCACCCGAGGCACTGCGATACGTCTCGCAGTTGCTGCTTGGCATCGAGGACACCCTCGACGAATACATCTGCGCCAACGCTGGCGAACCGGGCATCGGGTTGTTGGTCAATACCGTGCATAACGTGCAAATGACCCGGGCGCTCAACCAGTTGCTGTTGAACCGCGAGTAAGGCCTGGAATTGATGCCGGGCTCACCGGCCTCTTCGCGGGTAAACCCGCTCCCACAGGGATAGCGCAGGCCTGAAGGGCAGCACCGTACCTGTGGGAGCGGGCTTGCCCGCGAAGAGGCCGGTACAGGCTTCACAGGATATGTCGCAAAAATACCATTTCGAGAACACGTTTGGTAAACATGTCGCTGGCAGCGACACATTGACAAAACGTGTCGCTGAAATCACAAAATAGCGACACATTCATTTCCGATCAGGCGCTCGTGTATGACTGCTTCCCACCTACCCTGGCAGGCCGGCAAACCGTTCAATCAGCTTCCTGCCTTGCCACCAGCCGCTGAACTGGAAACACGGGCAGTGCTCAAACGCTGCATCGAAGCACGTACAGCCTTGGGGGAGCTGAAACAGGCCGCTGAACTGATCCCGAACCAGACGATGTTGATCAACACCCTACCGTTACTGGAGGCCAAAGACAGCTCGGAAATCGAAAGTATCGTCACAACGACTGACATGTTGTTTCAACACGCACAAGATAGTGACGGACATGCAGACCCCGCCACCAAGGAAGCGCTGCGCTACCGAACCGCTCTGTATCGTGGTTTCCAGTCACTTTCCGAACGCCCCCTGTCCACTGGGACAGCAGTCGAGATCTGTCGTACGCTGAAAGGCGTGAACATGGACGTACGCCGTGTTCCAGGCACACAGCTCGCCAATGACCGCACGGGCGAAGTCATCTATACGCCGCCAGAAGGTGAAAGCCATCTACGCGACTTGCTCGCAAATTGGGAGCGTTTCCTGCACAACGAAACCGAGCTGGACCCTCTGGTGCGCATGGCCGTGGGGCACTATCAGTTCGAAGCTATTCACCCATTCTCCGACGGCAACGGTCGTACCGGTCGCGTGCTCAATATTCTGTTTCTCATTGAGCAAGGTCTGTTGAACCTGCCCATCCTTTACCTGAGCCGTTTTATCATCGCCAATCGCAACGACTATTATCGACTGCTACTTGATGTTACGCGAGAACAAGCCTGGGAGCCTTGGTTGTTGTACATGTTGAGTGCGGTCGAGCAAACCGCTAGATGGACAAGCGCCAAGATCACCGCTATCCGCAGCCTTGCCGAGCACACCACTCAATATGTACGCGAGCGATTGCCTAAAATCTACTCGCGCGAGCTGGTCGATGTCATTTTTGAACAGCCCTATTGCCGTATTGGCAACATCGTTGAAAAGCAGATCGCTCAGCGACAGGCCGCATCACGCTATCTACAAGATCTGGCGGGAATAGGCGTCTTGCAGGAGATGCAAGTAGGCAGAGAAAAGCTGTTCATTCATCCAAAGCTGATGCAGCTGCTGGTCCGTGACAGCAACGAATTCAGATATTACGAATGATCACCCCATCCGATATTGGATTGGGTAGTAAGGCGGGATACCGGGGCCACTTTGCGGCTCTTCGCGGGCAAGCCCGCGAAGAGCTGGCACAAGCGACACAAAACTCTGCACCCGCGTGACTTTCCCCTCCCCCCGCAAAGTCCCACTTCCTGGTACCCCCACAATCACAACACCAGGCCGGACCACCCATGCACCCTCAACGCACCGCCTTGCACAACGAACTGCACGCCCGCCCGTCGCTGTATTTCGACGGCCCGGCGCATGTCTTCCACCTGGCCTTGCTCGGCGGCGATGCTGCCTGTGCGGCACTGCTGCAACGCTGCTGCCCGGATGCCCTGGACACTGCTGCCGCCCAAGGCATCACCCGCCTGGATGGCCATCCGTTCAAGTGGGAACGGCACACCGAGTTCTTCACCCTGACCCTGGTGGTGCCCTGCACTGCCGCCGACACCGAGTGGCAAACGCTGCCGCCGGTGCTGGCCGAGGCTATCGCCCCGCAAGCGGCGCAGGTGATCAACGCGGTGCAGGTGCTGGTCCGTGACGAACAGGAACTGGACCTGCCCCACTACGGTTTCAAGGACCCGTGCGGCTCCTGCGTCGGCGGTGGCGATGCGGTGGTGTGGAGCGATTTTCGCCTGACCGAGGACGGCACCAACCGCTTCCTGTTCATCAACCGTCGCCTCAATGCCTACCGCCAGGGCCGCATGATCCGCCGTCTGCTGGAGATCGAGACCTACCGCATGATGGCCTCGCTGACGCTGACCACGGCCAAGGACCTGAGCCAGGAATTGGATGCCTTCGACAAGACCCTGGTCAGCCTCTCGGAGCGCAGTGCCGGGGTCGATGGCCATGATTCCAAAGGGTTGTTGGAGGCCATTGCCCACCTGTCACGCCAGGTGGTCAGCCGCACGGTGAAGACCCGCCACCGCTTCGGCGCCACGCAAGCCTATGCGCAACTGGTGTTCGAGCGCCTGGGCGAGCTGCGGGAAAGCCATGTGGGCGACTGCCAGCGCCTGGGGGTGTTCATCGAACGCCGGTTCAAACCGACCGTGCGCTACTGCGCGGCCACCGAGCAGCGCCTGGAGCAGTTGGCGAAGAATGTGGCCAACCTGGGCGACCTGTTGCAGGCACGGGTACAAGTGGAGATGGAAGAACAGAACGCCGAGATCCTGCGCAGCCTCAACGCCCGGGCCGATGCCCAGGTGAAGATCCAGCGGGCGGTGGAGGGACTGTCGATCATCGCCATCACCTACTACCTGCTGAACCTGTTCAAGCTGCTGTATGGCGGGCTGAATGTGCTGGGGTTGGGGCTGACGGCGCGGGATGGGCTGTTGGCCATGGCGCCGCCTGTGCTGTTGGTGTTGCTGGTGATTTTGCTGAGGATCAGGCAGGCCAAGCAGCATTGAGGGTTGGGGGCGCCTTGCGCCCCTATCGCGACACAATGCCGCTCCTACAGGGACTGCACATTTCCTGTAGGAGCGGCCTTGTGTCGCGATGGGCTGCAACGCAGCCCCCGATGCTCACACCGGCTCGTCAGCCGGCCGTGCATTCTCTTGCACCAACACCATGCTCTGCGGCGACGACAGGGCAATACCTTCATCACGCAGGCGCCCAAGAATGGTGAACAACAGGTCACTGCGCGTACCGGACACCTGCCGCGGCCCCGCCACGTAACCACTCACACCTATCACCATGCCGCTGCTGGTCAGGTCCTTGAAGGTGACCGAGGTGGCCGGCGCATCCAGAATCGCCTCGTGCTCCTGGTAAGCCGCCAGCAGCAGTTCACGCACGCGGTTGGCATCGGTCTCCAGCGGCATGGTCAGGGTAATGCCGACCACGCCAAGGGCATTGCCCATGGTCACGTTGCGCACGTTCTGCGAGATGAACTGCGAGTTGGGCACGATAACCGTCGAGCGGTCGGACATCTGGATCTCGGTGGCGCGCACGTTGATACGGCGAATGTCGCCCTCGACGCCCGCCAGGCTGACCCAGTCGCCCACCTTGACCGGGCGCTCGGTCAGCAGGATCAGGCCGGAGATGAAGTTCTGTACGATCTGCTGCAAGCCGAAACCGATACCCACCGACAGGGCACTGACCACCCAGGTCAGGCTGGTGAGGTTGATGCGCAGGGTCGACATCACCAGCATGGCCAGGAAGATGAAGCCCAGGTAACCCACCAGGGTCACCAGCGAGGCACGCATGCCGGCGTCCATGTCGGTTTCCGGCAGCAGGCGATCGCTCAGCCAGCGCTTGACCACGCGGATGGCGAACAGGCCGCCGAGGAACATCACCACCGCCAACAGGATGTCCTGGGGGACAATGTTCATGTTGCCCAGCAGCTTGCCGCCGGTCTCGTCCCAATCACCCAGGCTCAGTAGCAGCTCGCTGGGGCTGGTGCCCGATGGCATCAGTGCCAGCAACAACGCCAGGAACAGCACCACGGTGCGGCCGATGCCGGCCAGGATAGTGCTGGCCTGGGCCTGGTGACGCGGCGCCAGGCCCAGGGTCGAGGCCAGCGCCAGGCCGCCGGGTTGGCGGGGCGACAGCAGGGTTTCGCAGAGGTCGCCAAAGAACGTGGTCAGCAGGTAGGCACAGGTGATCACCAGGCTGACCCATAGCAGCTTGGCAGTGAGGAAGTAGGCGAGTGTCAGGTAACCGGCGAGCAGGGCCAGCAGGATCAGCGTCAGCCAGATTACCATCACGAACGGGATCAGCCCGGCCAGGCCCGTGGGGCGCTCCAGGTCATGCTTGCGCAGGGTGCGGCGGTAACGCAGCAGCGCACCGGCGAAGGTAACCGCCACTACCAGCGCGGTCAGGCCGTTGACCGCCACGGTCAGCGCCAGGCTGGCACCGATCACGCTGTTGATGCGTTCCATGGTCATCATGACCATCAGCGCCAACGCCAGCACCTTGGGGAACCAGCCCAGGGCGCTGGCGACTTCGTCGTGAATCGGCGGCAGGCGCCAGGACGGGCGTTGCAGCATCAGCATGGCGCGGCCCAGGCCGGTGATGAAGGCGCTGAACACCACCAGGGCAAGTACATGGTTGGCCAGGCTGGCGATATCGGCGCCCAGCTCGGCGCTGCTCTCCAGCCCCCATCGCAGCAGCGAGACCGAACCGGCGATGGTACCCAGGGTTGCCAGGCTCACGCCCAGCGCCAAAGCGCTGCGGCGCAGGCGGCCTTCGGGTAGCCAGCTGACCATGGCGTCGGCCAGCAGGCGCTCGAGCACGCGGCGCACCAAGGTCCAGACCAGGATTGCCGCCACCAGGCTGGTAATGAACAGCCAGCGATTTTCGGCGCTGAAGGCACTGCCGATGGCATCGGCCGTCTCGCCACGCAGGTCACGCAGGCGTGCCACGTCGTCCTGGGTGGGGCGAATGATGCTCTGCCAGAACGCCGGGCTCAGCGGTGAGGCCGCGCGGCTGGTGATCTGCGAGTTGAACTGGCTGCGGCGCAGGTTGACGATTTGCGTGGACAGGTCGCGGGCCGACTGGGTCAGCTTGGTCGCCTGGTCCCGTTGGGCTACCAAGGCCTTCTTCTCGGCCTCCAGCTCCTTGCGCTGCTGGGTCAGGGTGGCGGCCTCGTCCGGCTGGAGCGGCCCGATGACCTTGAGCTTGTCGTCGACTTTCTCCACATCCGTGGTGCGCAGGGCACTTAACGCATCGGCCTGGCGCTGGACCTGCATGGCGCCCAGGCGCAGTTGCGACAGCAGATCGTCGTTGGCCTCGCTGGTGACACCCTGGCGGATCTGGTCCAGTCGATCGCTCAACTGCTCGATGCTGGCGTTTTCATCCAGCACGTTCGCTTCGGCAACCGCCAGATTGGACAGCGGCGTGGCCGGGGCCGACCAGGCCGGGCTGGCAATGGCCAGCATCAAGGCCATGAAAACCATCAGGCCTGGGCAAAAACGGGCAAGGCTGACACGCCTCATCGAATATTCCTCTTTACAATTCGATTTGGCGGGGGATTCTACGCGGCTTCAGGCAATCAGGAGAGTGCCGTTTCTCGTTTGAGCAGTTGCTGTTTGCGCTCGACGCCCCAGCGGTAGCCGCTGATGTCGCCGTCGCGGCGCACCACCCGATGACAAGGGATGGCCACAGCGATGTGGTTGGCCGCGCAGGCCATGGCCACCGCACGCACTGCCTTGGGCGCGCCGATGCGCTCGGCGATGTCGGTGTAGCTGACCCGGCTGCCGGCCGGCACCTCGCGCAGGGCCTGCCACACCCGCTCCTGGAACGCAGTGCCTTGCACATCCAGGGGCAAGGCCAGGCCCAGCGCCGGGGCTTCGACGAAGCCCACCACCTCGGCGACCAATCGTTCGTAGGCACTGTCGCCACCGACCAGGTGGGCCCTGGGGAACTGGTCCTGCAGGTCGCGCAGCAGGGCCTCGGGGTCGTCGCCCAGCAGGATCGCGCAAATGCCCTTCTCGCTCTGGGCCACCAGGATCGCGCCCAGAGAGCACTGGCCGAGGGCGAAGTGGATGGTTGCCCCGGCGCCGCCGGCGCGGTATTGCCGCGGGCGCATGCCCAGGCGCTGGTCGGCGCTTTCGTAGAAACGGCTGTTGGAGTTGTAGCCGGCGTCATAGATGGCATCGGTGACAGAGCGCTGGCCATCTTCCAGGTGCGCGCGCAGGCGCCGGGCACGGAAAGCGGTTGCGTAGGCCTTGGGGGTGAGGCCGGTTTCGGCTTTGAACAGGCGGTGCAGGTGGAAAGGGCTGACGGCCAGTTGGGCGCTGAGTTGATCGAGGCTGGGCGCGGGGTCGCTGGCTTCGATCAGCCGGCAGGCGCGGGTGACCAGCTGGCTGTGGCGGGTGGCGCTGGCGCTGGTGGTGGCGGTGCAACGTTTGCAGGCGCGGTAGCCGGCGGCTTCGGCGGCGGCTGGGGTGTCGTAGAACTCGACGTTGGTTCGCTTGGCCAGGCGCGATTTGCAACCGGGGTGGCAGTAGATGCCGGTGGTGCGCACGGCGTAGACGAAATGGCCGGTGGCGGTAGTGTCGCGGGATTCTACGGCTTGCCAGCGTTGGTCGGGGGTGGTGTAGGGGTTCATTGGTAAATGTCCAGATAGGTTGTTGCCTGTGCCGGCCTCTTCGCGGGTAAACCCGCTCCCACAGGTACTTCCACAGCTTTGTAAGTCTATGCAGTACCTGTGGGAGCGGGTTTACCCGCGAAGAGGCCGGCACAGGCGGTGCAAGACCTCAGGCCCGCCACAGATACCAGGCCGCCACGGTACGGTATGGCCGCCAGCCGCCACCCAGCGAACGCATTTGCGCCGGCGTCGGCGCCTTGTCCAGCCCCTTCAGCCGCCGATACCCCTCGCGCACGCCAAAATCGTCGACCGGCAGAACGTCCGAACGCGCCAGGCTGTAGATCAGCAACATCTCCACCGTCCACCGCCCTACCCCGCGCAATGCCACCAGCCGTTCGATCAACGCGTCGTCAGCCATGGCCAGTGCCTCGTCCCGGCTCGGCACCAGGCCATCCAGCCGGCCCTGGGCAATACCCTGGATCGTCGCCATCTTGCTCGCGGAAAAACCACAGGCGCGCATGGTTTCTGGTGTAACCGCCAACAACTGCTCCGGCCCTGGGAACGCAGCCTCCGGGAACAACGCCAGCAAGCGCCCAAGAATTGCCTCGGCAGCACGGGCATGCAGTTGCTGGTAGGCAATCGCCCGTACCAGCACTTCGTAAGGCTCACGCCCCGGAGTAGCCTGGTGCAGGCAAGGCCCGGTCGCCGCGATATGCCGCGACCAGTCCGGGTCGAGCGCCGCCAGGTATTCGGTGGCCTCGCGGTACGCGTCAGGCGAAAGGTCGGCCCGGATCATGGCACCTCCATCAAGTCGATTGCAGGTCCAGCTTAGCGCAGCCGTTCATCGGGCAAACGCCGGTTCTTGCGCGGCTAATTCCTGGCGTGCCATTGCTCCGCGCCATCGTCCCCGCATAGAATTGAGAACTATTCACAATCGCATATATCCACAGGACCGGGCCTTCGCCAAGATGCAGATCAACGACACGCTCAAGCCGACCGAGGTCGCTCTGCTCTACCAGGCCCACCACCGTTGGCTCAGCGGCTGGCTGCGCAGCCGGGTAGGTTGCAGCGAGCACGCCGCCGACCTGGCCCAGGATACCTTCGTGCGGCTGTTGCGGGCCCGCCAGCTTTCGCCGCTGAAGGAGCCACGCGCCTACCTCAGCAGCATCGCCCGTGGCCTGATGATCGACCAGTTCCGCCGCCGCGCGCTGGAGAGGGCCTACCAGGAAAGCCTGGCTCACCTCCCCGAAGCCGAAGTGCCCAGCGAAGAAGATCGACTGGTCATCCTGGATACCCTGGCGCGCCTCGACCGTGCCCTGCACCAGCTGAAACCGCGTGCCCGCCAGGCATTCCTGCTGGCTCAGCTCGATGGTTTGAGCATCGTGCAGATCGCCCTGCGCCTGGGTGTGTCGCGGGCCACCGTCGAGCGGGACCTGGCCAAGGCCCTGGGCGTCTGCTACCGGTTGCGCTATGCCGACGCCTGACAACGCGCCCGCGCAGGCGCAGGTCGACCAGGCCATCGACTGGCTGGTGAAGTTGCGCTTCGACAGCCCCTGCCCGCGTATCGAGCAGCAGTTCCAGCACTGGCTGGCCAGCCATCCGCACAACCCCTTGGCCTGGCAGCGGGTCAGCCACCTCAGTGACGAACTGGCCGGGCTGCCCAAGGGCCTGAGCCGCCGCACTCTGGATAGCAGCCAGCGCCAGCGCATCAGCCGCCGCGACCACCTCAAGCTGCTGGCCGTGCTGGCCGTGGGCGGCAGCCTGGGCTGGGCCGCGCGCGAACCGTTGGGCATACCCCAGCTGCTGGCCGACAGCAGCACTGCCACCGGCGAACGCCGCCAGCTGCAAGGCAGCGATGGCAGCCGCATCCAGCTCAATACCGCCAGCGCCATCGACCTGCGTTACAGCGCCGAGCAGCGCCGGCTGCAACTGGTGCGTGGCGAGGTGAGCCTGGACAGCAACCCCAACGATAACCGCCCGTTCCGCATCGGCACCCGCATTGGCCAACTGGCCACCCTCGACGGCCAACTGCTGCTGCGCGAGAACGACCAGGGCCTGTTGCTGGCGGTACGCCGGGGCGAGGTCACGCTGTTCCCCACCTCGGCCTCGCCACGTCGGGTGCTGCCAGGCGAAACCTTGCAAGTGTGGGCCAGCGGCAGCTTCCAGGCGGTGACGCTGCACGGCGACCCCTGGGGCTGGACCGACGGCGTGCTCAGCGTGCAACAGATGCCGCTGGGCGAGTTCATCGCCGAGCTGGCGCGTTACCGCCCGGGCCTGCTGCGCTGTGCCCCGGAAGTGGCAGACCTGAAGGTGTCCGGTACCTACCAGCTGGCTGACACCGCGCAGATCCTGCAGCTGCTCACCCGCAGCCTGCCGGTACGGGTCGACTACCGCACGCGTTATTGGGTGAGCATCGGTGCGGCCTGAAAAATTTCCGAAAATAAATGAGGTGGAATCTCATTCTCGTCCGGCCTGAAGGAACAAAACCCGAAAAGTGGTCTTCACAACCTTCAGGAGCGCTTCATGATTGCCCCGTGTTCCCCTCGCAACGACAGGCTGCGCCGTGCCGTGCGCGCGGCCGTGTTCGGCCTTGGCCTGGCAGCTGGTGGTGCCTTCCCGGCCATGGCCCAGGCTGCAGTGGCCAGCCAGAGCCAGCAGACCGACTGGAACATCCCGGCCGGCCCGCTGGCCCCGGCGCTGGACCAGTTGGCCCGCCAGGGCGGCCTGAGCCTGTCGTTCGACGCGAACAGCCTGCAGGGCAAGACCACCCGCGGCGTGCAGGGCCGGCATGACAGTGCAGGGGCACTATCGATCCTGTTGCAGGGCAGCAACGTGCAGGTCCAGCAGGAAAGCGCAACCAGCTTCCTGCTGATCCCGGCGCTGGATGTGGGAAACGCCCTTGAGCTAGGTGCGACCAGCATTTCCAGCGACCGCCTGGGCGAAACCACCGAGCACACCGGCTCCTACACTACCGGCGAAGTGACCATCGGCAAGATGCCGCAAACCCTGCGCCATACCCCGCAATCGGTCAGTGTGATAACCCGCCAGCGCATCGATGACCAGAACATCACCAACCTGACCAACCTGCTGGAGCAGACACCCGGCGTGGTGGTCAACTACACCGACAGCGAGCGGGTGCAGTACTACTCGCGTGGCTTTGCCATCGATGCCATCCAGTATGACGGCGCCACCGTGGTGCAGAGCAGCGGTGGCGGTTCGTTCATCCAGACCGACTCGGCGTTCATCGACCGCGCCGAAGTGCTGCGCGGCGCCACCGGCATGCTGCGTGGCGCCGGCAACCCGTCGGGCACGGTGAACCTGGTGCGCAAGCGCCCGACCCATGACTTCCAGGCTACGGGCAGCGTGACCCTGGGCTCATGGAATGCCCAGCGCTATGTGGCCGATATCTCCGGCCCGCTGACCGAAACCGGCAACGTACGCGGGCGGGTGATCGCCGTGCATGACGACCGCGACCTGTTCCAGGACTCGCGCATGGAGCGCAAGGAAGCGTTCGGCGGCTCGCTGGCCTTCGACCTGGACGACAGCACCACGCTGACCACCGGTGTCGAGTGGACCAAGCTCGACGCCACCGGCGCCTGGGGCAACCTGCCCGCCGATGCCAGCGGCGCCCCCCTGCCCTTCGGCCGCAGCACCTACCTGGGCGCCGACTGGAACCGCTGGGACCGCAGCAACCTGAACACCTTTGCCGAACTGGAACACCGCTTCGACAACGACTGGACGCTGAAGCTGATGGCCCTGCGTACCCACTTCGAGCTGGACGACCATGGTTTCAAGCAAACCTACATGGAGCGCGCACCGGCCAACCTGAACCCCACCGGCAACCCGTACCTGATGCAATACCAGGTTACCGAAGGCGACGGCGGCGAGAGCCTGCAGAACAACCTGAGCGCCACCCTCAACGGCCCGTTCGACCTGTTTGGCCGCACCCACGAGCTGATGGTCGGCGTCGAACGGATTCGCAACGATTCCTACGCTTCGGCCACCAACCGGGTAATTTCCGGGCTGTACGACATCCGCTACTGGGACCCGAAAACCAGCCTGCCCGAGCCGGACATCGACATCACCGCACACCCGGTGCGCACCCGTACCACCCAGCAAGCCGCGCACGCCACCTGGCGCATTTCGCTGGCCGAACCGCTGACCGCGATCATCGGCGCGCGAGCCAACTGGTATGACTACGAGCAGGAAAACAACACCGGAGCCAACGGCAAGTTCAGCGTCGATGAGAAGATCGTGCCGTACGCGGCGCTGATCTACGACCTGAATGACAACTTCAGCGTGTACGCCAGCTACACCGAGATATTCAGCCCGCAGACAGTGGTGGACAAGAACAACTCGGTGCTCGACCCGATCATCGGCGAAGCCTACGAAACGGGCATCAAGGGCGAGTTCTACGATGGCCGGTTGAACACCAGCCTGGCGTTTTTCCGTATCAACCAGGTGGGTACGCCGGTGGATGACATGTCCACGGAGATCGGCTGCAACGGCACCACCGGCCGCTGCAAGATCGCCTCGGGCAAGAGCCGCAGCGAGGGCATCGACCTGGAGATTTCCGGCGAAGTGCTGCCGGGCTGGCAGGTCACCGGTGGCTACACCTACAACACCACCGAGTACCTGAAGAACTCGGCAGCCACCAATGGCAACGCGATCCGCACCACCGACCCGGAGCACATGCTGCGGCTGTTCACCAGCTACCGCCTGCCAGGCACGCTGGATGCCTGGACCATTGGCGGCGGCGTGCAGGCGCAGAGCGACATCTATTCCGAAAGCGGCACGGCCAAGGCGACCCAGGCGGGGTATGCGGTGTACAACGGCATGCTCGGTTATCGCATCAACGACAACTACTCAGTGCAACTGAACGCCAACAACATCTTCGACAAGAAGTACTACCGGCAGATCGGTACCACGGCGACGGGGTACTACTGGGGGGAGCCGCGCAATGTGTCGGTGACCTTGCGCGGGAGTTTCTGACAGGCATTTGCCTGACCGGCTGGCACCATTCCTGTAGGAGCGGCCTTGTGTCGCGATAGGGCCGCAAAGCGGCCCCCGGGACTCAGCAGCGCCGCAGACATCGCCGGGGCTGCCTTGCAGCCCTATCGCGACACAAGGCCGCTCCTACAGGGACCGCGCAGCCCTGGAGGACGTCAGTCCGCCACCGCCCGCAACCGCCCCGCGCGCCGGTACGACTGCCGGGCAAAGCACACGAACAACCCGGCCATCAGCGCCAGCGCGATGGGCAGACCATGCGGCGCCACATCCATCGCCGCACCGCTGACCAGCGGCCCGACCAGGCTACCCACACCCCACAGCAAGCCCACGCTGGCATTGGCGGTAACCAGGTCCTGCCCCTTGAAACGCTGCCCGATCAGCACCAGCGCCAGCGTATAGATGCCCCCTGCCACGGCGCCCAGCAGCACCAGCAGCGGCCACAGCAGCCAGGTCAGGTTCAGCAGCCAGGGCAGGCCGATACCGATCGCCATCGCCAGCAGCCCGCATACCAGGTGCAGCCCGGTGCGCTCCACCCGGTCGGCCAACCAGCCAAGCGGCAACTGGAACAACATGTCACCGGCAAACACCACGGTCACCATCAGCGCCGCCACGCCCACGGCAAAGCCATGGCTGGTGGCATACACCGGCAGCAGCGACAGCACCACGGCATCGAAGAACGAGAAAAACAGCACCGCCACGCACAACGCCGGCGCCACACGGAAGAAACCGGCCAGGCCGAAGCTCTTTTCACCCTCTTCATGTTCCACATGGTCGTTGGGCACGGTCAGCACGATGCACAGCAGCGCCAGGCCATAGCAGGCGGTGACCACACCGGTGATCCACGGGCTGTCGGCGCCCAGCACCGCCAGCATGGCCGGGCCGAGCACCTGGAAGCCGGTGAAGCTGGTGGCGTACAGGGCCATGATCTTGCCGCGGTTGTGCTCCGGGCACAGTTCGTTGACCCACGACTCGCCGAGGATGATGGCGATACCCATGCCCAGCCCCAGGCCCAGGCGCAACAACGCCAGCAGCCACAGCGAGCCGAACGCCGACTCGAGCAAGCCAATGCTGAGCGTGCACAGGCTGAAGCACAGCAGGTAGATGGTGCGCCGGGTGAGGTGGCGACAGCAGGCGTCGACCAGGAACGCCGAGAGCATCATGCCCGCAGCGGGGATGGCCGAGATGATGCCGATTTCCAGAGTGCTCGCACCGGCTTCATGCAGGCGCAACGACACCAGCGGCAGGCTGGCCCCCAAACTGAAACCCACGACCGAAACGGCGAACAACAGGCCCGCCAGCAAACGCATGTTCATGTACCACTCCTTGCAAACCGAAAAGACGTGCAGACACAGGCGCGCACGCCAGGGTGGCGAGCGACGCGAAAGCGCAGATCAGTTCAGGCGAGGTGTGGCGAGAAGGTGAAGGCAAACAGCACGCTGCGGCGACGCTTGAGCACCGTATCGCTCGGCCACGCTCGACGCAGGGCCTGGAAGGCAGGCTGGCGGGCGTTTGGCAGGGACTGGTTACGGCACATCGCTTTGACTACTACGCAGGTGGTTGGGAAAAAGCGGACTCTAGGCCACCGCAGGTTGGCTCGTCAATTGCCCTGGGGGCCTCTACGAGGCCCTTTCACGACACAAGGCCGCTCCTACAACAGTACGCAGTCCCCTGTAGGAGCGGCCTTGTGTCGCGATGGGCTGCAAAGCAGCCCCGGCAACCTCAGCGCTTGCAGGTACTTGGCAAGAACACCGCCAGCAATCCGAACAACGGCAGGAACGAACACAGCTCGTACACGTACTCGATGCCACGCAGGTCCGCCACATACCCCAGCAAGGCTGCACCGATGCCACCAAAGCCGAACATCAGCCCGAAGAAGATCCCGGCAATCATGCCCACGCTGCCCGGCACGAGCTCCTGCGCATACACCACGATCGCGGAAAACGCCGAAGCCAGGATAAAGCCGATCACCACGCTCAACACAGTGGTCCAGAACAGGTCGGCATACGGCAGTACCAGGGTGAACGGCGCCACGCCGAGGATCGAGAACCAGATCACCGCCTTGCGCCCGATGCGGTCACCGATCGGCCCGCCAAAGAAGGTACCTGCCGCCACCGCACCAAGGAACAGGAACAGGTGCAGCTGCGAGCTGGCCACCGACACATCGAACTTCTCGATCAGGTAGAAGGTGAAGTAGCTGGTAAAGCTGGCCATGTAGAAGTACTTGGAGAACACCAGCAGGCCCAGCACGATCAGCGCCGCGACCACCCGCCCGCGGGAAATGCCGTGGGTCGCCTGCACTGCCTTGCGCGCCTTGGCCTGGTTGAGGTGCTCCTTGTACCAGCTACGCAGCATCAGGGTGACGCCGAGGAAGAACAGCGCAGCCAGGCCGAACCAGGCCACGTGGCTCTGGCCGAACGGAATGACAATGGCCGCCGCCAGCAGTGGGCCCAGCGCAGAGCCGGTGTTGCCGCCGACCTGGAAGGTCGACTGGGCCAGGCCGAAGCGCCCGCCCGAGGCCAGGCGCGCAATACGCGAGGTTTCCGGGTGGAAGGTCGACGAACCGATCCCCACCAGCGCCGAGGCCAGCAGAATCATGGGGAAGCTGCCGACGAAGGCCAGCATCACTATACCCACCAGAGTACACAGGGTGCCCAGCGGCAGCAGGTTCGGCGCCGGTCGGCGATCGGTGAAAAAGCCGACCCAAGGCTGCAGCAGCGAGGCGGTGATCTGGAACGTCAGGGTAATCATGCCGATCTGGGCGAAGCTCAGGTCGTAGTTGGCCTTGAGCATCGGGTAGATCGCCGGCAGCACCGACTGGATCAGGTCATTGATCAGGTGCGCCAGGGCGCAGAAACCGATGATACGCATCACCAGCGGCGTGGCTTGGCTCGCCGCCGCACTGGTGGGCGCCGTGGAGGCGCTACTGATAGCCATGTGCCTGAATCTCCGTCAGCAGTTTGGGATCCGATTATCGGGAAACAAATAGATACATAGCTACCTTTTTTATCTCTCTGTCGTGACGCACTTGAAAATGGTTATCAATATAATTAGCATCCTTAGCCCATACCCCTGTCATCGTTGGGCGAAACGGCCCCTATCGCGAGCAGATCGAACCCATGAGCCAGATGCTCGCCAATCAGCTGCAGCCTGACCGCCCCCGCCCTCGGCAGATCAACACGCGCCGCAGCCACATGGGCAAATGGCTGGCGCTGCTATTCCTGCTGGGGTTAGGCGCTGCAGCCTACCTGTACTGGCCGCTGATGCAGCGCCTGGGCAGCGAATTGCACACTGATGCAGGTGAACGCCGCAGCATCCGCCTGGCCGATGGCACCACCCTGCACCTGGGCAGCGCCAGCGCGATGAACGCCAACCTGCGCGGCCGCACGCGCCAGCTGCAGCTGGTGCAGGGCCGGGTATACCTGGAAGTGATGCTCGACGGCCGGGCCATGGAGGTGACAGTGGGCGATGCGCGCATCCAGGTGTTCGGTACCCGCCTGCAGGTCGCCCGCCATGCCGGGCATGACGAACTGGTGGTGTTCAGTGGCAAGGCCATGGTTATCCAGGGTGGCGAACAGCGCCTTGTATCGGCGGGCGAGCGGGTAACCTTCGATGGCGGGCGTATCGGCCCGTTACAGAAAGCCGACCTCAAGGGCACCGATGGCTGGCGCAACGGGCAGTAGAAAGCCGACGACATGCCGTTGGGCAAAGCAGAACCGGGGGCCTGGCCGCTAAGTTTTTGAAAGCGTGCAAATTTTTTTTGAAATGAGTGTTGACAGGGGGGCCGTTCAAGAGAATAATGCGCGCCATCGGCTACATAGCTCAGTTGGTTAGAGCATAGCATTCATAATGCTGGGGTCCGGGGTTCAAGTCCCTGTGTAGCCACCAAACAAGACGAAGGGCTTACCGCAAGGTAAGCCCTTTTTCTTTGCCTGCGAAAAATACCACAGGCCCGCCCCTCCCCCACAGGGCATGCAATCGCTACCTCAACGCATGCCGGTCACCGCCACAGCCAGGCCCAACCCGATCAGCGCCAGGCCGATTACCCGGTCCACCAGCCTTTGCCGCTCGATCATCGCCTTGCGCAATGCCGTGCTGGAGAAAAACACCGCCACCAGACTGAACCACAGCCAGTGGGCAACGGACATGAAAGCGCCGTAGGCAAAATCCAGCGCCAGCGAGCTGCCAGGCTGCACCACCTGGGTGAAGGCACTGATGACGAACAGCATGGTCTTGGGGTTGAGGGCGTTGGTCAGAAAGCCCGTGCGCAGGGCCTGTGTTACGCTGGCTGCGGATGCGGCAACCCCGTCGAGGCTGATGCGCCGGGTGTTGGTCAGCGACTGGTAACCCAGGTAGACCAGGTAACCCGCGCCCAGCACTTTCATGCCCAGGAACAGAGCCGGGCTCTGGCTGATGATCACCGCGATGCCCAGCACCGTGTACAGAACGTGCACCTGCACTCCCAGGGCAATGCCCACGGCAGCAGCCAGCCCGGCCTTGCGGCCCTGTGCATAACTGCTGCGGGTGACCATGGCGAAGTCGGCACCGGGGCTGATGACGGCAAGCAGGGTGAACAGGGCGACGGCAATGAGTTCGCTCATGCTGGTGGCTCTCGATAGGCGATGGAAATGCACAGACCATGTAATTATCGAGAGCTTATAGCCAAGGAAAAATCGATTTATAGTGAGGCAAATCTGATAGTTTTCTTCACAGATACATAGCGCCTGTGCTGGCCTCTTCGCGGGTAAACCCGCTCCCACAGGTGATGCGCCGCCCTCAGGTTTGGTGAAGTCCTTGTGGGAGCGGGTTTACCCGCGAAGAGGCCAGTACAGGCAAACAGGGATGCCATGAAACTGCCGCCACTCAATGCCTTCCGCTACTTCGACATCGCCGCCGAAACCGAAAGCTTCGTGCGCGCCGCCGAGCACCTGCACGTCACCCATGGCGCAGTCAGCCGCCAGGTGCGCCTGCTTGAAGAAAGCCTTGGTGTGGAGTTGTTCGAGCGCCGCAACCGGGCCATTTTCCTCACCCCTGCCGGCCGTGCCTTGCAGGGCACCACCCAGGCGATTTTCGAGCAGCTCGAAGGCGCCGTGCAGCGCTTGCAACAACAGGCCCGCGACAACGTTCTGGTGTTGTCGTGCGAGCCGACCATCGCCATGCGCTGGCTGATCCCGCGCCTGCCCCGCTTTCATGCCGCCCATCCCGACCTGCAGTTGCACCTGGTGGCCGCAGGCGGGCCACTGGACTTCGCCCGCAGTGGTGTCGACCTGGCAATTCGCCGCGATGACTTCCACTGGGACAAGCAGCTGTACAACCAGAAGATCTGCGACGAATGGATCGGCCCGGTCTGCCATCCCACCGCCCCCATCCAACTTGAAGGCCAACGCCTGCTGCACAGCGCCACCCGCCCCGGCGCCTGGCCCGACTGGCTGCGCCTGAGCGGCCAGCAGGCCCGGCATACCGAGCGCAGCGACTACGAGCACTTCTACCTGTCGATTCAGGCCGCCAGCGCCGGCCTGGGCCTGGCCATGGCCTCAGCCCTCATGGTGCGCGACGAACTCGACAGCGGTCAGTTGCAGGCGCCGTTCGGCTTTGTGCGTGACGGCTCGGCCTACCACCTGCTCAGCCCTCAGCCGCTGGAAGACGAAGGCAAGCGCCAGCGCTTCGCCACGTGGGTGATGGGCGAATGCAGGAGCTGCCTGGCTCATCTGGGCTTGATACAGAACGACGAACCTGCACGGCCGTCACCACCCCAGGTGCGGTAACCCGCGGTATCCACATGAATCCGCCCGGACGGATAGCGCCCCAGGCCCATGTTCCAGGCCTGGCCATACTGCTGCCAGAAACGGCACAGCGGGTTGGGGTCCGCCCAGTCGGGTAGCAAGATATCGACGGCGAAGGCCCGGGTATGGGCGCTGTTGGCAGCCCCGCCGGCGCAGACGTTCAGGCGTGGGTCTCGATAGGCCGAAACCACCTCGAACTGGCGCAGGATGCCCTGGTCGTCGAGCGCCTTGATCAGCGAGAGCGTAGAACGCACTGCCGGCCAGTTGCTGGCAGGCGGCACGGCGAAGGGGGACGCGTGGCACAGCTTCCAGTCCGAAGCCGAACGCAGCAGCTGATGGATAGGCACTATGCCGTAAAGGCGGGCATCCACCAGCATTTCACGGAAGGGACGGGTGTGATGGTCGCCAGCCCACTGGGCGAACATCCACAGGTCGCGTTCGTCGGCGTGGGCAGTGGCCGTTATCAGGAGGCTTGCAGCCAGAAGCAGTTTTTTCATTCCTTGACCATCCCTGCATGGAGACTGCTATACGCCCCCTTGTAGGAGCGGCCTTGTGTCGCGAACGGGCTGCGAAGCGGCCCCAGATTTTCAGCTTCGCTGCTGATATTGCCGGGGCTGCTGCGCAGCCCGCTCGCGACACAAGGCCGCTCCTACAAGGGGCCGCGTCAAACTGGTAAACGTTACTACTCCAACGCCCGCAACCGATACTGCGGCGGCAGCTGGGCGAAGCCGCTGATGGTGGTGTCCAGGCTCTTCCACCGGCCATCCTTGATGCCATAGATGCAGCCATGCACCGACAGCTCCTGACCACGGTGCCAGGCGTTCTGCACGATGCTGGTGTGAGCCACGTTGGCCACCTGCTGGATGACGTTCAGTTCGCACAGGCGGTCGACCCTGGCCTCTTCGTTGTCCAGCTTGGCCAGCTCGGCGCGCTTTTCGTAATACAGGTCGCGAATCGAGCGCAGCCAGCCGTCGATCAGGCCCAGCTGACGGTCCTGCATGGCGGCGCGCACGCCACCGCAACCGTAGTGGCCGGTGACCAGGATGTGCCGCACTTTCAGTACTTCCACCGCGTACTGGATCACCGACAGGCAGTTGAGGTCAGTGTGCAGCACCACGTTGGCAACGTTGCGGTGGACGAACAGATCACCCGGTAGCATGCCGACGATTTCGTTGGCCGGCACGCGGGCGTCGGAGCAGCCGATCCAGAGGAATTCCGGAGTCTGCTGGCGGGCCAGCTTGGCGAAGAAGTCGGGGTCGCGCTGGTTGATCGCGTCAGCCCAACGGGCGTTGTTGTCGATCAGTTCCTGCAGGTCGTGCATGGTCGTTGCCTCATCAGGGTTTGCCTGCGTGACAGCGCCAGCCCCTGCAAGGTCAGTCCTCGAGCAGGGTGCAGGCCATCACCAGGGCGTCTTCACGGCCACCGGCAACCGGGTAATAGTCGCGGCGGCGGCCGATTTCGTTGAAACCGTAGCGCTCGTACAAACGATAGGCCGACTGGTTGCTGGCGCGCACTTCCAGGAAGCACTCCCTGCCATTGAGCTGGTAGGCCCGGGCCATCAGGTGCTCGAGCAGGCGCAGGCCCAGGCCGCAGCCCTGGTTTTCCGGCTTGACGGTAATGTTGAGCAGGTGCGCCTCGTCGATGATAACGTTGATCACGCCATGGCCCACCTGCTGCTGGCCGTCGAACATCAGCCAGACTTCGTACGACTTGAGCGCATCCTGAAAGATCCCGCGGGTCCAGGGATGACTGAACGCGGCATATTCGATCTTAAGTACGGCATCCAGATCCGCCTCGGTCATCGGGCGGAAGCTGATCGAGTCACTCATTCAACGCTCTTCCAGCGCGCCATCAGCTGGCGCATGGCTTTCCAGACGTCCGCCTTGCGCTGCGGCTCGTCCATCAACAGTTCAAGGCCCGGCAAGGCCCAGGCTTCGCCCAGGCCCTCGAGCTTCAGGGTTTGGTAATAGGCTTCGCCGTCGACATTGGCGGCAAAGCGCAGCGCCGGCAGGCCGACCAGCCACAGGCAGGTGCACGGGGCGTCTTCCAGGCGCGCCTGGACAAAGCCCTGGACGAAATCGCGCGCCGCCTCCGGGCCCTGGTCCATGTTGCCGCGCACCAGCAGCGGCCAGCGTACCGGCTCGCCGATGATCTGCGGGGCGTCGGGCAGGCCGGCGGCGCGCAGCATGTCCTTGAGCAGCAGGTAGGACGGGTCGCGGCTCTGGAACGGCTGGCCGGTGGCCAACTCCACCAGCAGCAGGCAGCTGCCGGCTCGCAGCAACTGCAACGAGAAGCGCGGGGGTGGCACCGGGGCCGGGCGCGGTGGCGCGGCCTGCTCCTCGGCCTCGGCGGGCTTGGCGGCCGGCTTGGGCGCACTGCCCGGGCGCGGAATCTCGATTTTCGGCCGCTCGCCGGAGCGGGCCTGGGGGGTGACTGGCGCCTCGTTGGCAGCCGGTGCCGGTCTGACGTCGAAATCGAGGTCCTCGACCGGTGCCACCGGCAGCAGCAGCTCGGGCCGCGACGGTGCGGCGAACGGCAGTTCGGCGCGCGGCAGCCAGTGCACCACTTGCATGGCGGAAAGGTAGGCGCGGCGACGGGGTTCGGTGAGCAAGTGGCGGGTTTCCGAGGGGCGAAGACAAAGGGCCATTCTAACGCCGTTGGCATTCGAGTGCCGCAACTGGTCGGCGGATTTTTATTGCCTGTACTGGCCCTTTCGCGGGTGAACCCGCTCCCACCGGTACTGTGCAAGGCCCTGTGGGAGCGGGTTCACCCGCGAAAGGGCCAGTGAATCCCCTACAACGACAAAGGTTATCTCTCATTACAGACCAAGGGGTGAAAACCTCCCCCCCGGATGCAGTACAATCGCCCCCTTTTTCTTGGCAACGAGTCGAAGCCAATGATCGAACCCAAGCGCGTCCTGCGCGCCCTAGCCGAACACTGGGCCCTGATCGAGCCGCTGTGCGAGCGTTTCGACCAGGGCACCCTGAGCCTGGTCGAATTGCGTCAGCATGTGGCCCGCCAGCAGGTCGAGAGCACCCCGCAGGACATCACCCAGCTGCTCGACGTGTGGATCCGCCTGGATATCCTGGTCCCGGTGGCCAAGAGCCCGAACCGTTTCGAGCTCAACGCGCAGATCCACGACTTCCTCGCCTACCTGCGCCGCGAACACCGGCTGGGCCTGTGCCTGGAGATCGAAGCCTACCTGCGCCACCTGGAACGCCTGGCCGGGCATATCCAGGACGCCTTCGACAACCGCGACAGCGACGACCTGGCGCGCCAGCTGCGCCTGCTCGACATGCGCGTGCGCGATGTACTGAAGAAGCTCGACAACGACGAACAGGCACTGGTGGCCGTGGCCGAGCGGGCCAAGACCAGCAACCGCCAGATCCCGCTGCGCCAGCGCTATGCCGAAGTACTGGCGACCTGGGACGAGTACGTCGAGCCGATGATCCAGCTGGTCAACGCCGACGGCGCCTTCGAACAGGGCGTGCGCAAGGTCGAGACCGTGCTGCTGAAGCTGCTGGGCGAACAGGCGCGCCTGGGCCACCTGGTCGACGACGACATGCTGCTGCGCACCCACGCGCGCATCCTGGAAATGCAGACCAGCGCCCAGCTGACCCTGCGCCACGCCCGCGAACTGCTGCTGCCGCTGCGTGAAGAAGCCCGCCGGCACAACGCCGTAACCCGTGGCGCCGCACTGGCCCTGTCGGTGATCCGGCGCAAGGGCATCGACGCCGTACCGCAAGCGGCCATGCCGATGTTCACCCGCCCGCAAAGCACTTTCCTCGGCAGCGCCAGCCAGGTCGAGGCCTATGTCTACGCCCTGGCCCGCTTCGAGCCCAAGCCGGCGCGCTTCCCCAAGGCCCACAAGACCCAGTCCGGCGCCCTGCCCCGTGCACCGCGCACGGTCAAGGAAATGGCCGAACGCTGCGAACAGGCCCTGCCGCTGCCCGACCTGATGGTCTGGCTGCTGGAGCAGGAACCCGAAGGCGCCACCGACGAGCTGCTGTACTGGTTCTCGCGCCTGTCGCGGGAAAAGCGCTTCAAGCGCGAACGCCTCGACCGCCGCGAGTACATCACCCAGGAACACCTGGTCAGCCTGCGCTCGTTCGCCCTGACTTCCAGCCGCGAAGACGCCGCCAGCGCGCCTACCGAATCCAACGCGAGCCCAGCCCATGCATCTTGATCTTTCCGAACTGTCCCAGCTCGCGCCGATCTTCCGCGAGCTGTTCAAAGGCTTCCACGTCAGCCGCCGCGACCCCGAGCTGTACGCCCAGCTGTCGAACTTCCAGGACCAGTACCGCACCCTGTTCAAGGCCCTGGGCTTCGAACTGGTGTGCGACACCCGTGGCTTCTACTACTTCGTGCCGGACATGACCGCCGCGCAGGTCAACAAGACCGCGCAGCGCCTGTCGCTGTTCACCTTCATCCTGGTCGAACACCTGGCCGACCAGGGCCGCGACCCGATGGCCGTGCTCGATGGCGGCAGCATCGGCCGTGACGAACTGCCCTCGCTGCTGGACAAGTACCGCGACCTGTTCCTGCAGGCCGAAGTGCAGACCGTGGACGAGCTGGAAGAAAAAATCCTGCGCCGCATGACCCAGCTCGGCTTCGCCTTCGAGGAAGGCGGCATCTACCGCTTCCTGCCGCCGATGCATCGCTTCCTCGACGTGTGCCTGGCCGTGCAGCAGGACCGCGACCTGGCAGCCACCCTGCACAGCGACCTGCCGCTGCCGACCCCGGTACTGGTCGAGGAAGAAAGCCCCGAAGAACTCAACCGCACCGACGACCCGCTCGACCTCACCCCCTTCGAGGGCGAAGAAAGCGAAGAGGAAGCCCTGGCCCGGGCGATCCGCGAAGAGCAACAGGAGATTGACGCATGAGCCAGGAACGCTACGGCATCCGCCGCTTCGCACTGCTCAACACCGCCGGCTACAGCCTTGGCCTGTTCCCGCTGGAGCACCCACTGTCGGTATACGGCGCCAACAACCTGGGTAAATCGGCGTCGATCAACGCCCTGCAGTTCCCGATCCTGGCACGCATGTCGGACATGAGCTTCGGCAAGTACAGCCTCGAGCAGTCGCGCCGCTTCTACTTCGCCAGCGACACCTCGTACATTCTCTGCGAACTGAGCCTGCCCCACGGCCCGCACGTCATCGGCGTTGTCGGCCGCGGCCCGGGCGGCGGTTTCGGTCACCAGTTCTTTGCCTACAAGGGCGAACTGGACCTGGCCCACTACCAGAAGAACGACACCTGCCTGCGCCAGAAAGAGCTGTTCACCAACCTCGAGCGCCTGGGGATCAAGGCCTACGAGCTGAAGCCGGACGAACTGCGTCGTCTGCTGGTCGGTGGCCACACCTCGGTGCCGCTGGACCTGACCATGATCCCGCTGCGCTCGACCAGCGAGCAAAGCCTGAAAACCTTCCGCGCGCTGTTCATCAACCTGCTGCACATGCGCGAAATCACCGCCGCCAAGCTCAAGCAGCTGTTCCTCGACGCTTTCGAGCACAGCCTGCGCTCTGGCAGCGTCGACTATATCGCCGCGTGCGAGGAAGCCTTCCGCGACGTGCGCCGCATGGAACAGGACTACAACGCCCTGGTCGCCGCCGGCCCGCTGGTCGAGGCCCTGGCCGGTGGCGTGGCCCAGCGCGACATCCTGCGCGGCAAGCTGCACCGCATTTCGCCAGTGCTCGACACCCTGCTGGGCACCTGGCAGGAATACGCCATGGCGCGCAAGGAAGAGCTGGTGATCCAGGCCGAGCACTACCGTGGCGAGCAGGACCGCCTGCAGAACGACCAGCGTGGCGGTACTCAGGAGCTGATGCGCCTGGAGCGTGAAATCACCGGTATCCAGCGCTGGCTGGGCGAGCTGTCGGTGCTCAAGCACCGCTTCGCCCTGGTCGATGACGTCAAGGTGCTGGAGCAGCAACTGCTGGCGGCCAAGGACGCCCACGACGAACTGGCCGGCGCCCTGGCCCAGTCGCGGCAGTTCAGCGCCGAAGACCTGGACGAACGCGTCCGCGACCTGGAAAAGCGCCTGAAGCAGGTCAAGCAGCAGCTCGACCACGCCGACAACAACAGCTACGCCCGCCTGCGTGAAGAGTTCTCGCAGCAGGACGTCGACCGTCTGATGCGCCTGTTCAATGGCGCGCTGTTCAGCCTGCCGCTGGGTGACCGCGGTATCGAACTGGACGACAGCGACCTGTGGGTAAAATCGCTGGAAGCGGTACTCGACGGCTTCAAGGGCGAACGCTTCGAAGCCCCGGGCCTGTCCATCGACCTGTCGCACATCGACCCACCGGCGCTGCAGGCCCTGGCCGACCGTGCGGCCCTGCGTGACCAGAAAGAGCGCTTGGAAAAAGAGCTGAAGCAGCTCAAGACCCAGCAAGCCGTGGCTGCCGACCGCTCCGCCTCCAAGGCGCAGACCGAGGCCCTGTACCAGGAAGTACTGGACGCGCAGAAAGCGCTGGAAGACTTCCGCCGCAGCGAAACCCTGGCCGCCGAAGAGCCCGAGAAGCTGGAGCAGCTGTCGCAGCTCGAAGCCGCGCAGGACGAACTCAAGCGCTCCAGCGACGCCTTCACCGAACGCGTCCAGCAGCTGTCGGCCAAGCTGCAACTGGTCGGCCGGCAGATCGGCGACCTCGAGGCCAAGCAGCGCACCCTGGAAGACGCCCTGCGCCGTCGCCAGCTGCTGCCGGCCGACCTGCCCTACGGCACGCCGTACATGGAAGCCATCGACGACTCGATGGACAACCTGCTGCCACTGCTCAACGACTACCAGGACAGCTGGCAGAGCCTGCAGCGGGTGGACAACCAGATCGAGGCGCTGTACGCCCAGGTGCGCCTGAAAGGCGTGGCCAAGTTCGACAGCGAAGACGACATGGAACGCCGCCTGCAGTTGCTGGTGAATGCCTACGCGCACCGCACCGACGAAGCCCTGACCTTGGCCAAGGCCCGCCGCGCCGCGGTCACCGACATCGCCCGGACCCTGCGCAACATCCGCAGCGACTACGACAGCCTCGAGCACCAGCTGGCCCTGTTCAACCGCGAGATCAACAAGCGCCAGGTATCCAACCTGGAGAGCTTCCGCGTGGTGCTGGCGCCGAACAAGGAAGCGCTCAAGCACATCGACCAGATCATCCACAGCGCCGGTCAGTACGAAGAAGGCGAAACCCTGTCGGTGTTCGACCTGACCCAGAGCGCCGAGCAGGACAACAAGAACGAAGAGGCCAAGGAATACCTGGCACGGTTGGTGGCAGCCAACCACAACCAGCTGGGCCTGAAGGACCTGTTCGAGCTGGCGTTCGAGATCACCAAGGTCAACGGCCAGCCAGTGATCCATGCCGACATCGACGGCGCGGCATCCAACGGCACCACCATGACCATCAAGGCGCTGACCAACATGTACCTGTTGCTGCACCTGATGGACCGCGACCTGGCCGGGCGCATCCGCCTGCCGTACTACCTGGACGAAGCGGCGGACATCGACGAACGCAACCAGGCTGCGCTGCTGGAAACCAGCCTGCAGCTGGGCTTCGTGCCGATCCTGGCGAGCGTGAAGCCGCAGGTGTCTGCGCGCGTGGCGATCGACCTGGAAGGTGGCAGCGGGCCGAATGGCATTTACATCGACGAGGCGGACTGGAAGTTCATCAGCCGTCGGGATGAGGTGAAGGCGGTTGTGCGTGAGGATCATCAGGCCGAGGAATTGGCCTGAGGTAATTGGGGCCGCTTTGCGGCCCTATCGCGACACAAGGCCGCTCCTACAGGGATTCGCGTCCCCCTGTAGGAGCGGCCTTGTGTCGCGATGGAGGCCAAAGGCCTCCCAGGATCTACCAGGCTATCAATGAGCCCAAGGCAGAATCGGAATCGCGGTCACCGCATTCTGCGGGCTGCCTTCGATCATGCGGTCGCTGTACACCAGGTACACCAGCGTATTGCGCTTCTTGTCGAGAAAGCGCACCACCTGCATGGTCTTGAACACCAGCGAGGTGCGTTCCTTGAACACTTCCTCGCCATCCTTCAGCTCACCCTTGAAGTTGATCGGCCCGACCTGACGACAGGCAATCGATGCCTCCGCCCGGTCCTCCGCAAGCCCCAACCCACCCTTCACGCCGCCAGTCTTGGCCCGCGACAGGTAGCAGGTCACGCCCTCGACCTTGGGGTCGTCGAACGCCTCGACCACAATACGGTCATTTGGCCCGAGGAACTTGAACACGGTGGACACCTGGCCGATTTCCTCGGCCCCGGCCAGCATCGGCAACGCCAGTGCCGCCACGGCAATCATCCTTTTCAGCACGTGCGCGCCCTCAGACCAGAACCAGGTTGTCGCGGTGCACCAGCTCAGGCTCCGCGATATAGCCCAGGATGCTTTCGATGGCATCCGACGGCTGACCAATGATCTTCTGCGCCTCCAGGGCGCTGTAGTTGGCCAGGCCGCGCGCCACTTCATGGCCGTCCGGGCCGACGCACACCACCATCTCGCCACGGCGGAAGCTGCCCTGCACGGTTTTCACGCCAACCGGCAGCAGGCTCTTGTTGGCCTGGCGCAGCGCCTGCACGGCACCGGCGTCCAGCACCAGGGTGCCACGGGTCTGCAGGTGGCCGGCAAGCCACTGCTTGCGCGCGGCAAGCATGCCGCGCTCGGGCGACAGCAAGGTACCCAGACGCTCGCCAGCCTTGAGGCGATCCAGCACGCGCTCGATGCGGCCACCGATGATGATGGTGTGAGCACCGGAACGGGCTGCCAGGCGCGCGGCGCGCAGCTTGGTCTGCATGCCGCCACGGCCCAGGGCGCCACCGGTACCGCCGGCCACGGCGTCCAGTGCCGGGTCGTCGGCGCGGGCCTCGTAGATCAGCTGGGCGTCGGGGTTGTTGCGCGGGTCGGCATCGAACATGCCATCGCGGTCGGTGAGAATCACCAGCAGGTCAGCCTCGACCAGGTTGGCCACCAGCGCCGCCAGGGTGTCGTTGTCGCCGAAGCGGATCTCGTCGGTAACCACGGTATCGTTTTCGTTGATCACCGGCACCACGCCCAGGTCGACCAGCGTGCGCAGGGTGCTGCGGGCGTTCAGGTAGCGCTTGCGATCGGACAGGTCGTCATGGGTCAGCAGGATCTGCGCGGTGTGCTTGCCGTGCTCGCCGAAGCTCGACTCCCAGGCCTGCACCAGGCGCATCTGGCCGATCGAGGCAGCCGCCTGCAGCTCGTTCATCGCACTCGGTCGCGACGTCCAGCCCAGCTGGCTCATGCCGGCAGCCACGGCCCCGGAGGAGACCAGTACCAACTCCACGCCTGCCTCACGCAGCGCGACCATCTGCTCGACCCAAACGGCCATGGCACCGCGGTCGAGGCCTTTGCCATCGGCGGTCAGCAGAGCACTGCCAATCTTCACGACCCAGCGCTTGGCGCCCGTCACCTTGCTTCGCATCTTCTTCCAACCTATGTCGAATCTGTAGATACCGTGGATACAAAAACGCCGCTCCAAAGAGCGGCGTTTAGTGTACTGCAACCGGTCAGTCGCGCACGTAAATGATTTCCGGGCCGTCTTCGTCGTCCTCGAAATCATCGTCCCAACCGTCATCGTCGCCGATGTCGTGCACGCTCTTGACGCCGGTACGGCGCAGGGTACGGGCGTCGTCCAGGGCCTGCAGCTGGGCACGGGCTTCGTCTTCGATACGCTGGTCGAGGTCGGCCAGCTCTTCGGCGTAGGCCGGGTCGTTGGCCAGGCGGTCGGCGCGGTCTTCGAGGTAGCGCATCAGGTCGTGGCTGAGCTTTTCGGTGCCCTGCTTGGAGATGGCCGAAATCACGTAGACCGGGCCTTCCCACTGCAGGCGCTCGACCACTTCCTTGACCCGCTCGTCGCGCTCGTCTTCCATGACCATGTCGGCCTTGTTCAGCACCAGCCAGCGCTCACGCTCGGCCAGCGACGGGCTGAAGCGGGTCAGCTCGTTGACGATGACTTCGGCGGCATCAGCCGGGCTGCTTTCGTCCAGCGGCGCCATGTCCACCAGGTGCAGCAGCACGCGGGTACGCGCCAGGTGCTTGAGGAAGCGGATACCCAGGCCGGCGCCTTCGGAAGCACCTTCGATCAGGCCGGGGATGTCGGCGATGACGAAGCTCTTCCAGCGGTCGACGCTGACCACGCCCAGGTTCGGCACCAGGGTGGTGAACGGGTAGTCGGCCACTTTCGGCTTGGCGGCCGAAACCGAGCGAATGAAGGTGCTCTTGCCGGCGTTCGGCAGGCCCAGCAGGCCGACGTCGGCCAGCACTTTCATTTCCATCTTCAGGTCACGCTGGTCACCTGGCTTGCCCGGGGTGGTCTGGCGCGGTGCACGGTTGGTGCTGGACTTGAAGCGGGTGTTGCCCAGGCCGTGCCAGCCGCCCTGGGCGACCATCAGCTTCTGGCCCGGGGTGACCAGGTCACCGATCACTTCCTGGGTGGAAGCGTCGATCACGGTGGTACCGACCGGCACACGCAGGAACAGGTCGTCGCCTTTCTTGCCGGTGCAGTCGGTGCTGCCGCCGTTGGCGCCACGCTGGGCCTCGTGGTGACGGGTGTAGCGATAGTCGACCAGGGTGTTGAGGTTTTCGTCGGCGATCATGTACACCGAACCACCGTCGCCACCGTCACCACCGTTGGGGCCACCGTTCTCGATGAACTTCTCGCGACGGAAGCTCATGCAACCGTTGCCACCGTCACCGGCCTTGACCCGAATGGATACTTCGTCAACAAACTTCATTCAAAACCGCCTCTCGCCTACTGGCGAGTTGAATACCTGAAAAACCTGAGGCTCTTGCAAAAATGAGCGCGGCGGCCCCGTACGACCGTAGAAACCCACGCCGGCAGCCCATACAAACAGCTTTGCAAGAGGCTCACCACAAACGAAAAAGCCCCGTCGCATGACGGGGCTTCTGGAGCGACGTCGCGATTAAGCGGCGACGATGCTCACGTAACGGCGCATGAACTCGCCTTTTTTCTCGAACTTGATCACGCCTTCGATCTTGGCGAACAAGGTGTGATCCTTGCCCATGCCAACGCCGTAGCCAGCGTGGAATTCGGTGCCGCGCTGACGGACGATGATGTTGCCTGGCTTGATAACCTGGCCGCCATACATCTTCACGCCAAGGCGTTTCGATTCTGAGTCGCGACCGTTACGAGTACTACCACCAGCCTTCTTGTGAGCCATGGTTCAATTCTCCAAATAAATTCAGGGGATCTAGGGGATTAAGCCTGGATACCGGTGATTTTGATCTCGGTGAACCACTGGCGGTGGCCCATACGCTTCATGTGGTGCTTACGACGACGGAACTTGATGATGCGAACCTTGTCGTGGCGGCCTTGCGAAACGACTTCGGCCACTACTTTGGCGCCAGCAACAACTGGAGCACCGATGGTGACTTCTTCACCGTTGGCGACCAGCAGGACGCGATCGAAGGTCACGGATTCGCCAGTGGCGACTTCCAGTTTTTCGATCTTGAGGAATTCACCTTCAGCGACTTTGTACTGCTTGCCGCCGGTAACGATTACTGCGTAAGACATGGTATTTCTCCGATAATCCTGCTCACCCAGCGCTTTATATGATGAGTATTGGCTGGCATGGCTGCACAGGGCTGGAACGGCCCGGTGCAATTGCGTAAGGCAGGTGCTGCCCAGGAAGTTAGGGTGCGCGATTGTACGCAACCGCGGTTTTGCTTGCAAGTACCGCCCCCGGGGCGCTGGCACCGCGCCTTGACACACCGGGACCTGCGACCTAGCATGCCGCGCAACCTCACTGGAGCAGCCGATGCAACCCCAATCCTTCTACCGCGCGGTGGCTGATGATTTCAGCGCCGTCGACGAGATCATCAAGAAGCAGCTGACCTCGCGCGTGCCGCTGGTATCGAAGATCGGCGACTATATCACGTCCGCCGGTGGCAAGCGCCTGCGCCCCCTGCTGGTGCTGCTGTGTGGCAAGGCCCTGGGCCGCGAAGGCGACGACCTGCGCCTGCTGGCTGCCACCATCGAATTCCTGCACACCGCTACCCTGCTGCACGACGACGTGGTCGACATGTCCGGCATGCGCCGTGGCCGCTCCACCGCCAATGCCCTGTGGGGCAACGCGCCGAGCGTGCTGGTGGGCGACTTCCTCTATTCGCGCTCGTTCGAGATGATGGTCGAACTGGGCTCGATGCCGGTCATGCAGATCCTGTCCAAGGCCACCCGCGTGATTGCCGAGGGTGAAGTGCTGCAGCTGTCGCGGGTACGCGACGCCAGCACCACCGAGGAAGTCTACATGGAGGTCATCCGCGGCAAGACCGCGATGCTGTTCGAAGCTTCGACCCACAGCGCCGCCGCGCTGGCAGAAGCCACCGACGAACAGCGCGAGGCCCTGCGTACCTTCGGTGACCACCTGGGCGTGGCGTTCCAGCTGGTCGACGACCTGCTGGACTACAAGGGCGACTCGCAGACCCTGGGCAAGAACGTCGGTGACGACCTGGCCGAAGGCAAGCCTACCCTGCCGCTGATCTACACCATGCGCGAAGGCACCGCCGAACAGGCTGCGCTGGTGCGCCAGGCGATCCAGAAGGGTGGCCTGGAAGACCTGGAGCAGATTCGCGTGGCGGTCGAGGAGTCGGGTGCGCTGAAGTACACGGCGGAGCTGGCGCGTGACTATGTGAAGCGTGCGATCCAGTGCCTGGAAGTGCTGCCGGCCAGCGAATATCGTGATGCGCTGGTCGAGCTGAGCGAGTTTGCGGTCGCGCGTACTCACTGACAGATCGCATCAAATCCATTCGCGGGCTTGCCCGCTCCCACAGGGATCGCGCAAGCCTCAGAGGTAGCGCAGACCCTGTGGGAGCGGGCAAGCCCGCGAATGCTTTTGTCCGGACATAATCACTTCTGAAAAAATACCTTATACAATTCGGGTTTTTAACCGCCCGTCTGTTTGTTTGAGGAACCGAAGTGAGCACTCTGCCACCCTGCCCGAAATGCAACTCCGAATACACCTATGAGGATGGCACTCAGCTGATCTGCCCTGAATGCGCCCACGAGTGGTCGGCCAGCGGCGATGCCGAAGCGGCCAGCGACGAGGTGGTGAAGAAGGACTCGGTCGGCAACATCCTGCAGGATGGCGACACCGTCACCGTGATCAAGGACCTCAAGGTCAAGGGCTCGTCCCTGGTGGTCAAGGTTGGCACCAAGGTCAAGAACATCCGCCTGTGCGATGGCGATCACGACATCGACTGCAAGATCGACGGCATCGGCGCCATGAAGCTGAAGTCCGAGTTCGTACGCAAGGTCTGATTTTCCAAAAAACCGGCAATTGGCGCTTGCTATTCAGATAATAAGAATTATTCTCATTGGGACTGCTATCCAAGGAGAATAGCCATGACTTATCTGATCGACGCCTGGCTGGACCGCCCTCACCCCTACCTGCGCATTCTTCATCGGGAAACCGGCGAAGTGTGCGCGGTGCTCGAAGAAGAAGCGCTCGACGAGCTGCGTGACCAGGGCGACCTGGACATGAGCGGGCTGAACTCGAGTGAACCGGGGGTGCTCAAGGAGCTGGTGCGGAATCTGTTTCTGTTCTGCTATGCGCGGGCGTTGCGCCCCGGGGGAACAGACTGGAACTGACGGACCTGGCGAGGGCTTCGCCCTCGACCGCGACACAAGGCCGCTCCTACAGGTGCATGCGTTCCCCTGTAGGAGCGGCCTTGTGTCGCGAATGGGCCGCAAAGCGGCCCCAGCGGCATTACAGAACGTCGAGCAGCTCGACGTCGAACACCAGCACGCTGTGCGGCGGGATGCTGCCAACGCCTTGGGCGCCGTAGGCCAGCTCGCTCGGCACGTACAGGCGCCATTTGCTGCCAGCGTTCATCAGCTGCAGGGCTTCGGTCCAGCCAGCGATCACACCACCTACCGGGAATTCAGCCGGCTGACCACGGTCGTAGGAGCTGTCGAACACAGTGCCGTCGATCAGGGTGCCGTGGTAGTGGGTGCGCACGTTGTCTTCGCGGGTCGGCTTGGCGCCTTCGCCTGCGGTCAGTACTTCGAACTGCAGGCCCGAAGCCAGGGTGGTGATGCCGTCACGCTTGGCGTTTTCGACCAGGAATGCCTTGCCAGCAGCAGCAGCGGCTTCGGCCTTGGCGGCTGCTTCGGCTTGCATCACATCGCGGATGACCTTGAAGCTGGCCGACAGGTCGGCTTCGCTGACGCGGCTGTCGGCGCCGTTGAAGGCGTCGGTCAGGCCGGCCAGGATGGCTTCCAGGCTGACGCCTGGTGGCGGGTTGTCGCGCAGCTGGCCGCCCAGCTGACGGCCGATGCCGTAGCTGACGCGAGTTTCGTCGGTGGACAGGTTGAGTTCGGACATTGTCGTGCTCCACTGCAGGGCGCAGTGAAGCCGCGCCCTTGATGAAAAGGGCGAGCAGCCTAGCACACTGGGGCGCTGCGAGCAGCTACCAGGCCGAGCGCTGGGAAATCGGCACCTTCAAGTCTTCTTCCGGGTGCGTGCCCATGCCGCACATTTCGTCCTGCACCGACCAGTGCACCAGGTTCATCGAGACCATGGGGATGGTTTGCAGCAACTTGCGCGCGTCCTCCACCGAATGTACGCGCAAGCGTTCACCACGGGCATCGGACAGGGGGTGGGGGTGGCCTTTGATCCGGGCCTCGAGCAGGTAGTCACCGCCTTCGATGGCGATCAGGTTCAGTTCGTCGACATGGCCAGCCCTGGCCTCGGTGTTGAGCTGATGCAGGTTCATGAAAGCACCTCGCGATGGGAACCACGCATGAGAGCTCATTTTTTGTACAGAAAGGGAGAATGCACAAGGCATGACTGACGCCGCTCGTCAGGTGGAAGCCGAACTGTGTGGGAGCGGCCTTGTGTCGCGAAAGGGCCGCATGGCGGCCCCAGGATATCAGCAGCAATGCATGAGCAGAGGGGCTGCTGTGCAGCCCTTTCGCGACACAAGGCCGCTCCCACAAGGGGCACAGGCTCAGTGCTTGGTCAGCTTGTCCAGGTAGCCCATGCAGAATGCCGAGACCACGAAGGTCATGTGGATGATCACGTACCACATCAGGTAATCGGTGGAGATGTTCTGTGCATCCATGAACACCCGCAGCAGGTGGATGGACGAAATGGCCACGATCGACGCGGCAACCTTCATCTTCAGCGACGAAGAGTCCATCTTGCCCAGCCAGTTGAGCTTTTCCTTGCTCTCGTCGATGTCCAGTTGCGAGACGAAGTTCTCGTAGCCGGAGATCATCACCATCACCAGCAGGCCGCCCACCAGCGACATGTCGATCAGTGACAGGATCACCAGGATCAGGTCGGCTTCGCTGAGGGCGAAGACGTTGGGCAGGACGTGGACCACTTCCTGGAAGAATTTCAGCGCCAGGGCCAGCAGGCCGAGGGACAGGCCGAAGTAGATGGGGGCGAGCAGCCAGCGCGAGGCATACATCGCGTTTTCGAGGATACGTTCCATGGAGGGTTGGGACTCATCAGGTGACTAAAAAGCGACGGCGAGTATAGCCAGCCACCTGTTACAGCAAAAGCCCGGTGAATGGGGCTGCTTTGCAGCCCATCGCGACACAAGGCCGCTCCTACAAGAGATCGCGGTCCCTTGTAGGAGCGGCCTTGTGTCGCGATGGGCCGCAAAGCGGCCCCCGGCATCAATCAGGTCTCAGGATGAAACTGGTAATCCCCCAGATTCCGACACCGCTCACCATTGATCCGCCGCAACTGCGCCTGCAAATGCAAACACCAGATCTGCGGATCCTCGGCCACCTGGTACCCATGCAAGGTCAGGCTGTCGACAATGGCATTGAGCACAGATTCGGCCACCAACGGCCCATGGAACGGCCCCTGGGCCTTGATCGCGGACGGTTGTTCACCGGCCATGCCGGCGGCGAACAGCAGCGTCCACATGCCGTTGTCCCCGGCCAGCGGACGGATGCTGCATTCGATGCGGGTCACCAGGCCCAGGCACTGGCGTGTGAGGCTGAGATTGCGCATGGCCGCGCCCCCTCCAAAAAGCCTTGTTCAGCCTGAACCTCAGGCTGTTTCCATCCTGAACGCTGATACCGTCCTTAAGTTCCAGCATAGAAGAACGGTACAGAAAGATGGAAAACCGGCGCTGAACGGTAGCACATCGCCGCTAGCGCCGGTTTCTTGACTCAGGCCGGCTTGGCCTGGGCAATTACCTCTTCCAGGCGTTCTTTCTCCGCCTTCTCGATTTCTTCCTCGCTGATCATCTCGGCAATCTCACGCAGGCGCTCCACCACCCGGGCGTTGACGCTGCCCTCGGTGAACTGGCCCTTGTCATCCAGCACACCGGCCTCCTCGCCCACCAGCAGGCTCAACGCCTCGTCGGCCTGGCTGACCGCGTACACGTGGAACATGCCATTTTCCACCGCCTGCAGCACACGCTCGTCGAGCATCAGCGTGGCGACGTTGGCACGCGGGATGATCACCCCCTGCTCGCCGGTCAGGCCACGCGCCTCGCACAGGCGGAAGAAGCCCTCGATCTTCTCGTTGACCCCACCCACCGCCTGCACTTCACCAAACTGGTTGATCGAGCCGGTAATGGCGAAGCACTGTTTGAGCGGCGTGCGCGACAAGGCCGAGATCAGCGTGCAGGCTTCGCCCAGCGAGGCGCTGTCACCGTCCACATAGCCGTAGGACTGTTCCAGGGCGATGCTCGCCGAGATCGCCAGCGGGAACTCCTGGGCATAGCGGCTGCCCAGGTAGCCGGTGAGGATCATCACACCCTTGGAGTGGATCGGCTGGCCGAGGTTGACCTCACGCTCGATGTCGACGATACCGCTGCCGCCCGGGTACACGGTGGCGGAGATGCGCGCCGGCATACCGAACGCCGAATCACCCACTTCCAGCACGGTCAGGCCGTTGCACTTGCCGATGGCCGCGCCTTCGGTGTCGATCAGGATGATGCCGGCGAGCATGTCATCCAGCACCCGCTGCGAAACACGCCCGGTGCGGGTGGCCTTGGCCTTGAGCGCACGCTCGATGTGCCCGGCGTCGGTCATTTCGTCACTGGCCAGCTGGCGGATGAAATCGGCTTCGCTGACCAACTGGAACAGGTCGCCGATACGTGCCGACAGGCGCGACTGGTTTTCTGCCAGGCGGGCGCTGTAGGTGGCCAGGCGCGCCACCGCGTCACTGGTCAGTGGCGCCATGCCCTCTTCGTTGGTGCGGGTGCGCAACAGCTGGGCGAACTGCTCCAGGTTCTCGTCGACCATGGGCATGTCTTCGTCGAAGTCCACCAGCACACGGAACATCTCCTGGAAGTCCGGGTCGTGGTCCTGCAGCGCGTAATACAGCTGGCGCGAACCGATGATGACCAGTTTGATGTTCAGCGGGATCATCTGCGGTGTCAGGCTGACGGTGGCCACCCGGCCCAGCTCGCCCAGTGGTGACTCCATCTTCAACTTGCGCGACTGCAGCGCACGCTTGAGCGCGTCCCAGACGAACGGCTCGCCCAGCATCTTCTCGGCTTCCAGAATCAGGAAACCGCCGTTGGCGCGGTGCAGCGCGCCCGGGCGCAGCTGGCGGTACGAGGTGTACAGCGCACCCTGGTCGGTGCTGTATTCGATACGGCCAAACAGGTTGTCGTAGGTCGGGTGCGGCTCGAACACCACCGGCGCACCGCCGTCGGCGTGGTGGCCGACCACCAGGCTTGGGGCGTACTGCTCTTCCAGCAGCTTGCGCGCGGCCGCGTCGGTCTTGCTGTCATCGACCAGTTGCTCGACCACGGTACGCAGCAGGTTCAGCTGCACCGACTGCAGGTAAGCGCAGACCGCAGCGTTCTCGGCGTACTTTTCCGACAGCGGCGCCAGCAACGGTTGCAGGGCCAGGGTGATGGTTTCTTCGTTGAGCTGGCGCAGTTGGTTGTTCGACTCGCGTTTCCATTGCGGCAGGCTGGCCAGCTCTTCGTTCAGGCGTTCCTCGAGCAGGGCGATATCCTCGTGGAACTGCTCGCGCACCTCTTCCGGCAACTGGGCGAATTCGGCTTCATCCAGCGCCTTGCCGTCGGCCATCGGGGTGAAGGCGACGTTGCTGGCGTCGCGGTACAGGGCCACGTCCTTTTCCAGCGAGGCGCGCTCGATCACATCCAGGGCGCGGTCGTAACGCTGGTTGAAGGCGCGGTCGATGGCGCCTTTCTTCTGCTGGTACGACGGGTGCTCGAACACCGCCGGGAAGGTCGACAACAGGTTGTCGATCAGCCCGTTCATGTCGCTGATGAACGCCCCGGCGCTGCCGGACGGCAACTCCAGTGCGCGGGGTTCACGGGTGTCATCGAAGTGGTTGACGTAGACCCAGTCGGCCGGGGTCTGCTGGCGCTTGCCCTCAGCCTTGAGGTAGCGCTTGACGAACGAGAAGCGGCCGGTGCCGGGCTCGCCCATCACGTACACGTTGTAACCAGGGCGCGGCATGGCCACGCCGAACTGCAGGGCCTCGACAGCACGCTCCTGGCCCAGGACTCCGCGAAACGGCTCCAGATCGTCGGTATTGGTAAAGGCAAACTGCTCGGGGGAGAAACGCCGGGTCAGGGCTTCAGGCGCGAGACGCAGGCGCGCAGCGACAGGATCGGGCATTGGGTTTCCTTACTTCGGCGGGGCAGATACGCAGCATTCTGGCGCTGCCCGCGCGCGCCTTGCAAGGCTCCACGGGACTTTATGTCGCAGCCAGTGCGGGTCATGTAACAGCAAATTTTTCGCAATCAACAACGCAACTCTTAGATCGTGCCTAAACTCCAAGCTGCGCGGGTGGGTGAAAAGCTTTCCCGACCTGGCAACCGAGTTGCCAGAAACCCTGACCCTTGGTTAAGTCAAATAGAGAACAAATGCTATGAAACGGATTCTTCTGGGTACTCTGTTCACCGTGGTCTCGATCAATGCCATGGCCGAAGCGCCAGGCGGCCCGAACTGCGGTTGGGGCAACATGCTGTTCGAAGGCCAGCGCGGCACTCCGGCACACTTCCTGGCTTCCACCACCAACGGCACCTCCGGTAACGCCACCTTCGGCATGACCTCCGGCACCAACGGCTGCTCGACCAAGGCCTCGCTGACCTACGGCGGCAAGTCCTGGTTCGCCATGAACGGCATGATGAATGAGCTTTCCGAAGACATGGCCATGGGTCAGGGCGAAGCACTGACCACCTATGCCGTGGTTCTCGGCGTGGCCCCGGAAGACCGTGGCTACTTCGCATCGGTCACCCACCAGCACTTCAACCAGATCTTCAGCAGCGCCGACGTCACTGCCGAAACCGTCCACAGCAACACCCTGGCTGTTCTGAAGAACGACCCACGCCTGGCCAAATACGCAACCGAGGCCTGAGTGCAGCTGCTCCCGCCCCGGCCCCGGGGCGGGTTTCGCCTTTTTTCGGCATCGTTAAGAAGTAGTTGCCCGACATGCTCAAACGCTTCGTATCCCTGGCGCTGTGTGCCTGCGCCCCTGTTCATGCCGCGCCCGTGCTGGACCAAGGCCGTGTCCAGCAACTGGCCAACACCCCTTACTGGATTGCCCTGGGCCATTACGAAACCGCCAAGCTGGGTGGCTGGCGCAGCTATGTGGACGATGATGCGTTCTTCCTCGCCGAGGATGGCGCGCACCACCCCGACCAGGAACTGCAAGCCACGGTCGAAGCGCTGTACGCCCCGGCCAGCCTCGGCGACAAACATGCCCAGTGCGTATTCCCGGCGCGCACCCGCTGGCTGCGCGAACAGCTCGACCTGCAAGACTTGCCGCAACCGGACTGCCAGGAATTCACCACCTGGTACCAGTCGATCGACCCGCACAGTGCGGCGCTGATCTTCCCGGCGGCCTACCTGAACAGCCCGTCATCGATGTTCGGCCACACCTTGCTGCGCATCGACCAGTCCAACACCCGCAGCGACGACACCACGTTGCTGAGCTACGCGATCAACTTCGGTGCCTACATCGAAGGCAGCGACAACAGCATCCTGTACGCCTGGAAGGGCCTGATGGGCGGCTACCCGGGCCTGTTCGCGCTGATGCCCTACCAGGAAAAACTGTCCGAATACCGCAGCCTGGAAAACCGCGACCTGTGGGAGTACCAGCTGGACCTGACCCCGGAAGAAACCGGGCGCATGGTCGAACATGTTTGGGAGCTGAAGCAGGTCCAGTTCGACTACTTCTTCTTCGACGAAAACTGCTCGTACCGCCTGCTGGAGCTGCTGCAGGTGGCCCGGCCGAGCCTGGACCTGACCTCGCAGTTTCCGCTGACCGCCATCCCGACCGACACGGTGAAGGCCGTGAAGCAGTCCGGCATGGTCGCCAGCGAGACGTACCGCCCCTCTCGCGAACGTGAACTGCTGGCCCGGGCCGAGCCGCTCGATCACGACGAAAAGCGCCTGGTGCTGGCTGCAAGCGCCGACACCGCGCAACTGCAGAGCCCCGAGTTCAAGGCCCTCCCCCGCCAACGCCAGGCGCTGGTGCAGGATGCCGCGTACCGCCTGGAGCGTTACCGCGCCAATGGCCAGGAGCGCGACCCTGGGCAAGCCAAGCGCAGCTTCGAACTGCTGCGGGCGATCAACAGCAACCCGCCACCGCCCCTGCAGATCGAGCGCCCGGGCCTGCCCGAGGACGGCCATGACTCGCGCACCTGGCAGCTTGGCGTGGGCACCCGCGAAGACCGCGCCTACGCCGAGTACGGCCTGCGCATGGCCTACCACGACCTGAATGACAACGCCTATGGCTTCCCGCTGGGGGCGCAGATCGAGATCCTGCAGCTGAAGCTGCGCCAGTACGAAGGCAACGACTGGCAGGTGCAGCGCCTGGACCTGGCCACCATCCGCTCGCTGACGCCGCGCAACGAGCTGCTCAAGCCTTGGTCGTGGCAAGTGGCCGGCGGGCTGGAGCGGGTGCCGGGCAAGCATGATGACGAAGTGCTGGTGAGCCATGTGAACGGCGGGGCCGGCGGCACCTGGCAACTGGCCGACGGGTTGCTGGGCTTTGCCCTTGGCACGGTGCGGGTCGAGCACCACAATGATTTTGCCCAGTTCATCGCCCCGGCGGCGGGCTTCAATGGCGGGCTGCTGTGGCGCAACGGGCTGGGCAACATGACGCTGGAGGCCAAGGGCGACTACTTCACCAATGGCGAGGTACGGCGCAGTGTGAGCCTGAACCAGCAGTGGGAGATCAGCCAGAACCTGGGCCTGCGGTTGAGTGCTTCGCGAGAGTTCAGCCACCTGGCTACGGCGCAGAACGAGGTGATGCTTGAGCTGAAGTGGTATCACTACTGATCGGCCCTACGCAGACTTTGTAGGAGCGGCCTTGTGTCGCGAAAGGGCCGCAAAGCGGCCCCGGCAATTTTTGCATCATCGCTGAAATCCTGGGGCCGCTCTGCGGCCCTTTCGCGACACAAGGCCGCTCCTACAGGACCGCGCCAGGGCAGAACCTGTGTGAACCAACCGACTCTTTGACACTGTTTTGACGGCCCCCCGACAAATCGCCACCTAGACTTTCCAGTATCAACCGGAGGGTTTTGTGGTTATGTCGCGGTACTGGTTTGGCGTGTGCATGGCGTTGTTGCTGTCTGGTTGCGAAACCACCCACGAGCAGATGGTCAACCAGGGTTACCCCCCCGCCTATGCCGATGGCTTCCAGGACGGCTGCAGCAGCGGCCGCCAGGCGGCAGGACTGATGGTCGGTGGCTTTCGCAAGGACGTGCCGCGCTACCTGCACGAGCGCCAGTACGAAAGCGGCTGGGACGACGGCTTTCGCCAGTGCCACGCCATGCAGAACAGCGAAGAACAGCGCCAGTACCACGAGCGCTTCTGGGACCAGCGCGAACGCGACTGGGAGCAGGAAAAGGACCGCGACGCCGCACGCGCCTATCGCCATAACTGAGTCGCAAACGGACATCCCTTGAAACCGGCGGCCTGCGATGATGGTCTCCTGCACAAGGAGGCCACGCATGAGCCGAGCATTCGTCAACGAAGACCAGGCCGCTGCCCAGGCTGATCAGCCAGTCGAGCGACGGGTCAGCGAACAACCCAACTACGTGACCACCAGCGGCCTGCGCCAGCTGCAGGAGCGCGTGGCCGAACTGAACGCCCTGCGCAGCGAACTGCAGGCACAGGGCGAACGTGGCGACAAGCAACGGCTGGCGGATACCGAACGGGACCTGCGCTACTTCAGCGCGCGGGTGCAGAGTGCCCAGGTGGTGCCGGCGGCGACGTCGCGCAGCAAGGTGCAGATTGGTAGCCGGGTGCGGTTTGTCGATGCGCAGGACCAGGAGCAAGTGGTAAGGCTGGTGGGCGAGGATGAGGCGGATGCCGGGCGGGGGTTGATCAACTGGGGTTCGCCGTTGGGGCGGGCTTTGCTCGGGGCGGGGCCTGGGGATGAGGTGGTCTGGCGGCGGCCGGTGGGGGAGCAGGTGATCGAAGTGGTTGAGATTTTGGGTGAAGGTTGAGGGACCTGGGGGCTGCTTTGCAGCCCATCGCGACACAAGGCCGCTCCCACAGGAGTACGCATTTCCCTGTAGGAGCGGCCTTGTGTCGCGAAAGGGCCGCAAAGCGGCCCCAACGGCCTCAGATCAAACGACGCCCTGCGCCAGCATCGCATCAGCCACTTTCACGAAGCCTGCGATGTTCGCACCTTTGACGTAGTTGATGCTGCCATCCGCCTCTTCACCGTAATGCACGCAAGCATGGTGAATCGACTGCATGATGTTGTGCAGCTTGCTGTCCACCTCACCGGCAGTCCACAGCAGGCGCATGGCGTTCTGCGACATCTCCAGGCCCGACACGGCCACGCCGCCGGCGTTGGAGGCCTTGCCCGGGGCGTACAGGATGCCCGCTTCCAGGAAGATATCCACAGCCTCCAGGGTGGTCGGCATGTTGGCGCCTTCGGCCACGCAGATGCAGCCATTGCGCAGCAAGGTGCGGGCGTCTTCGGCGTCCAGCTCGTTCTGCGTGGCACATGGCAGGGCGATGTCGCACGGCAGGCTCCACGGGGTCTGGCCCTTGCGGAACTCCAGGCCGAACTGCGCGGCCAGTTCGCTGATGCGGCCACGCTTGACGTTCTTCAACTCCATCACCGCATCCCACTGGGCATCGGTCAGGCCGGCTTCGGCGTACAGGGTGCCTTCGGAGTCGGACAGCGAAATCACCTTTCCGCCCAGGTCCATGACCTTGCGCGCAGCATACTGGGCCACGTTACCCGAACCGGAAATCGCCACGCGGCAGCCATCGATACGCTTGTCCTGGCGCTTGAGCATTTCCTCGGCGAAGTACACGCAGCCGTAGCCGGTGGCTTCCGGGCGGATCAGACTGCCGCCGTAGGTCATGCCCTTGCCGGTCAGCACCGAAGTGAACTGGTTGGCCAGGCGCTTGTACTGGCCGAACATGAAGCCGATTTCGCGGGCACCCACGCCGATGTCACCGGCCGGGACGTCCAGGTCAGCGCCAATGTGGCGGTACAGCTCGCTCATGAACGCCTGGCAGAAGCGCATGACTTCGGCGTCGCTCTTGCCTTTGGGGTCGAAGTCCGAGCCGCCTTTGCCGCCGCCCATGGGCAGCGAGGTGAGGGAGTTCTTGAACACCTGCTCGAAGGCCAGGAACTTGAGCACACCCAGGTTGACCGACGGGTGGAAGCGCAGGCCGCCCTTGTACGGGCCGATGGCGCTGCTCATCTGGATGCGGTAGCCGCGGTTGACCTGCACCTTGCCCTGGTCATCGACCCAGGACACGCGGAACAGCACGGCGCGCTCGGGCTCGACCATGCGCTCCAGAATGCCGGCCTGCAGGTAATGCGGGTTGGCCTCGAGGAATGGCCACAGGCTGCGCAGCACTTCTTCCACAGCCTGGTGGAATTCAGGTTGGGCCGGGTCGCGTTGCTTCAGGCGCGCGAGGAAATTGTCGACAGATTCGATCATGGTAGACATCTCACCAAGAGGATTGGACTTATTGGTTTTTTCACGAATGTACCAAGAAGCAATCGCACCGGAATAGGGCGAAATGTCGTTTTTTTGAAATTATTTGGTGCGTTTTCTATAACTGTATACAAATTCGCTATCAGTGTTGGCCTCTTCGCGGGTAAACCCGCTCCCACAGAGGAGCTGCGCAAGCCCGAGAGCTATGGGCATCCCTGTGGGAGCGGGTTTACCCGCGAAGAAGCCAGCACCACTTTCCAGTCAGGCACAAAAATGGGGCCTCAAATGGCCCCATTCTTGTGCATCAGAACACCGGCTTACTGGGCCAGCTTCTTGTGCCGTACACGGTGCGGTTGGGCAGCAGCATCGCCCAGGCGCTTCTTGCGGTCGGCTTCGTACTCGGTGTAGTTACCCTCGAAGAACACCACGTTCGAGTCGTCTTCGTACGCCAGGATGTGGGTAGCCACACGGTCCAGGAACCAACGGTCGTGGGAAATCACGATCGCCGCGCCCGGGAAGTCCAGCAGGGCTTCTTCCAGCGAACGCAGGGTTTCGACGTCGAGGTCGTTGGACGGTTCGTCGAGCAGCAGGACGTTACCGCCCTCCTTCAGGGTCAGGGCCAGGTGCAGGCGGCCGCGCTCACCACCTGACAGGTCCTTGACGAACTTCTGCTGGTCGCCACCCTTGAAGTTGAAGCGGCCCACATAGGTACGCGACGGGATCTCGTAGTTGCCGATGCGGATCATGTCGGAGCCGTCGGAAACCTGCTGGAACACGGTCTTGCCGCCGTCCAGGTCCTCGCGGCTCTGGTCGACGCAGGCCAGCTGCACGGTTTCACCGATCTCGATGCTGCCCGAGTCCGGTTGTTCCTTGCCCATCAGCATGCGGAACAGGGTCGACTTACCGGCACCGTTACCACCGATCACACCGACGATGGCGCCTTTAGGCATGGAGAACGACAGGTTGTCGATCAGCACGCGGTCGCCGTAACCCTTGGTGACGTTCTTGAACTCGATGACCTTGTCGCCCAGGCGCGGGCCGGCCGGGATGTAGATCTCGTTGGTTTCGCTGCGCTTCTGGAATTCCTGCGACTGCATTTCTTCAAAGCGCTGCAGACGGGCCTTGGACTTGGACTGGCGGGCCTTGGCGCCTTTGCGCACCCATTCCAGTTCCTCTTTCATGGCCTTCTCGTGGGCGCTCTGCTGCTTGGATTCTTGCGCCAGGCGCTCGGACTTGGCTTCCAGCCAGCCCGAGTAGTTGCCTTCGTACGGGATGCCGGCGCCGCGGTCCAGTTCCAGGATCCAGCCGGCGACGTTGTCGAGGAAGTAACGGTCGTGGGTAATGGCTACCACGGTGCCCGGGAAGTCGTGCAGGAAGCGCTCCAGCCAGGCCACCGAGTCGGCGTCCAGGTGGTTGGTCGGTTCGTCCAGCAGCAGCATGTCGGGGGCCGACAGCAGCAGGCGGCACAGGGCCACGCGGCGCTTCTCACCACCGGACAGGTGCTCGATGCGTGCGTCCCAGGCCGGCAGGCGCAGGGCGTCGGCGGCAACGTCCAGCTGGCGCTCAAGGTTGTGGCCGTCAGCGGCCTGCAGGATGGCTTCCAGCTTGGCCTGCTCGGCGGCCAGCTTGTCGAAGTCGGCATCCGGTTCGGCGTAGGCAGCATAGACCTCGTCCAGGCGCGCCTGGGCGTCCTTGATCACGCTGACCGCTTCCTCGACCACTTCGCGCACCGACTTGTTCGGGTCCAGTTGCGGTTCCTGCGGCAGGTAGCCAACGTTGATGTCGGGCATCGGACGGGCTTCGCCGTCGAATTCCTTGTCGACGCCCGCCATGATCCGCAGCAGGGTCGATTTACCGGCGCCGTTCAGGCCGAGCACGCCGATCTTGGCGCCCGGGAAGAACGACAGGGAAATGTTCTTGAGAATTTCCCGCTTCGGCGGCACGACCTTGCTCAGCCGATGCATGGTGTAGACGTATTGAGCCAAAACCAAGCCCTCTAATCAGATAGGTAAAGACATCGACGATCGCCCCGGCGCGCTGGCCAGGGGGATGTATTTACGGGGTGTCATTGAACAAAGTCGACCATTCTACGCCAACGCGCGGCGTTGCATAGGAGGGGGCGGATGGTGGGGGTGGGATCGGGGGGAATCTATTGCCTGTACCGGCCTCTTCGCGGCTAAAGCCGCTCCCTCAGGTACTGCACAGTTCTCGAAGGCAGTGATAATCCCTGTGGGAGCGGCTTTAGCCGCGAAAGGGCCGGTACAGCTGCAGATGACTCAGACGTGACGCTGCTTGGCCTTGCCCCGCGGCAAGCGGCAACGGTCGCCCTGCTCGGCCAGACGCGCGGCCCAGGCGGACTTCACGCTGAAGCCACCGCTGCGAGCCGGTTGCTGCTCGGCAGCCTTGGCCGGTTTGGCCGGTTTGGCGGCCGCAGGCACACTGCTGACGACCTTCGCCGCCGGCTTGGCCTCGGCCACGGTAACTGCTGGCTCTGCTGCCGCCTTGGCGGTCTTGCGCAGTTCAGCCAGCGAAGGGCTCTTGCTCTTGGCGACAGCTGCCGCCTCGGGTTTGCTCAGCGAACGCTGGCAAGACTTGCAGGATACGTCCTCGGTCACGGCAGTGCTGACAAGGGTCTGACTGCTGCGCCCGCAGGCGGAATCGAGGCCATTGGAGGAAAAGTGAGTAACCAAAACCGAACATCTCCGATGCGTTGTCATTTGAAGCGGGCGCTATTCTCGCACAGGTTGCAGGGGCTTGCCGAACCACCGGGCAGGCACCACCGGTCACATTGGCTGGCACTTTGCCATAATCCTAGGCATGCTAGCTCGTTTCGGGTGTCCGGCCTTATAGTGCGCCACCGCTGTCTGGCAACCAGACACCGGCACACACCGTGCATGATCCATCCCTGCCATCGCCAGCCCAATCGCAGGATCAACGCTTGACCAATCTTACTCATCCGTCGTCATTGCGTTCCGCGCCACAGGCGCCCGTCGCCTCGCTGCGCGGGTCGATCAAGGGTGCGCTGGCGCTGCTGGCCCTGATCCTGCTGGGCCTGCTGCTGTGGCAGCTGTTCGCCCAGTTCAACCATACCCAGGCCGACCTGCGCAAACAGAGCCTGGATGCCACCGCCGAACTGGCCGACCACCTGAGCCTGAACATGGCGTTCAAGGCCCAGCAGGCCATGAATGTGGTGCAGCCTTACGTCAAGGCGCCGACGCCCTCGGCCCTGCCCAGCCTGCTGGGTACCCTGCGCGAGCGCCTGCCGGCCCTGCAGAGCATGGCCTGGCTAGACGCTACCGGGCAGGTGCAGGCCGACAGCCTGGCCGGCAGCCCCGACCGCCATTTGCTTGACGAGCTGCTCAGGCTGAACCAGGGCAGCCCGTACTTCTTCACCAATTCGGCCGACAACCGCACCCTCTACCTGTTGCTACGCCAGGCCACCGAACAGGGCCGCGGCTACTGGCTGCTACGCCTGTCGCCGGACTATTACCGCACCCTCACCCTCCATCTGGATGGTGCCGGCCACCCGCTGTGGCTGCTGGAAAACAGCCGCAACGGCGAGGTACTGCAAAGCCATGCGCCAGCCGACACCAGCAACGAGCCGCTGCAAAGCGTGATGCTGGCCTTCATCGAAAACAGTACCTGGCAGTTGCGCGGCCTGTTCGACGCCAAGCTGGCCCAGCAGAAGCTGCTGCCGGCGCTGCTCGGCAAATGCCTGCTGGTGCTGTTCTGCGCCCTGCTGCCGGTGCTGGCCCTGATCAACATGCGCCGCCGCCAACGGGCGCTGCAGGAAGACCGCCGGCGCTACCAGGAAATCTTCGAAGGCACCGGCGTGGCCTTGTGCGTGCTCGACCTGTCCAGCCTGCCCGGCCAACTCGACCGCTACCACCTGCGCAACCGTGCCGCGCTCAAGCACAGCCTGGCCCTGGACCCCAACCTGCGCCGCTCGCTGCTGCTGGAGCTGAAGATCACCGAGATCAACCAGGTGGCCCGCCAGTTGTTGAATATCGACAGCCACGAAGGTGCCTGGCAGCGCCTGATCGACGGCACTGGCGATGGCCGCGACAGCATCGGCATGCAACTGATCGACGCGCTGATCGAGCAGCGCCCGCTGCTGGAGCTGGAAGTGCGCCTGCCGGCGCCACTGGGTGGCGAGCTGCACCTGTGGCTGATGGCCCGCCTGCCGCAGCAGCGCCGTGACTACCAGGCGGTCATCCTCAGCATCAGCGACATCACCAGCCGCAAGCAGGTGGAGCTGTCGCTGCTGGAGCGCGAAAGCTTCTGGTCGGACGTGGTGCGCACCGTGCCCGACCAGCTGTACGTGCAGGACGTGCTCAGCCAGCGAATGATTTTCAGCAACCGCCACCTCGGCCAGACGCTGGGCTACGACCGTACCGAGCTGGCGCAGATGGGCGACCGCTTCTGGGAGCTGCTGCTGCACCCCGAGGACGCCGCGCACTACCAGGCGCTGCGCCAGCAACAGCGCGACAGCGGCCATGACCAACCGCTGCACTGCCAGCTGCGCTTCCGCCACCGGGATGGCGGCTGGCGCTGCTACGACATCCGCGAACAAGTGCTGACCCGCGACGCCGATGGCCTGGTGACGCGCATCATCGGCGTGGGCAAGGACGTGACGGTGCAGATCGAGGCCAGCCAGTCGCTGCGCGACAGCGAACAGCGCTACCGCATGCTCGCCGAAAGCATCAGCGACGTGATCTTCTCCACCGACAGGCTGCTCCAGCTCAACTACGTGAGCCCCTCGGTGCAGGGCGTGCTGGGCTACCAGGTCGACTGGATCTTCGCCAACGGCTGGCAGTCGATCGTCGCCAACCCGTCCCAGCTCACCGGTATCTACAGCCTGATGGAGCGCGTCAGCAAGGCCATGGGCGACCCGGCCCAGCTGGCCCAGCTACGCAGCCAGCTGCCCACCCAGCTGTTCCTGTTCGACTGCCTGCGCGCGGATGGCCGCAAGATCCCCATCGAACTGCGCCTGGTGCTGGTGTGGGACGATGAAGAACGCTTCGAAGGCGTGCTCGGGGTGGGCCGCGACATCAGCCAGCAACGCCGCGCCGAAAAAGACCTGCGCATGGCCGCGACGGTATTCGAGCACTCCACCTCGGCCATCCTCATCACCGACCCGGCCGGCTATATCGTCCAGGCCAACGAAGCGTTCAGCCGCGTCAGTGGCTACGCCGTCAGCGAGGTGCTCGACCAGTTGCCGGGCATGCTTACCGTCGACGAGCAGCAGGAAGGCCACCTGCGCTACGTGGTCAAGCAGCTGTACCAGCGCGGCAGCTGGGAAGGCGAGGTGTGGCTCAAGCGCCGCGACGGCGACCACTACCCGGCCTGGGTCGGCATTACCGCGGTGCTGGACGACGAAGGCGACCTGGCCAGCTACGTGTGCTTCTTCACCGACATCAGCGAGCGCAAGGCCAGCGAACAGCGCATCCACCGCCTGGCCTACTACGACGCCCTCACCCACCTGCCCAACCGCACGTTGTTCCAGGACCGCCTGTACAACGCCCTGCAGCAGGCCGAGCGACAAAAGGCCTGGGTGGTGCTGATGTTCCTCGACCTGGACCGTTTCAAGCCGATCAACGACTCCCTCGGCCACGCTGCCGGCGACCGCATGCTCAAGGACATGGCCCAGCGCCTGCTGGCCTGCGTGGACAACGACGACACCGTGGCGCGCATGGGCGGCGACGAGTTCACCCTGCTGCTGCAACCGCGCGCTACCCGCGAGATGGCACTCAACCGCGCCATCCACGTGGCCGAGAACATCCTCGGCAGCCTGGTGCGGCCGTTCGTGCTGGAAAACCGCGAGTTCTTCGTCACCGCCAGTATCGGCATCGCCCTCAGCCCGCAGGACGGCAGCGAGCTGAGCCAGCTGATGAAAAACGCCGACACCGCCATGTACCACGCCAAGGAGCGCGGCAAGAACAACTTCCAGTTCTACCAGGCGGAGATGAACGCCAGTGCCCTGGAACGCCTGGAGCTGGAGAGCGACCTGCGCCATGCCATGGAGCAGAACGAGTTCATCCTCTACTACCAGCCGCAGTTCAGCGGCGACGGCAAGCGCCTGACCGGCGCCGAAGCCCTGCTGCGCTGGCGCCACCCGACCCGCGGCCTGGTGCCGCCGGGCGATTTCATCCCGGTGATCGAAGAACTGGGCCTGGTGGTGGACGTGGGCGACTGGGTGCTGCGCGAGGCCAGCCGCCAGCTCAAGGCCTGGCACAAGGCCAAGGTGCGCGTGCCCAAGGTGTCGGTGAACATCTCGGCACGGCAGTTCTCCGACGGCCAGCTGGGCACGCGCATCGCCACCATTCTGGAAGAAACCGGCCTGCCACCGGCGTGCCTGGAGCTGGAGCTGACCGAAAGCATCCTGATGCGCGAAGTGAACGAAGCCATGCAGATTCTCGCCAGCCTGAAAAACCTCGGCCTGAGCATCGCGGTGGACGACTTCGGCACCGGTTACTCGTCGCTGAACTACCTCAAGCAGTTCCCGATCGATGTGTTGAAGATCGACCGCACCTTCGTCGACGGCCTGCCTGAAGGCGAGCAGGATGCGCAGATTGCCCGGGCGATCATCGCCATGGCCCATAGCCTCAACCTGGCGGTAATTGCCGAAGGCGTGGAAACCCACGAGCAGCTGGAGTTCCTGCGCGAGCATGGTTGCGACGAGGTGCAGGGCTACCTGTTCGGCCGGCCGATGCCGGCGCATCAGTTCGAGGCGCAGTTCGCCAACGAGAAGCTGTTCATGTTCCATTGACCCCGACGCCTCCTGGCGTGCGCGGACTCTTGTAGGAGCGGCCTTGCGTCGCGAAAGGACCGCAACGCGGTCCCGACGATTTCGGCAGCAACGCTGCAATCGTGGGGCCGCTGCGCGCCCCTTTCGCGACACAAGGCCGCTCCTACAGGGACCGCGCCCGGCCTGAGAAGCGCACCTGTAAAAACGGACCTTCGAGTCAACTCCAGTTCCCGCCCAGCCCAGACACGGCGCGGGATGCAACATGAAGCCCATTGGTCCGCGACTTGATGCCACTTCATATGCCAGCCGCGAATCAATCGGTTAGAATGCCCCCCCAATTCACCCCGATCCTTGAGGACCGCCATGTTCAGCCGTGATTTGACCATTGCCAAGTACGACGCCGAGCTCTTCGAAGCCATGCAGCAAGAAGCTCTGCGCCAGGAAGAGCATATCGAGCTGATCGCTTCGGAAAACTACACCAGCCCGGCAGTCATGGAGGCCCAGGGCTCGGTCCTGACCAACAAGTACGCCGAAGGCTACCCGGGCAAGCGCTACTACGGTGGTTGCGAGTATGTCGACGTCGTCGAGCAGCTGGCCATCGACCGTGCCAAGGAACTGTTCGGCGCCGACTACGCCAACGTCCAGCCGCACGCCGGCTCCCAGGCCAACGCCGCCGTCTACCTGGCCCTGCTGTCGGCCGGTGACACCATCCTGGGCATGAGCCTGGCCCACGGTGGCCACCTGACCCACGGTGCTTCGGTAAGCTCCTCGGGCAAGCTGTACAACGCCATCCAGTACGGCATCGACGGCAACGGCCTGATCGACTACGACGAAGTCGAGCGCCTGGCTGTCGAGCACAAGCCCAAGATGATCGTTGCCGGTTTCTCGGCCTACTCGCAGGTGCTGGACTTCGCCCGCTTCCGCGCCATCGCCGACAAGGTTGGTGCCTACCTGTTCGTCGACATGGCCCACGTTGCCGGCCTGGTTGCCGCTGGCGTGTACCCGAACCCAGTTCCGTTCGCCGACGTGGTCACCACCACCACCCACAAGACCCTGCGCGGCCCGCGCGGCGGCCTGATCCTCGCTCGCAAGAACGAAGAGATCGAGAAGAAGCTGAACTCCGCCGTCTTCCCTGGCGCCCAGGGTGGCCCGCTGGAGCACGTCATCGCTGCCAAGGCCATCTGCTTCAAGGAAGCCCTGCAGCCTGAGTTCAAGGCTTACCAGCAGCAGGTCGTGAAGAACGCCCAGGCCATGGCCAGCGTGTTCATCGAGCGTGGTTTCGACGTGGTTTCCGGTGGCACCCAGAACCACCTGTTCCTGCTGTCGCTGATCAAGCAGGAAATCTCCGGCAAAGACGCTGACGCCGCCCTGGGCAAAGCCTTCATCACCGTCAACAAGAACTCGGTACCGAACGACCCACGTTCCCCGTTCGTCACCTCGGGCCTGCGTTTCGGCACCCCAGCCGTTACCACCCGTGGTTTCAAGGAAGCCGAGTGCCGCGAGCTGGCTGGCTGGATCTGCGACATCCTGGCTGACCTGAACAACGAAGCGGTGATCGACGCCGTGCGTGAGAAGGTCAAGGCCATCTGCAAGAAGCTGCCGGTTTACGGCAACTGATTGGCGATTGCCTGACAGGAAAAAGCCCGGCCTAGTGCCGGGCTTTTTTGTTGTCGGGCCATAAGCAATTTTCCAGCACTGTCGCAATCCAGGTAGGAGCGGCCTTGTGTCGCGAAAGGACCGCAAAGCGGTCCCGGTTATCACGGTGGCGAAGCTGCAATCGTGGGGCCGCTATGCGCCCCTTTCGCGACACAAGGCCGCTCCTACAAAAAAACGCGACACCCTGCTGGTAGCGCGTATTACCCTGTGCCCCTTTGATACCCGCAAGCACAGGCCGTACCTTGACCAGAGAGCAACTCGAAACCCACCAGATCCCGATCTACTTCATCGCCGTGCTCGTCGCCGTCACGTTCGGCCTGCTGACCAGCGACGCTGCGCAGCTCCTGGAAGCGCTGGTCACCCCCGCTATCGCCGCGCTGATGTACGCGATGTTCCTGCAGATCCCCTTCCTCGACCTGCGCCAAGGCCTGAGCAACCGCCGCTTCATCAGCGCCTTGCTGCTGGCCAACTTCATCTTCGTGCCGCTGCTGGTATGGGCCATCACCCGTGGGCTGGTGGCACACCCGGCGATACTCGTCGGCGCCTTGTTGGTGCTGCTGACACCGTGCATCGACTACGTGGTGGTGTTCACCCACATCGGCAAAGGCGACTCCCGCCTGACCCTGGCCGCCACCCCCGTGCTGCTGTTGGTGCAACTGGCACTGCTGCCGCTCTACCTGGCCCTGATGCTGGGCGACAGCAGCAAAGTGGCCATCTCCATCACCCCGTTCGTGGAAGCCTTCGTGCTGCTGATCGTGCTGCCTATGGCGCTTGCCGTGCTCACCAGCGTCGGCGCCCGTCGCTCGCGCACGGTCTCGACCTGGAACGACGCCTGGGCGTGGATGCCGGTACCCGCCATGGCCCTGGTGCTGGTGGTAGTGATCGCCTCGCAGATTGCCGTGGTGCTGCGTGATTTCGACCGTTTGCTGCCGGTGATTCCGGTGTACATCGGCTTCATGCTGTTGGCGCCGGTGCTTGGGTTCGTTGCATCGCGCTTGCTGCGCTTGCCGGTGACCGAGGCACGCTCGGTAACCTTCAGCGCCGCCACGCGCAACTCGCTGGTGGTGCTGCCATTGGCGCTGGCGCTGCCAGAAGAAATGCGCGGGCTGGCCGCCGCTGCGGTGATTACCCAGACGCTGGTGGAGCTGGTGTGTGAACTGGTTTACGTGCGGGCAGTGCCGCTGCTGGTGCGCTGAACCGCCAGCGCACGCCAGAGCAACAGTCTGTGCTGCCTGCGCTGGCCTCATCGCCGGCAAGCCAGCTCTCACAGGTGCAGCGCAAGTCCCCAGGCCTGCGGTGAACCTGTGGGAGCGGGCGAGCCCGCGAAGGGCTGCGGAGCAGCCCCTCGATATCTGCGGCAGCGCTAACATCCGGGGGGCCGCGTCGCGGCCCTTTCGCGACACAAGGCCGCTCCTACAACCGACCGCGTCACCCCGCCCCAAGGCGCTCGGCCTCGCTTACAAGGCCTTCATCTCAGCGATATCCCGCGCCACCTGATCTGCAGAATGGTCGAACATCACCTGCTCCTGCGCATCCAGCGGCAACTCGATCACCCGCGCCAGCCCCTCCCCTGCCAGCACACAGGGCACACCCATGGCGATATCCGTTCGCCCGTACTCGCCCTCCAGAATCGCCACCGCCGGCAAGATGCGGTTTCGCCCATTGGCGATCGCATCCACCATCTGCGCAATCGCCACGCCCGGCGCATCGCAGGCGCTACCCAGCTTCTTCAGCCCCAGGATCTCGCCACCACCCTTGCGGGTGCGTTCGACGATCTGCTCGATCTGCTCGCTGGAAAGAAAGTGCGACAGCGGCACCGAGCCGATCTGGCAATAGCGCATCAGCGGCACCATGCTGTCGCCATGCCCGCCCAGGACCAGCGCCGTGATATCCCGGGCAGAAAACCCGGTCTGCTCGGCGATGAAACACTTCATGCGCGCGGTATCCAGCACCCCTGCCTGGCCGAACACCTTGCTGCGCCCCTGCCCGCTGAGGCTCCAGGCGCGATAGGTCAGCACATCGACCGGGTTCGACACCACCAGCACCGTCGCCGTTGGCGCATGCTGTTTGATGTCCGCCATGATGCTATCGATAATCGGCAGGTTGATGCTCAGCACGTCCTGACGCGATTGCCCAGGCTTGCGCGGCACGCCTGCGGTAATCACCACCAGCTCAGACCCGCCCAGCATGTCAGCCTTGGCGCCGCCGTGAACCCGGGTATCGGAACCCGACTCGACTGCCGCCTGCCACACGTCCAGCGCCTTGCCTTGCGCCATCTCGCCCTGCACATCCATCAACACCAGCTCACGGCACAACTCTTCCCGGGCGATGATCTGCGCCGCCGCCTCGCCGACCATGCCGGCACCCACGATTGTCAGTTTATTCACGTGACACCTCCCAGCGGCGCGCGCCACCAGGAACACGCCTGCAATACACAGAAGTATTGCCCGCTGAGGCGAAAAGGCCACTCGAAGGTTGATGCGAGACCTCCCCGGTGCAGCACCCGGCCGACCAGATACGTACTTCTTCGCGGATGTCCTCGGCCTCGCCTTCGCTTGTCCCGTTCGTCGGTCCAGCCGACCGTGACAGCGGTGAGGGTTCTCTGAACAGGTACCCATCACTGGAAACGAGGACTGATCATGGCAACTCCAAGGGACAACCTGCTCGACTGGCTGCGTGATGCCCATGCAATGGAGCAGCAAGCGGAAAGCATGCTCAAAGGCCAGGCTGAGCGCCTGGAGCACTACCCGGAACTCAAGGGCCGTATCGTCAGGCATATTGAAGAGACTCAAGGCCAACAGCGCGTGCTGGTGGAGTGCATCGAGCGCTTGGGCGGCAGCACATCGACCTTGAAGGACCTGGCCGGCAAACTCATGGCGTTCGGGCAGGCAGTGGGCGGGATGGCCATGAGCGATGAAGTAGTAAAAGGCGCCATGGCAGGGTACGTGTTCGAGAACATGGAAATCGCGTCTTACACGGTGCTGATCGAGGCGGCCGAGGCGGCCGGGGACAGCGCCACTGCACAGGCATGTCGTTCGATTCTGAAGGAAGAAGTCGCCATGGCCGAATGGCTGAAGGAGCATCTGCCGGAGGTCACCCGGGCGTTCCTGGCCCGCTCGGCCGACCCTGACGCCACAGCCAAGCGCTAAGTGTGCTGCCCGCGACGGATCAACTCCGGCGCGGGCATTTCTCATTGCTGTCCGCTGTTGACCTTGCCCAGCTCCGCTCCAGTCAGCGGTTGCGCCTCCGGGTTCGACTGAGTGCGAAGCTTCATTGCCTCGACCACCGACGCACTGTGCTCGTCCAGCTGGATGCTGGCAGAGCCATCGCCGCCGTCTACCGCCGGTTGAGGCTCGTCGACATAAATCCAGTCCTGCCCCTGGTTCCACGCCCCACGCATTTCACCGCCCTGGGACAGGTTGAAATAGGTGCGGTTGAGCTCTGGGTCACCTTGCAACTTACCTTGCGGGAAGTTTGGCTGGATGGCGTGCAATGCCTTCTCGAACGACATCTGGTGGGCGATTTCGCGGCTCATCAGGAAGCCCAGCGCCTCCTTGATGCCTGGGTCGTCGGTGACGTTGATCAGCCGTTCGTAGACGATCTTGGCCCGCGCCTCGGCGGCAATGTTCGAACGCAGGTCGGCAGTCGGTTCGCCAATGGTATCAATGTAGGCAGCGTTCCAAGGTACGCCGGCGGAATTGACCAGCGGCGCCCCGGCCCCATACAGCAGGCTGGTGACATGTGAATCGTTGCCGGCACCGGTCAGCGAGCGGTAGAGCTCGCCCTCGGCCTCCACGCCTTCAGCAAGGTTGCCCTTGGCTCCTTTGTTGAGCATCACCACGATCGAACCGATGATCTCCAGGTGGCTGAGTTCCTCGGTCGCAATGTCGTAGAGCATATCCTTGCGGCCAGGGTCATCCTCACTGACCGCTTGGGTGAAATAGCGCATGGCGGCAGCCAGCTCGCCCTGCGGGCCACCGAACTGCTCCAGCAACAGGTTGGCCAGGCCCGGATCAGGCTGTGCCACGCGTACGGTGTATTGCAATCGCTTGTTGTGCATGAACATAAGCAGGTCCTCAGGCATGCAGGGGCAGCGCGGCTGCCCCTGCGTTTTTCACGGATGACTAGCGGTTGTCGTCACTCTTGCGTCCACCGCCGTGGCTATGTTGGCCACCGACCCGTCCGGCCTCAGAGGCCTTTTCCCGGTCATTGGCGAAGTTGCCCCCGGACTCCTGACCGCCCTTGCGGCCAGCTTCGGACGCTCGCTCAGGGTCGTTCTTGAAATTGCCACCCGACGCCTGGCCCCCCTTGTGGCCTGCTTCCGATGCGCGCTCTGGATCGTTCTTGAAGTTACCCCCTGACATCTGGCCGCCTTTCTGCCCGGCCTCCGATGCCTTTTCGCGATCGTTGGCAAAGTTGCCTGGATTGGTATTGGCGTTGCCACTTTGGTTACCACGGTTGTCCTGATTGCTAGCCATGATTGAAACCTCATGTCGGTAGTTACACAGGAAGGTCTGTGTTCATCAGTGACAGAGCCCAAGCGGCGCATCTTGCAACGAATTCTGAAAGAGCTGACGAAATGCCCTAATGGAAGTGGCCCCTACTTCTTGCGAAAACGATCATGGTGGCGAGGTATACAAATTGCGTTTATCAGCGGCGCTCAAAGCTTTGTCCAAAAAAACAATCGCCCGCCTTTGGGGCGAAACACTGTTTGATTCGCAGCCAGCCATCTATCCGGCTGAACGGCTGCGGCTCGATCGGGATCAACCTAACTGAGTCACTTGTCCCAGTTCCGCCAAGAGGGCATTCGCATGGTCAACTACCTGTACTTGATCCGCTGCATCCTCGACCGGCCCGGTACCTGCGAGCTGCGCAGTTATCAGGGAGACTTGTACTGCGAAGTGTCATCGCTCGCTGATGTGCAGCCGCAGTTTTCGGCATGAACGCGTTCAGCGAGGAGATAGCTCTTGGACATCGCCGGCTCGAAGCGATCAATCGCTGGTTTCTGCTCTACGACGACGTCGAGCAAAGACGAAACTGCCCCAGCACCCACCACGAGGAATTGTTGCGCTTGGCCGATGAGATGGACCGCCTTGGATTGGTAGACTGGCGCGAGTGGCGGGACCTGCGGCGGCTGGCCGATCGAGGCTTTCTGAGAGCGATTGCTGGCTCTGACTATCACGGCGTTTAGTGCTGGCCGGTTGTGGTGGATAAGGAAAGAACCGCCACAAGGCGGGTTTCAGGAGGGCGTGCCATTTGCCCCAGCGCCTTCCGACTGCCGCATGCAAAGCCGATGCTCCAGGATTTCACCGCCCCTGTAGGAGCTGGCTTGCCTGCGATGGGCTGCGCAGCAGCCCCCTTACCCCACCTGGCAGGAATAAATACCCGGCGGCCTTTGGTAGAGGGCCAGTCGGCAATATCCGGCAAGCCCCCCAACAATGATTGCTATTGTCCGTGGTTGAGGCTCACAAAGCGAAAACGAGCGAAGCCCGTGCCGTTTTGCCCCGGCGCCTGCCCCACTGTCACAGGAAAAGCACATATCCCGGGATTAACGCGGCCCCTGTAGGAGCTGGCTTGCCTGCGATGGGCTGCGCAGCAGCCCCATAACCTTACCCAACAGGAATAAACCACCAGGCGGCCTTGAGCAGAGGGCCAGCCGCAAGGATGATATCTGGCCCGCCGCTCACCAATGATCCTGCCTAACTAACAGGGTCCTGCCCGTTTCGCTCCATCACCTTCCCACACTGCTCACTGGCCAAACGGCTGATGATCCGGATCGCTTGATGGATACCGGCAGTGTTGCGAAAGCTCAGGTGTGGGTTGTGTTCGCACTCCAGCATTTCGTCGTGCTGGACCAGGGCTTCGCCTAGCAGTTCGAGGGTCCAGGCGTAGCTTTGGATGGTGGATAGGCGTTCTTGGTCAGTCATGGTGCACCTCCCTGGCTGCAGAGACGGAGCGAGATTGACTGGAGGTGAGATCGCTGAGGGCCGTCGAGGAACGACGGTGGAGAACGAATGCGAGGATCCTGGACGGACTTGAGATAAGCATGCATGACACTCCAAGTTTTAGTTGGAGCTGCCACGATCCTTCCTACGGGATTGGGTGGCAGCTGTGTATGGGGTAGGAATACCGGGAAACTTGGAAACCCGGCCAGGCCGAAGCCTGCCCACACACAGCCGCCATGACACAGCACGGCAGGCACAAAAAAAGCGCCAGCTGTGGTGCAGGGGCGCCTAGTGCGTGCGCCAAGTTTACCAACGGGTTCCTACGCCCGGTCACGGAATTTTCCGCGACGGAGGAAATTTAGCCTCATGTAACTCGGCCAAGCAAGTGTCGAAGTTGTAGGAAACGTCTCTGAATTATGTGCGAACAGCGTTGAATGTAGCGATTAAGTCCACATCCGATCATCTGCATAAAAAATCCATTCAAACTTCGAATGCAGCGACATAGGCTCAGCTGAAATCGCCAAAGAGGGATGAGGTGCACGGTATGAACATTGAAAGTGCTGCCAGAGCAGTTGAGCTAGAGTTTGGTGACACAGGGACTGACGGGGATTCACCGTGGAGTCGAAACGGATAGCACTGCTGATTGACTGCGACAATGTGAGCCATGCATCCATCGGGGGCGTGCTCGATGAGCTGGCCAAGTACGGCATGGTCAACATCAGGCATGCACACGGGAACTGGAGTTCTCCTCTCCTCACTGGATGGGTCGAGAAGATCCACCCGTTCGCCATCCGCCCCATGCAGCAATTTGCTTTCACCAAGGGCAAGAATGCCACTGACTCAGCGATGATCATTGATGCGATGGACTTGCTATACAGCAAAAACGTCGATGCCTTTGCACTCATGACAAGCGACAGCGATTTCACCCCATTGGTGCTTCGGCTGCTGGAAAGCGGCTTGCCGGTCTACGGCTTTGGGGAGAAGAAGACGCCGAAGCCTTTTGTAGATGCCTGCTCGCAGTTTATCTACACAGAGAACCTGCTTGGTGATGATCACGAGAAAGCTGATGAAGGCGAATCGTCGAAATGCAGTAAACGCACCCGAAACGAGCTACGCAGTGACACGGCACTAGTGCGCTTGCTGAGAACGGTTGCAGAAAAGACCGCCGATGACACAGGCTGGTCGCGCCTCAGCCAGGTCGGTAATTTTATCCGCAACAATAGTTCGTTTTCAGCCGTGAACTACGGGCATCGGACGCTTAGCGATCTCATCCGAACCTCAGAGCTGTTCGAGATCGATATGCGCCAAGGTGGAACGGCGATGTTCATCAAAGCTGCTCGGAAATCGAACCCGGCAACGCATTCCCAAACTGAAGTATCCGTATCATGAGTTCGTGCTTCAGCTGCGGAGACAGACGGACGGTTGTTGGCCGTGAGGGCCCGGTTTTCGCGGGGCTGGAATTTGGTGGATTATTTGATGTACCTCATAGGGTATCTATAAACAAATCAGCTAGTTATGGCTTTTCGTGGAATCGAATTGGGAATAACTGTGCTCCAGTGAGGGCGGCGTCCACCCGCTTAAAATGCTAGGTGAGGAACGACTGAATCCGCTCGAAAATAGCAGCTAGCGGAACATAGACGACGTTCGTCGATTGAATATTGGCATCGATGGCGGGCCGTTGACCGTCAGTGGCCTTGAGAAACGCCACTAACTGTATACGCATACAGTGCACACTAATTTCACACCTTCTTATTCTCTTTCCCACGCTCAACCGATCCTCACAAAGAGTGGCGAAATGCCACTAATCATTGTAAATTCATCCGCTGGAATTTGATCAGCTTACGTACCAAACAGCAGGAAGGCAAGCACGAAACTTTAATGTATTTAACCATGATCAAAACTGAGGCAAATATAAGCATAGCAAAAATTCACTATCACTGACACCTAACTTTACTTCCTAGCAAAAATGCACAGAGCAACTCTACACTTCCTCTTAAATCGATTTGGGCATCAACATGCATGACATCAATTTCTACCTATCCCCTACAAAGCTAAAGATCCAGTACCCATGCTTTATATTGAAACGTTCTAGATGGGATGACTTTAGCTATAAAACTACATTTATCATGGAGTTTAAAAATTCAGAATCTGAACGTATTTTGCTCGGGGAAATAAAAATCGCACAAAAAAATCAAAGCCCTGGCGAGACGGAACTTCCAGAACAGTTCACCAGACTCGACTCATCTTATTTTTCGATCGGTCAGTCAAAAAATTTTTACGATCAGGTCGAGAAGCTGCCTGCCAACTACCGCAAACTCCTCCTTGAATCATTAAATGACCTACGCAGCGGCTCTAAAAAATTGGCAGAAGTGAAAGACCAAAGCGTAGTAAAGCGCTCATTGCTTCGCAGCCTTGGCGCTTTAAACCTACTAGAAAAAGAGTATGAGAGCCTTTTAAACAAGAAAACCGTTCCGCCTCCTGTCGATCTTATTCATCAGCCTAGCTCACCCGAACTGACATTAGAGTTTAAGTGCAAGCTGCAAGGCTCATCCGATACAACCACAAGCAAATTTGAATTCAGTTCAGACTCAATTATTCCTGGGCGAATAAATGTATTAGTAGGGAAAAATGGAACAGGTAAAACTCAGCTTTTAGCAAACTTAGTCGGCGCTGTTACGGGCATAGGACCTACAGACAACATATCCGAGTCAAGGGCAAAAATTTCAAAAGTATTCGCAATATCCTACAGCGTTTTTGATAAATTTTTTATGCCAAATGATGTAAAAATTCCGAACTCCACTCGCCGCCGCGATTTTTTGGATAACCAAGCAAAGTACGATTACATCGGGATTAGAGAAAAGAACAAAAATGAAACCACCTATCGCGTAATTGGTTCTACAACGCTTAGCAGAAAATTTGTAGACGCTATCAAACACATTGACTCAAAAGGACTAACGAACCAATGGCGACAGTCCATGAAGCCAATATTTGATGAGGCAGAAATAGACTCAAGCAACATGACAGAGCGCATGTTATCGTCTAAATTTAAAAAACTTGGCGCCGGACATAAGGTTTCAATATCTATCCTTACGTGCCTTTTTGCCAAGCTTGCTGAAAACTCGCTGGTTGTAATGGACGAACCAGAAAACCATCTACATCCAAGTTTAGTATCTTCAACCATCCACGCATTGCGAACTATGCTGGAAATAAAAAACAGTTACGCCATTATTTCAACCCACTCCCCAATCGTCGTACAAGAAACACCATCAAAATACATCCATGTGATCACTCGTATTCATAATAACTCCTACATCCGTGGCCTGCCAATAGAGTCATTCGGAACTAGCTTAGACACTTTGGCCGGTAGAATATTTGGAATACATAGCGAAATGCCCGATTATAGAAACATATTGAAGGACTTCGCAGAAAAAAAACTATCCCTGCGCGACCTGAATTCAATTTTAGGGCACAATCTAAGCCCGGAGGCATCCAGTTACTTTGTTAGCATTGGAGGTGACATATGAGAAACTCCGTCGCCCCACTAGCCGACATTGATCAAAATGAAGTGCAGCAGGCTATTAATAGGCAAAGAAAGCCAAGAAAAACCAACCTCACAAGCAATGCCGCCTTAACGATATCTAAACTCGGAAATTACAGGACTGACTTGCACCTCGGAAATATAAATAAAATTAACCTTACAAAAGCCGAGCACGACGCATACTTTAGCTTATTCGACAGCAAAGCCGCGGAAGTCAGCAACATTAAAAAATCAGTCATAGATCTTTTTGGCTCAGCAAATCTGTGCCCATACTGCCATATAGACACTTACAAAGATCTCGACCACTTTTTCCCAAGAAGTGTTTTCCCCGAGTTTTCAATTTCGCTTCAGAATTTGGTGCCAGCTTGCAGCACATGCAACACAATATATAAGTTAGCACTCTGGGGAAATGGTACCGGCCGGCAATTTATACACCCATACTTTGACGCAATCCCTTTTGATGAACAATTTCTATTCTGCAATACTATTTTGCTAACACAAAGAATCTACAAAATCCAATTTTACGTAAAACCAAACCCAAACATAAACCCCACTCTAACGGATCTATTTGACCGCCACTTCAAAAGTTTAAATTTAAACACCAGATACATTGCAAAGGCCACATCAGAAGAAGTCCCTAAAATAGAAAGAATAATTTCCGACAAATTAACACCTGACCAAAGAGAAGCAGAGCTCGAAACTTTTATAACACAGCAAACCAAGGCCAACTCAATAAATAACTGGACACACGCATTTTACCAGTCTATTCATCCACAATTGGGAAATATCTGCGCATAAACCCAATACTTTTAAATATAAAAACAACACGCGACTGGTGAGTAGAGCGCCGTAAAAAAGTGCTCTACTAAAATCACGAAAATTATAAATCAAGCACTCGCGCACTAACGGTTAAAAGTTACTGTTCGGAACTGCACCATTTCACGAATGCCAGCTACCGATCAGCGTGCCTTAATGATCACCGCCGAACATGCCTTTCAGCGCCTGCAGCCCTGCGTAGCTGTATCCCACAAATATCCCCGGTTATTGGGGATTTAGTTGGTTCCCGACGGAGGGTCGTGGAAACGATAAATTGGCCAGAAGGCCGGTTTAGAGGGCTTCCAAAGCACTCAGCGGAATGCAGTGGGGCTGGATATGGTGCCGGAGACAGCTATCGGCCAGGAGCAGTCAGTTGGTATTTTTCCCTGTGATGCTTCGACTTGAAAACTGCCCCTTCATGTTTGTCTAACGCCCCCATTTGCAGTTGGTTTGGAACGTAGCGTAAACCAATTCGATAACATGCGTGTGTTATGCCGTTTCATAGTTAATTAGGTCAATCAAGGTCTCTTCCCCTTCAAACGAACTGTCAACTCTAACTGATGACACTTCGTATACATCTGTAGAAATCCCTTTAAATTGAAATGGAATTATATTTTTGATGTATAGCTCTAGCGCAGGCTGACCTTGGTGATTCATAAGTATGGATTTATCGCTAGGCACAAAACCCAATCCTTTGACATCTCTAAATTTATCAAGGAAATTTTTTTCCAAGTAAAACCCATTTACATTAAATCCAGAGCTAGTACCTTTTGAGTCTATAGAATAAGCTTTAGCAAACGCTGTATTCATTTGAAACTCTGCGGGATTATAGAGAAAGTTAGTCTCAAGCAGTTTTTTACCGTACTCACTAGGAGTGTCGCTATGGAAAAGTATTGAATTCCCTGTAAACAAGGCCGGTGAATATTGAATCCTTTCACCACCGGCAAGAACAGTTCTGACCCCCATACTGTAGCGGTCAGTTAGCCGCAACAGACTTAAATGACCAAGAACTAGGTCTCTCATATAAAATACTGCCTGAATAGCTCTTATGTACTCAGGCGCTCCCAAATCTACAGTACGAGCAATGCCGTCGTTAATAACAAGGACATTTTCAAATGGCTCAGGAGGAACACCAACCCAAAAAGGATGGCCAACTCTTTGATATACTTCATTCAATAGATTAACTATGCCGGATTTTTGCAAGAGCTTTAAATCCCAATTGGCGGATTCTAATTTCGAACCAAATCCGCATATATCCATCCACACACTGACGCAAGAAATTGGATCCAGAGCCCCCTCTTGGGCTTTTTTTCTCCACTCCAAGGATTGACTAAACTCTTCTTTTTCCCAAGGCGTAGGCATTCAGACCTCTCTCATTTAATGGGCATAACACTACATTCGGAGGCTTGTCCTCTGCAATGCTTTGTTAGCCTTATGCACCAAACTCAGCATTGCATGCATTGATTCTATTTTCCAAACTTTCAATCAACGGTTCTAAAAAATCCATTAGATCTTTCATAGCTACAAATTCATTCGGCATGTCTTGGCCCAAGAGTCCTTTTGAGGCCATTTGGTGCATCTCGTCTGGAGTTATGGGAAATTCACCTCGAAACGCCTTTGAAATAAGGTCTTCTCCGACTTTTGTTGCCCAGTCTCCGGAGTATCCGACAGCTCCTCCTGTCTCTGGGCGCAGCCCTGACTTAATCCTAATATATTTAGGTATTTTCCAATATTCTGCTTTACACCAAATTAGACGATCAAATAGGTCTCTCAGTTTCATAGCGTTGATGGCAGTCCGGGCCGAAGTCTCTACATGCCCCAAAGAGGTAACCTGAACATTCGTTAGGTTTGCAGCTTCAATTGCGCCACTCTGGAAACCTTCTTCAGCAAGCAAGATCCCTCGATCTGCCCCTGTATCACTTACAATCTCACGAAGTGCAAGAACGTGGAGCTTAGACACCTTTGACTTCCAATGCTTGCATTCGACAATCCATGTAACATCAAACCCCGCATGGTGAGATTTTACTAATACATCAATATCATGCTTTGTCCGTGCTCCTTGGATTGTCACATCTGTCTCTGCGTCTAGCCCAAGGGAGCGAAAAAAACCAGCTGCCTTTTCTTGATAATCTTTCCAGTTCAAATAACGCCCTCTAGTCTTGATCGCCTAACGCCGCATTCAGCGGCCCGTCCTCTGTAATACACCGTTATAATACAGTAAGCTTTAGTCTCAATTCATCCATTTTCACAAGTCTAACGGGTAAGCCAAGTGATTTAGCCACAAATTTTGACTTTTTGTATGTAGCATCATCTTCAGTGACATAGTACTTAGCATCAGACGCAAAGAATAAGTTTTTTAAGTCCCTATCCATATTGCCAGGTCGATTCTTCTTGTTAACCTTGTCTCTGAATAGAGGGCTAAAATCTAGCAATAAATATGCATTTTGGATTTTTTGTCCTTTTGTCAAATTATTTAGGACTCTTCCGTCAATTGCTAAAAACGACGATAGAATCCCCTCAAACTTCTCTTCTAGCTCTTCAGCATCATTGATTCTTCCTATATCAAGAAACGGCTCAATTCTTTTAAAGTAAGGGCTTTCTTGGTTTATAATTGTGTCTTGACCGGGAATAATTTTATGTAAGGATTCAACCTCTTTTCTCAGCAACTTATAGAAATCAGGGTCATCTATTGAATCCCACATCATGTTTAGGAAAGCATCCATGACAGATGCATCCAGCACTCCGTTATTCTTCTCCAAAAAAGGGCGAAACAAATTTTCCGGCGGTAACTTCCCCATATCTACATGATAACTGTCGCCTTTGACAGAAAAATCTAGCTCGACCTTTCGCTCATTTAAAATCTTTTTAAATTCATCTTTAATATTAGCTTTTACTGGCATTAACGATTCATCTGGAAGAACTCCCAGCATCAAACTCTCAGAGATCTCATCAAGAAATGAAATGTCCTTTTCGATGTGCGGCCAATTTTCTTCTTTAAATGTTGCAGCCAAATCTTTCAAATGCCCTTCTGACGCAGGAAATACGTACTTGCTTTTAAGGCCTTGCATAAATGATTTGAATTTAACCGCATCAAATTTCCCCTCTACAACTTTCTCATGCTTCATGTACTGGATTACGTTCCAGTCTAAATAAATATATTTCTTCAACTTTGATATCCATTCGATTTTTATGACGATAATTAGATAAAATTTGTCACTAATCCGACAGCAGGGAAGGCGGTCTAATTTCGCTCGCTACGCCATCATATTCCGTCAGCAGCCTAGACAAATCAACTGGTTAAATCCAGTGGGAATGGCCATACGTACTTGCGTGACTTTCTCTTTTGGCGCGTCCATTATTACTGGTTGAATGAACAGTTTTGTGGTGCTGACCCAGATCTGGCTCGCGGAGGGGAAAGGGGGCGCTCCCCTAGCGCTTCTTCGTGAGGCGCGAAAGGCATCAAACCTGCGCCTGGCTGGGAGATTTATTTACTAGGCAGAGGTCCGCTTCTGGCCGATTGCTGTCCCGTACGAAGGGCAGCTATGGGTCGATTGCTGCCAGTCGTACCTATCAATAGCAGCACCTCGCTCAGAGGTTGAATACCCATGCTTTTTGTAAACGACGGGCGAGCAGCCGCACGGTCAACAGATAGTAATACCGCGTCGCCTCGCTGCGTCGGTTTATGCGGCGCTCAAGAAACCAATCCACATGCTTTTTCTGCCAAGCCCAAGGCGTCTGTCGATGCCAACGCTCTGAGATTTCTGCTTGGATGATTTCCGCCTGGTGTATATGGCGTTGCCGAGTCGCGTGCGACCCGGTCAGCATGCCAGCCAAGAACAACTCCATATCGAATGGCTTGCTCATGACCGTCTTCCAATATAGGCCGCGACCACATCGATCCGACCATGCCCCAACTCGAAGCTGATTTGCTTCCGAGCCTCACGATCAAGGTTCCTATCTAACTGGTGACAATGGCCGCCATTGATAGGCGCGCGGTGTTGGGTGATTTGCTCGTAGCGCTCACATGCGTATGCCGCTCGTAGCTCATGCAAACCTTTAAGGTTCTGTGCGTGCAGGATCTCCCTTGCAGGTCGGATGATATCTTGGAGAACATTCAGGTAGCTTTCGTGTGGCGCAATCATGTTGCGGCTACCGGCAGGCGACACCCGTAGTGCAAACTCAAGTGCATATCGAACATGGTCGTTCATTGCGATCCAACGTGGCGCCGAGGCGCCGGCGCGGCCACCTTTGGTACCATCCTGAATGTTAATCCTGCCTAGCCTGTTAGCCTCACGGCTCAGCCTTGGCAGATCCGCCAAGATGGCCTCACGCAAGCGCATGCCGGTGGCTCGCGCCATCAGAACAATCGCAGCGGCCCGTAGCTGATGTTGGCTGCAAAGCGCTTTGACGATCTGCTTAACCTGTTCACGGTCTTGGCCCTGCGGCACCGAATGACGGACCCCGGTGCGCTGCATACCCAACGCCTTGCTCGGACTGGGCAACTTCACGTACTGATCACCGCGAAGCGCCGCCATGGTCCGGTTAACGCTGGATAGCCGGTTTTGCGCGGTGCTGACAGCAAGATCACCGCGCATAACCAGGTCGCACAGGTACGCTGCGTAACCTACCAAGATCTCTCGATCAATCTGCCGCGCATCATTGATGCCGGGCCCCTGTTCGGAGCGACACCACTTCACGAATGCCTGCCACCGATCACAGTGCGCCTTGACCGTGCCGTAATGGCCACCGCCAAACATGTCTTTCAGCGCCTGCGGCCCTGCATAGCTCAATTGCCTGCCGTAGCCGAAATTACGGCCATCGCGTCTACCCACCAATGCCATGTCAGTCACCTCATCTACCGTTCTCCGATCCTCGCCCCACGTCATCCCGCCAAGAATGTTGAGTGCTATCAGGGATCAAGGCCCCTGCGACCTGTGGGGAATGTCCTCTACGCGGGACTGGCGGCTCCTTACGTCCGGGAGCAAGGGCATCTCATGATCTGGCTTCCTGAGCACCCTTGCCGGTGGGCGGGTGGAGGCAGTGCTGGCTGACGAGACCAGCGCCTGAAGATCCTGAGCCATGTGCAAGCAGCACTGCGATGACCGGGGCAGGCCTGACTGTCAGTCAGGTGCAGTCCATTCCTTGGTCTGCTGCACCATCATCTACAGCGCTGTTGCTGGTGACATCGGCGTTTGTCACGCCGATTGTCACGAGGGGGAATGCCGCAAAGCCTTGTGCGATCAGGGCTGCAGCAGTGGTAGAAGTGCCCGTCTCTTTCCAGGAGAAAGAGACGGGCACAGGTTGGCGCAGGATTCGGCCAAGCGGATAGGTTGCTGCAGGGCAGCGAGGTACGGAGTATCTGGCGCACGAGCGCTATATGTGTAAGAGCATTCATCACATGGGTAGTGACCGGGCGAGCTGCCGAATGCTAATCGCCCTTGGGTAGAACCACCGCGAGAGCGGCGTGGCCTTGAAGGTTCGGGCCACCTGGGGTGCTGTCATCGACAGCGCTTGCACGGCCAGTTCTACGCCTGTGGATAAACCCGGTCAAGGGTCGATACTCACCGCTGCTTGGGACGTGAAAAGCGGTTATCCACCGATGGAATTCCGTGGTAAACCCCGGACAAACTCGTGGCCTTTAGCTCTTCAAAATAAGGTCCATCCAAACAGGGCGGCTTTGCAGCCCTGTCTGGATGGACCCGCCTGAAAGAGCAGCCAGCGCCAATCTTGCAGGCTCACCCGCGATTGAATGCGCCATGGCCATTTGGCAAGGCGGTGACGTTGTCGCCGACCGGATGGGCAAACTCATGTGGGGTGACATGGCCCGATCTGTTGGCATCGATGTAGTTACTCCACCACGCCATGATCAACCGACGCTGCTCCAGAAACTGGGCCTTGTGGATGTAAGCGGCGCGCACGCGGTTACGCTCCTGATGACTCATCTGCCGCTCAATCGCCGCGTCCGTCCACAGCCCTGATTCGAGCAAGGCACTACAAGCCATGGTCCTGAAACCATGCCCACACACGTCCTTGGTGGTGTCGTACCCCATATTGCGCAGCACCTGATTAACCGTATTCTCCGACAAGGGCTTCCAATATCTGTGGTCGCCGGGCAAAACCAGTTCAGAGAAGCGATTCAAGCTGCGTAGCCGTTCAAGGATCTCGATGACTTGAGGCGACAGCGGCACTATCTGAATGTCCCCACTCATCTTAGTTCCGCGTGTGGAATAGCGGACGCCTTCAATCGGCTTACGGGTATCAGGGATCTCCCACATCGCCCGTTGCAGGTCGAATTCATCCCACCGAGCGAAGCGCAGTTCACTGGAGCGCACGAACACATGCAGCGTCAGCAGCACTGCGAGCCGGGTTAGCTCGCGACCGGTGTAGTTGTCGATTCGATCCAACAGTTCAGGAAGGCGGTTCAGCGAAAGTGCAGGACGGTGCACGGTGCGCGGCGCTTGAATCGAGCCGGCCAGATCGAGCGCCGGGTTTTGAGTGATCTGCCGCGCCCGCTTCGCGCCCCGCATGATCGTGGATAGATAGTTCTGCACACGCAGGGCTACATCCATGGTGCCGCGATCCTTGATCCGCTGGGTGACCTCAAGGAGATCATGGGTGTCGAGTTCAGCGATAGGCCGCTGACCAATCAGAGGAAACACATGGGTGCGCAGCCTGCTCAGCACCGTCTTGGCATGGCTCTCAGTCCAGCGCCGGGACATTTCGACGTGCCACTCCAGGGCAACGGTTTCGAAGAGAAGGCTCGCCCGCTGGGCAGCAATCTTGGCCTTCTGCTTTTCCTCCATCGGATCAAGGTTGTCGAGCAATAGAGCCTTAGCCTCATCGCGCTTGGTCCTCGCGACAGCCAATGAAACGATGGGGTACTTGCCAATAATCAGCGTGCCTTCCTTGCCGCTGGGTTTGAAATACCGCAGCCGCCAAGTCTTAGAACCACTGGGCGTGACGTACAGGTACATGCCCCCGCCGTCGAACAGTTTGTAGGCGCGATCACGCGGTTTGGCCGTGCGGCATTTGAGGTCGCTGAGCGGAGTGGCTAGGCGTGGCATAGGGGTACGTTCTCCATTCAGGAAAGACGCTGTACCCCAAAAATACCCCCCGTTATTGGGGATTTAGTTGGTTCCCGACGGAGTGTAGTGGAAACGAAAAGCCGGCCAGAAGGCCGGTTTAGAGGGTTTCCAAAGCATTCAGCGGAATGCAGTGGAGCTGGATGTGGTGCCGGAGACAGGAATCGAACCCCGAGCTCAAGGCCCTTGAAAAAACGAGCATTGAGTCAATAAAAAATATATAAAGGTACTCAAAAGGGTACTCGAGCTCACACTTCAATCGCTTCTAACGCGGGGGAAGCTCCCCCTGCGTAAGAACGGCGTGAAGTGATTACCTCCTGGAACGCCCCCAAGCCCGATGGAAATGAACCGTTGCGACAAGCCCAAGCTTACGCTAACGAGCCCCCCCTCGGTTTACTACCGCACCCGATGCAAAGGCCTCCAGCTTTTCTAAAAATCTGGTGCGCGCCTCATCAGTAAAATGCCTAGCTACTTCAGCCGCCCGACTATGAGCTGTGGCCAGGTCTCCTCGCACCGCGGCAAGATAGGCGCGAAGGACAGCTAAGGTTTTAGTCGATAGATTCACTCCGTCACTCGCTAGCCTCTCCAAGCGGGTCAGTGCGTCCTGCATGGCAGCTTCATTGCGGAAGCTCAAACCTATATCGAACTTCGCCAGAACAGGATAGATAATGCGAGGGAACGAAGCGATTGCGTCGTCGATAAGATCGAGAGATCGCTGATCATGCTTGCATCGAGCGGCAATGAGGGCTCTCCCGATCATAGCCATTTGGCGAGAGCGATCACTGCGCACATCCTCCAGCTCAGAGCAAAGCGCCTCAAGCACGGTGAGATATCTTTCCGGGCTGCTCCCGAGCACTAATGCACGGAAGTAAGCATGGATATGGAATTGGTTGGTACGATTCTCCTCATAATTTTTTCGAGCTAACTCTCTCGCATCATCGTACTGCTCCATTTGCAGCAGTACTTCAACCAGTTCTCGTTTAGCTCTAACCCCAACAAAAGCTCCAGAGGCCACACGGGAGAGCCGCTCGATAGCATCACGCTGGCGACCTACCAGACGATAGTAGTATCCGAGAATAAAATCATGCTCATCTCCATGAATACGCTGAGCTTCTTCCAGCACGCGGGTGTCCCTGAGACGGGCTAGAACCAGGCAAAGGTAATAGCGCACATCCTGAACCAGCTGTGGATCGAGATTTCGCTCTTTAGCCAGTAAAATGTCCGCCAAGTCGACAGCACGCCTCAGCTTACCTCGATCATAATAAAGCTCTTTGATCGTCCGTAGTATATGAGAGGGAATCATAAACCGGGGTTCTAAGCTTTCGCCCGAAGCAAGTGCGTTCTTTACTAAAAACGCAACACGAGACGAGTCGTACTCGTTCCAGTTACCGTGCTGAATATCGCGTTCAACCGCGGAATTCACCGCAGCACGAAGTTCGGGAATCAAACTTAAGTCATTCCGCTTTACATAATCACGAACCGAATCAACCAGCCTTAAAAATTCACCCTCTGCCCCAATCAGCTCGCACACATGCTCAGAAACAAGATCACCAATAATATTTACGAGCTGCTCTTCCTTAAATATCTGACAAAGAAAATCAACACTGAAAACTTCAGACTGGGCAAGAAGCCGTATTACGTTGAGCACAGCCTCGTTATCTTGGAAGGGGCGTAGCAGCATAGACGCTTTTTCCCCATTAAACTCGACAATTTCATTAGAGTGATCTATAGCGCCTCTAACGCCGAGTCTTGCCAAAAGATCAACAGCGAAGAACACTTCATCAGGGAATCCGTTGAGGAGGGCCGCGAAGGTTTCGAAATCTTCAGTGCTGAGTACTATCTCCTCAATCTCCAGAAGCCGAGCAAAGAGTCGGCGCCGCTCAGATGGATCCAGTTCGCCCAGAGTGCATGAAAACACCACCCGAGAGAGTTGACGAACTGAGTTAGGATTTGGGGCCCAGCGCGAAGCAACAAAAAGCAAGGGCTTACCGACCAGATCGGCATGGCTTACTATCGCCTCAAACCAAGGGGCCAATTTCCGCTCGTAGGTTACGAGGCACCCTTCATCAAGCACGACCACTCGCTCTTTAAGCTTCGCGAGGTCTTTCAGCAAACCCACTGTAATTGCCACTTTCTCGTCAATGGGACGCTCGGCAAGATTCAACTCGGCATAACTTGCGTCTGAAGCACCAAGATCCAAAAGTCTGAGAATGAAGTCTTCGATACTAGCATGGCGGTCTAGCGGAAGAACTGGAAAGTCTTTATCTGGCCCGTTAAGGGCAAGCTTACGCAAAGCATTGGATATGAGCGTACGACGACCAATCGATGGAGGGCCAACGACCACAGATAGCACGGGTTTAGGTTGACTATAGTCATCGAAGCGGCGCTCGAATGACTCAATATTCTTGTTTCGCCCCACAAAGGCACGCTCACGTTCCTTTAGCTTCGGATGTTTTGCCCAACTGGCCTGCCTCAATTTTTGTTGGATGCGACGCGCAGCAATAACGGGACGAGTAACCAATCTTAAATTATAATTTTCTTTAAGCCATTTGGGTATGCGCGGATCATCATGGGTCACACTACGATCTATAACCACAGGATAAATATATTTGAGCGAACCATTTGCAAGCCGGATAGACGCACCATCTATCTCCTCACGAACCCAAGGAGACTTGAGCGATTCATCAGAAATAAACAAGCAAAACACTGTACTCTCATCTAAACCACGAATAATTTCATTCATGGTTTCTTCGCCAGACTCAAACGACATCTCATCATAGACGATGTCTTCTTCAGCAAGCCGCGAAGCGACAATACCAACGTAGCTCTTTTTGTCAGCGCTTGAGTGAGATAGAAACGCCTTCATGATCGATCCTTGTAATAGGTTTCGCGGTGGCCTAGCCAGGCTCGCTCGATTCAGTCCTTGCATCAGGATAACCTAGCCGAAGCGCACTCACCATGGTTTCGAGACCATGGTCATGGCTTTGCATAGCTAGCCCAATGACTGCATTCAGGGGATTTCAGTCTTGTGCCGCAGCCTTCTCTTCAATAGGAGAACACTTGCTAACCGCCTGCTGCTGAATTTTTCCCTCACGCATTCTCGTCGTGATCTTCCAGTTCTCAATCAGACAACAACTCTCTGTGAGACTTGGCACTAGCTGGGTATTATGCTGCAGATTGCTCTTTCACTATCACTTCAATCTGAAGGCCTGCGCCAGGCAGCATCTTTACCAGAGCATCCAGGGAAAATTTATCAATTTTCCCTTTCAGCAAATCGTTCAGCCGAGGTTGCGTTACGTTCAATCTCTGCGCTGCGTCCTTCTGAGCAAGCCCCCAAGAACGTACTTTTCGAGTAATTTCCCGCATCAGCGTTGAACGCACTTGTAGGTTTGCGGCTTCTTCCGGCGACTCAACCAACGCACCCCAAAGATTGGTTTGGCGTTCGTTTGTCATCATGTTTACCTCTATTGATGAATCTCTTCGATAGATACCTCATAGGGTTCGGGCTATGGTGGTGCACCTAATACTTAACCCCTAACGCGTACAAGGGGATACCAGTCCGCTTTAGCCCAGTGACTTCAATCTCTTTTTTGCAAGATCAATGTCACGCTTTTCCGTCTTTTCAGTGGTTTTTTGAAACGCATGCAATACCGAGATCACGGCTGCTCGATTCACCACATAAAACACGCGAAAAGCCCCTTCCTTTGCTCGGATTTTGATCTCGTAAACGCCAGGTCCTACAGTCTTGACTGGTTTGAAGTTGGATGGATCGTCTCCATGCTTCAGTAGGTCAAGCTGATAAATCACCCGATCACGGACTGCGAGAGGAAAATCTGAAATATCTTTCTTACTGCTGCCACAAAAATCTACTAACTTCGATACCTCGGCCATTGGTAATACCTTAGTAAGCTTTTGATAATATTGAATTTTTTCTCAGTATATGAGTAAGCCATCAGCGTTCCCCAGCTTGGTCACCTGCTTGTTTGAACTACGGCGGCGCCGCAATCCAGAAAATCGTGCACTCCACATGGAATGCGCATAGGTCTACAGCTCGACACCTATGCTGAATCGCACCCGAGGGTGTAGATATAATTTATATCAGAACAAGGATAAGTCAAGGCGTTTTTTGACGAAGCTGTGCTGTGAAAGGTCAGCACAACCTGCGATAGCGAAACTGGTGATAAAATACGTTATCACCAATTCTGAAACAGGACGCTATGAGTAGCTCTGAGCCGTTCGAAATCCGCGATACCTACATCCGTGTCGATACCATGGCAGACACCTACGCAAGAATGGCGGAGCAAGCCTTTACGCTGTTTCTTGACGGCGCAGCGGATCCCAGTCCCCTGTTTTGCCCGCCTCACGATCCCACAGGTGCTATGGACCGCGAGGAACGAAAAGCCATAAACGGCATCAAGACCATCGTCTTTTCCGCGATGGCCATCGAGGCGGCTGTTTTTGACCTGGCTGCCATCCAGTTGGGCGACAAGGTGGCCACCGACTACCTGGACAAGATGGATCTGCTGGGTAAGTGGATGATTGTTCCCCGACTCATCTGCGGCCGTTCCCTTAAGGAGGAAGGTCCTGCGGTCAATGGCCTTAAGGGCCTGATCAAAGCGCGCAATGCTCTGGTGCACCATAAATCCAAGGAGTGGGACGAGGCGGGAAAGGCCGAACGAGCCATGAGGGACAGATGGGCCAGATTCGAAAAAGACCAAGTGCCCAACGCCTTCAAGACATTGGTTCTGCTTTCGCTCGAAGTCGACGCCGTACTGGAAGTTTTCCTGGGCGCACTTCCCTTCTATGGAAAAGAGATCTACACCGACTCACCGCGTCATCCTTGCGTGGAAGAAGTCGTGCAGCGTTGCCGCAACATCCACCAGAGAAACTGGGAGGCAGAGTAAATGTCGAAGCTTGTTATCCTGCCTGAACGCCGGCTGACCGCTGCCCAGTTTCAAACCCTGGCTGAGGTTCCGGCTGCGGTGGAGTGGTTTGCCAATATCGTTAACCCCCGCACCCGGCGTGCCTACCAGGGTGACCTTGAAGACTTCTGCGGCTTCGTAGGCTTAGCCGCGGCGGAGGAGTTCCGCGCCATCACCCGGGCACATGTCTTGGCCTGGCGTGCTCAGCTCGAGCAGCGTGGACTGGCCGGAGCGACCATCCGCCGCAAGCTAGCCGCGCTGGCCAGCCTGTTCGATCATCTGCTGGAGTGCAATGCTGTCGCCGGTGGCAATCCAGTACATGGGGTCAAGAGGCCCAAGATCGAAACGAATGAAGGGAAGACACCGGCTCTGGGAGACCACCAGGCTAAAGCGCTGCTGGATGCGCCATCGGCGGACTCGCTCAAGGGGCTACGAGATAGGGCCATTCTCGCTGTTCTGCTGTATCACGGCCTGCGTCGTGAGGAATGTGCGCAGCTGCAGCTGAGCGATCTGCAGGAGCGGAGAGGTATCAAGCACCTGCGGATTTTGGGCAAAGGTGGAAAGCTGCGTTTCTTGCCGCTGCATCCCGTGGCCGCCGAGCGAATCCATGCCTATTTAGAAAAGTCCGGTCATCACTTGCTCGAGCCCCAGGGGCCGCTGTTTGTACCGTTGCGGGGACGCTCGACCGGCACCGGCATTACAGCCAATGGCATCTACACCTTGGTAGGAAAATATGCGAAATGCGCCGGGATCGAGGTCGCGGGTTTGGGTGTGCATGGTCTGCGTGCGACCGCGGCCACAAATGCCCTGGAGCATGAAGCCGACATTGCTAAGGTCCAGGCTTGGCTGGGCCATGCCAACATCAGTACTACCCGGATCTACGACCGCCGTCAGCAGCGGCCAGAAGACTCCCCAACCTTCAAAGTGCGCTACTAGGTGTACCCATGAGCAAGAAAATCGAGGCCGAACCCATTTCGTGAAGCCCCTCTTCCCACACCCTACACCCTGCAGCACGGCGAGGACACTGAGCACGCCGAGTACACTCAGCACGCCGAGCACCAAAAAGCAAAAATAAAACTATGAAAATCAGTAGGTTGTAAGCTTTTTATGCGCGATATCGCGCAATTCGATTATCTGAACTAGGCTCATATAGTGCAATTGAGTAGCTTGTATCGTTCATTCATGCGCTTGGAGATGCGTGATATTAGCGCTCAATGACGGTTTGCCATCATCAGCCGATGTCGGGAAACTGAGCCCAACAGAAATCGAATGAGGGCTGCAAAATGGCCAACGCAAAACAATCAGCTAAACGCCGCTTAACGATGGCGGAGCGTGCCCAGCAATTAATGCAGGTGCACTTCCCCGACATGCCTGAAGCGTGGAAATGGACGCGCAAAACCCACGATGGTTTTAGCACGATTCCCCGGACACTGCCGATTGCCATGCAAGTCATCGATGCCGATTCGAAAGGACAGCCTGCCGGCCACGTGTTGTTTTGTCTATGGGCGCGTATGCCCGATCATCCGGTCATCACCATTGAGAATCCCAGCACATTTGCTGCTGAAGCGGGCTTTCTCGGAGAGCGGGCTGTGGATACCTGGCGTCGGCGGATGAAGAAGCTGCGAGAACTGCAGTTCATTGTTGCCAAGCCAGGTGCATCGGGCGAATTCCACTATGTGATGCTCACCAATCCGAACGCTGCGGTTGAGTGGATGCGCCATAACGGCAAAGTTCAGGACGGGCTGTATAGCCGGTTCATCGAGCGACTTCCCGAGATCGGTGCCTATGGCGATATCGAGGCGCTCCACGTCTACTGGGCCGCTCTCAAGGAAGCAGAGAAAGCTGCGGCCGCCGCCGCGGAAGCTGCGAAGCAGACGTCGAACACAACCGCGACACCTCCAGCGCCGCCAGCTCCATCCACCAAGCCCAAACGAACGAGGAGGTCTAAGGCTAGTGCTTAGGAGAGTCATGAGCATCGGATGCTTTTCCACCCACCTCGATGCCCTCAAAATGAAAGCTCCGGACCGGCTGAGGGACGAGTCTTGACCGGCTGGGGCTGTGGTGGTGCAAAGCTACAGTGAAGACCTGCAAGGGGAGGCCGTATGCGGATCGCCAGGAGAAGAGTCATGGGCATCGAGTGCTAATCCACCCACCTCGATGCCCTCAAAATGAAAGCCCCGGACCGGCTGAGGGTCGAGTCTTGACCGGCTGGGGCTGTGGTGGTGCAAGGCTAAGGCGAAGACCCGTAAGAGGAGGCCGTATGCGGATCGCCAGGAGAAGAGTCATGGGCATCGAGTGCTAATCCACCCACCTCGGTGCCTTCAGAAAGAAAAGCCCTGAACCAGCTGAGGGTCGAGTCTTAACTGGTCAGGGCTGTGGTGGTGCAAGGCTATGGGTGCTAGACCTCGCGAGGAGTCTAGCACTTCTTTATCCTGCTACGACAAGGGAGCGGCAATCCATAGTCAAGCCGGCCCATTTTACAATGCCTTAAATGCTCCTTTGCCTGCTGCAGCGCGACACTTAGCCTGTCAGCGAGCTACGCTATCTTTTCTCAAACAAGCACCGGACTCCCCGACCTTGCTTGCAGCTCTCAGAGTTGTTAAGAAATCTCGCTCGATGACCTTCCCGTCTCGAACGCTGGTGAACGTTGCTTTTTTCATCCAGAGATGATCTTTCCTGCTCTTGTTCGGCACGACTGTGAGCTCGATTTCCACTGCCGGGCTTCCTGAAAACACTCCGGAAACCTCAGGTTTAGTGAAACGGAAAGTCAGCTCATTATCGTCTGTTGCAGCCACGCTCTGTTCGCTGGTGAGAGGAGCTCCCAGCTTCGCAGCGATAGGGAATCTGGCCGAGTACAGGGCTTTACCGTCGTGGACCTGCTTGGTGATATCCAGAAGATATTGCTCGCGATCCGAGGCGCTAGTCGGGGTCGCGCACTCTTCTCCCTCCGCAGCGAAGTATTTCCCCTCAAAGGCATAATCGCTCTGCCAGCACCCGGCAAGGGAGGCGGATGCCATGGCCAGCATCACCAGTTTCCATTTTTTCACACAGCACACCCCTTGATAACAATTTGCCATTGTCACCACTCCCCCTGTCTTGAGCCACCAGATGTGCCTAAGGCGTTGAGCTCCTTCACAAAAAGTTGGGCACGAAACTCGTCCAGGCTCAAAAGGGCTGGCATCCAGTAGAGTCGGATGACCGGCCCTTCCGACGCCACAAATATCCGTCGTCTCGCTGACAGTCTCCAACTCCAGGAAGGAAACATTGCAGATAGAACAGCAAGATCCTTCATATCGGCATACATCATGGCTTGCCCTCATCATTTCCTTCCCGGAGCTCAATCCACTCGGCAATGGCCCATAAGCCCACTCCCAAAATTGCCAACCCGATTACCAGCCAAGGAGGTACTAATCGATTCGTTCCCAGCCAATACCCTCCCCCAGCGCATACAACCGTGATCAAAAAGGACTTCATGCTTACCTCCACTCTCAGTAGAGGGTGAAGCAAAACACCGCTTGGCATGGTGTCATCGAGCCCCGGGAAAAAATGCTCACTACCCCAAGTGGGAATCGAGGAATTCTTGGCGGATCTCATAGGCAAGCCGAGGTGTATTAGCAGTACCCCAAAGCACGAGAGTGTGCGCCGATGATTCTCAGTGGTTTTTCGGAGATTTTCGCTGGGTAATCACTGGTGTGGCGCAGGCTTGCTTGAGTCTCGCGGCGCCATGCCAGTGGCCGGGCGCAGTATCGGAGACTCATCTCAGAGGAACCTTATAGGTGACTCACTGGTACGGCTGTTGCGAGCTTCTGCGGCTCACTTCTGTGGCAAGGCAAAAGCGGTGCCCCCCAATTGACTTGTTAGGGCGCCGCGAATATAGCCGTTGGCTTCTTTCGGAAATGGAGGGCTTGTGCAGATGAGCCTCGCAAGTAGCGACGTCATCACCTGCACCAGGGCGGTCAGCGCCGCCCCCCTTGCCCAAACTCTAACGTCTGGCTTTTGGTGGGTTCAGCGATTTTACACCACGGCTACCAGGCCGAAATGTAGGAATCGAGCTAGGCCCAACTGGGTTGGCTGATGGTGGCATGGATGGAGGGGTGGCTTTACCCGGCTGAGCTTTAGAACCACTCCGTCCAGCGGTGGCCGCTCCCGCTACGCTAGCGATTCGAGAGCCCAGCATGGCAAAGCCAACCGCTTTCATACCTAAGCGTCCTACATCGCTGGCAGTTGCCACAGCGCCGGACAAGCTACCAGCCAAACCTCCCAATGATACACCTAGCATACTCGACGTGATCCAGGTGGAAATGCCCAGTGACACAGCTGCAATAGCTGACATCAACCCACGGAGACCGTCATAGTCCGCCCCGACGCCTGACCACCCACTAGCAGCCCCTGCTTGGGCAACCGCAACAGCAGCCACAGTCTGGGACACCGCAACAGTGATCATCTGTGCGGTCATAACGGAGATGACCGGCAGCATCAGCAGCGACAGCCAATTGGTCAACATCCTACCGCCCCTGAGAGGTGCGAGCATCAAAAAGAACGGCGCGAGGAGTAACACAATCCAAAACAACCAGGCTGACATGATCACATAACCAGGTAACAGCGTTTGCAGATCAAGCCACCCGCTGAAGTTCTTCCACATCTGAGCCGCGGCTAAGAAGCTTCCAGCAACCTCACTATCCCCACGAGAGAGGCCCGTCGTTTTCTGCAATGAACCAGCCATGAATCGCTGCCAAGCTGTCGCTGTACTTACAGCCCCCACCTCAGCGCTTACTCGCTGCCCACTTGCTATAACCGCACCCGACTCGCGCAACGCCTGATACGCCTGCTCAGCGCCCATCTGGGCAATTTTGTATGCCTCGATGCAGCTGGTGGGTCGAAACATTATTCCTTGATCGTCGCCGACGATAGCCGACTCCTGCCCTGGCACTGTGCTGATCGACAAGTAAGACGGCGTGGCTTGAGATTCCCCTGCAAGTTTGGCGGCCCAATGCGCTTGCGTTGGCAGCGCATAGCGGTCCCCCATGAACGGCCCGGCAGCTTCAAGAGCACGAATACCGGCCTCACGACGCGACTGGATAGCTCTCTGGTCAAGCACCTGACCCAAACTAGTCCGGGCAGCCCCGCCGCCTAACAGATAAGCTCCCCAACCGCCATTTTCTTCGGCTGAACCGAAAACATACGTCCACGCGCCGCCAATAGCCGTGCGTGCTTGTGCTATCACGCCGACTTCTTCATCCGGTATCCCCAAGCCACCACCGCCGAGCAGCCCGATAGCCTGCAAAGCTTCCACTTTAGCCGCGTGCTCGGGACCGGCAAGCTCAGCCGGCGCCGGGGCACAACTGGCGTTGTAATCTCTAATCAGCCGGGCCAAATCACTGCCGGCAAACACTTCGGCTGATCGACCTACCATGTTGTCAATCGCGGACTGCGCAGGGACGATTGTCCCGGCTACTGTTTGATCACTCAGGACCTGATCAAAAGCCTCTCTGTAGATTTTGTGAATCGTCATCACGAAACTGAGCGGCACCGCCTGAGCTTCGACCAGCCGGACCGTTGCTCCGCTTGGAAGAGTCACTGTCACGGGTCTCATGCCGTACGCCACAACCAGGAAAATCATAATTCCTGACAACACCGTACGCGCAGCTCCTTGCCCCACGCGCAATGCAACGAGCAGCATCCATCCAAATCCAACCGCAACGATAAGCGCGTTGCTGGTTTCGTTGAATGCGACAAATAGCGGCTCGGTGGCAGTCAGGATCGTCAACGCAACGTTTTCCCACAGCCCGAATACCCAATTGAATCCGGCGAAATCCTCAGCCGTGCCAATGCTCATCAGGCCGCCCGCCGACAGATGATCCAACTACGCAGAGCCAAGCCACACCGGACAGCCCAAAGGAACACCCAGAGGACACCGAAGACCGCGCCCAACAGAATGAAATACTGCGCAGTCGGAGCGGCTAGGAGGCTTCCGGTGAGCTGGACCGCATCATATTGGGCGAGTACGAGTTTCCCATATGGTGGAAAAATTGATGCGGCGATCAGATGCAGAACGCAAAGAACGGGGCCAAGGAGCAATCCCAGCCGACCCGCCCACCTGGTAAGGAATGGCATACGCATCTGAACCCAGTCCAAGAAAATTGCGATTTTCATCGTCACATCACTCCAGTGATAAAGGATACGTATCGATCCTATGAATCCACTGGCTGCGGTTCTACCGAACCCTATGTAGTTACTGCTACTGGTTCTGCTCGCGCCCCTTGCCCGCTATGTAACGCTCCTAAACGTCGCGCCACATAGCGGGCACCATCGAACGGTTTGATTTCGCGCAACAAATACAACGCAGCGCAGTTGCGTTGTTTGCCCTCCCCCATTTTCGTAAGCTGATCACGAACCAAACCGCACTGCCCGGCAGTCTCGTTACCCATGTGATTCATGGGTTGGGACAGTGGCAGGGGGCTCGGCCTGCGTCATCGCGGGCATTGGCCCATCGGCCACACTTGCGTCATCGCGTGTGTGCCCGGCCCAACGCCGACTACATATCGGGACCATCAACGACCAATCACTTGAGGAGAGAAGACAACCCAACATGGTCAGCCAGACCCAATGGCAGCCGAACCTGAGCGGACAATCAGGAACTCACTCGGAGAATCCGAGTAGGCGTGAACAGTCCCCGCCTGCATCTCATGCTAAGGGGGGCGAACAGGCACACAACGAACCATCTACGGATGGTGTGTCGCTGAACCGGCAACGGTCAGGAGTTCTTACACCTGATAGAGAGAATCCCATGAGCGAATTCGATGCGCAGAGCATTACTGCACGCCTCAAGGCCGAATCTAGGATTCGGAGAAAACCCCGAACCTATGCCCAACGTCGCTCATTGCTGGATAACTATAAGTACGAGCTGTTGCAGCTTGATTCCGCAGGCTGCAATGGCACTGAACTGCAACGCTGGATAGCGGAAAAAGGTATCAAGATTCAGCGTTCTACAGTGCACCGATGGCTACATCGGAATCGCCTGAGTGGCTAAGTTTGCCAAGCCTACAAAGCAAGCTGCATCCGTGATGAAAAAGCTCCAGGGCACCCACATTCGATCCGTGGGCACTGTCCGTAACTACGAGCAGCGGTTGGTACGCATCACCGCCTACCTACAGCAGCATCGCTTAGGCAGCCTCCGCGAAATGACCCCTGATAGCGCGATTAGCTACCTTCAGCAAAGAGCGACGACCGTGGGTCAGAAAACACTCGATATGGAGCGTCAGGCTCTCCAGGCCATGATGCAGCACGTCACCCTACAACTGCCGCTAGGCCGGTCTCTAGAAGTAATTAAAAGCAGCGCGACCGCTCGCCCCAGCACGAAGCAGCACCCGACTTTGGGTCGCCGTCTGGCCAACCAAACACGAGCCTATAACCGCGAGCAGATGACACTGATCGCCTCTCGGCAAGCTCCTCACAACTCGCTTGCGACAGAGATTGCATATGCAGCGGGTCTCCGTGCTCATGAATTGCTGAGTCTCCAAAGAACTCATCGCCGTGTAGCGGATGAACGTCCAGCGCACGGGATGAAGTTTGCTGGAATTCGGGAAACGACCATCAGCTACACGGTCCACGGCAAGGGTGGCCTGGTCCGCGAGGTGCGCATCCCAATACCTCTGGCTCAACGCTTGGAAAGGAGCCGGTTGGCAACGCCACGGGTCGTAAAGGATCGCGGTATCAGCTACCAGCAATTCTATGCAATTGGCGGCGGCCAGCCATGGAGCAAAAGCGTTAGCGCTGCATCGAAGGAAGCTCTCGGTTGGTCAAATGGTGCCCACGGGTTACGGCACACGTACGCTCAAGAGCGAATGGCTTCGCTACAACGTCACCTCACACGGAAACAAGCGTTGGAGGTCGTTTCTCAAGAACTTGGTCACTTCCGGGCCGAAATTACCGAGGTCTACCTGCGTTGAGCACTACCATCGATCCAACCCTGATTCACAGCAGCTTTCTCTTCGTTTTAGGTACGTCACTAACCCTAATAGTTGTGCTCAGCCTCCTACTTTTCGAGAGCAAAAAAGCGAGAGTGAGAACTGAAATCTTACTGGACGCCAGCGCTCAGCGACAGCTAGCGCTGCACAAAGAACAAGGCGAAGCAATTGAAGCTCTCGAACAGCTACACCTTGAACGCTTGGCTGAAGCTGCAACGCATCATCGACATGAGATAGCTAGCCTCATGCAGATCTTCGGTGTTGCAGAGCAAGAGCGAGACATCGCGATTAAGGCCGCATCTGACGATCAGAGACAGCTCAAGTTGATGCAGGACCGCATCGCTTACCTGAACGTGCTCATCGAGACTTGGGCTACGGGCGACGATGCGACGGCCGCAGTGGTGAGGCAAGCCCTGAAAAGGGATCGTAATCTCAGCTCATGGTCAGCGATCAGCACTCAGTTGCAAAGCAGCGATTTATAGGGTTTTTGAAGGATTCAAAGCTTTAGACCTGGAAAGGCTTATAAATCCCTTATTTTTCAATAGCATAAGAATATCAGGAGTGTGCAATCGACGGGGATTAGTGGGTAATCGACGGAAGCTGGTGTGCAATGGACGGAAGGTGGTGGGTAATGGACGGGTTATCCACAGCCCGAATCCCACCCCCGTCGTGTCATGAGCAGTTGCGGACCGGATTGTCCTGCCTCCTCGTGCAATTCATACTCTGGGAGGTTATTCAACTTAATAAGATTTCTCAAAGATCGACAAAACTCCTTAAATCGAGTAATACCGCTTCGCTCATATATCGTTCGGAATCCCCACCGAGCCTTGTCATTCCCCGCCGCACGTCGAGCCAAACGATAAACAAAGCGCCCTAGAGCGGACTCGATAAGAAAAAACTCTGGACTCACAGTCAGAACTGCAGATCTTGGACTGCGAGTCACCTGCGAATAGATCCAATTAGGCACTTCAATCTCAACGCGATCTACTCTACCGATGCCTGTGACGGAAAGCACACGGTAGCCACTAATCAAACTCTCACTTTTCACCTCACGCATTATGAGCTTCCCTTTATGCACAGTACGAGAAAACACGCTTTTGACTACAGTGCCTTTCAAACGATCCAATGCTGATTCAACTCTTTCCGACTGACCACCACCATCGCCGCGCTGGCTAAACTTAAGCACATCCGAGACATGCATTGTAAAAATACGACCCGGCATTGCCCCACGGCCATTTTTAAAGCGATTCATTGACTCGGTCAAATGCGATACCAGCATCAGCACAATATCGTAGTCCCAGATCGTTGCCATTCCATCCGGTCCAGCTTTCACCTCGACATAGCCATCCACCAAGTTATACCTGATAACTTCACCAGCACGCTTTTCCTTTTTGGACATGCGAAACAACGCAACATCCATAAAATGCCGACAATCTTTTATCGCAATACCGTCAGCTGTTATAAAACAATCAACCAACTCAACCTCTTCCTCATTTTTACTTGCGACAATTTCACGACGTCTAGCATTTAACTCCTGCCATGATTCACCTGGACGCGCTTGATCTTGGATTCGCTTTCCATTAAGCCTAGCCTCAGCTTGCGCCCAAGATTCACCTGGACGAGCCTCCCTTACGATACGCGCATGATCGGATGACAAATGCATCACCCCTGCGACGCTTTAATTTTCTCAGCGATCCACGCATTCACATGCTCCGCTGGCCATGCCACAGAGTTCGCCCCTAGTGAGATACCCGGAGGAAACTCACCGGCTCGAATCAAGCGGTAGATCTGAGATTTGCTCAGCCCCACAAGGGCACATACTCCCGGCAGGCGAAGCAACAATGGTGAGACAGACTGATTAGCCATCTAGGGCCCTCCTGAGGCCGGATTGGATGGCTAGGCATTCAATGGCACCACAGTAGAGGAGTCATGAGGAACCTCAAATTCTCATAGGGTTCCTCAAGATTTTCGCTAAGGATAAGTCACGCCTTTGTATCCGACTTGGACTGGATACCCATATATTTTCGCATGGTTCCATGATATGAAGGCATGTCAACTCCAGCCTCCTCCGCGAGAGCTATCAAGGTAGAGCACACATCAGAGTTCTTACGCGGCGGGCTACTGAGCGTACAGGCATAACGCTTGATATTACTTGAGCTAACCTTATCATCATAATTAGTCGGCAACTCACGATGAGCCTTATCAACTGCCTTTATTATATCAACCAGACCATTTACAATCTTGATGACAGTACCCAACTCCTGCTCATTGAGTCCGCCATTTCTCCTATCCTTAGCTTTCTCAGCTAAATTAGTACTTAACAGAAAATCTGGACTTTCAAACCCTGCATTAAAAATCCACTCTACTAAGACTGACCCTGAAAAACAAACTACGCTATCAGGAACATCTATCGACCGCTGCGCCTCCTCACAATAACAGCTTAGTTTATTTTTATCACCCTTGCTCGGCGAGCAAAAAAGCTCGTAGAAATACTTGCTTAACTCCTGAAAATAGATCACATGAGTTCTGGGGGATCGGTCATGACTTCCAAAACAACCCACCCAAAAAACATCATTAACCGAATTGGGAAGAAATCGATTTACACCGTACTCAACATATAATCTCTCAATCAGTTCATACAGCGCGTATGCAGCTTCTTTCGGGCTAATTTTGTGGAATCGAGCGTATCTCGGCACCAGATCACACAGGCGCATAAAATCATCACTCACTGTGCACTCTCTCTTCCTTTAATAGAAATCTCGGCAGCCCCACATGACAAAGCATCTAAATGGTTGGCATACCACTGAAGCATTTCACGACGCCCTTCAAGGTACTGAGCGTGATTATAGGTTCCTCGAATACTGTTCTTGTCCACATGCGCCAGTTGGGTTTCCACCCACTCGCTGCGGTACCCCTGCTCATGCAGGGTGGTAGACATTGTGTGACGGAACCCATGCCCTGTGGCTCTGCCGTCGTAACCCGAGCGTTTCAACAGCTGATTGATGGCGGCCTCGCTCATCGGCTTAGCGGGGTCATTCCGACCAGGAAATGCGAGCGTGTAGCCACCGGTGATGCTTTCTAGCTCACGCAGTGCAGACACAGCTTGTTTCGGCAGAGGAACTAGATGGGCCCGGCGCATTTTCATCCGCTGAGCCGGAATCGTCCAAAGGGCATTTTCGAGGTCAAACTCAGACCACGGCGCCCCTCTGAGCTCAGCAGTCCGTACACCCGTGAGAATTAGCAAACGGGTAGCAATTTTCACCACGTCATGACCTGGGCACGCCTGGAAGCCTCGAATCAGATCTGGGATTTCAGCGATAGGAAGGAAGGGATAATGCCGGGAGGTAGGCGTTTGAAGTGCCCCTCCGATATCTGCGATGGGGTTGTATTCGACCCTGCCCGTGGCAATTGCAAAGCGGTACACCTCTTGGCAGCGCTGTCGAACCTTGCGTAGCTTTTCCAAAGCCCCACGTGACTCTATGCGGCGGAAGACCTGTAACCACTGCATAGGCTTGATCTCAGACAGGGGCAAGCTTCCAACCTGCGGAAAGATGTCCAGCTCAAAAGCCTCGATGACGTCAGTCGCATACCCTTCTGACCAGCGTGCAGATTTATGCTGATGCCACTCCAATGCGAGATTTTTGAAGGTATTGGCACGAGAAATTGCCGCCTGGGCCCGAGCGACCTTTCTCTCAAGGCCTGGATGCCGCCCCTGGGAAACCAGCTGGCGTGCATCAAACGCAAGCTGGCGAGCCTGCGCCAACGTAACGTTGTCGATAGTGCCCAAAGAAATGTGTGACTGCTTACCGTCCAGCCTGAAACGGAAGCGCCAAGACTTACCGCCGGCGGCTCGAATCCAGAGGAATAAGCCACCTCCGTCAGCAAGGCCAAAATCCTTTTCGCGGGGTGCAGCGTTCTTCACTTGCAGCGCTGTCAAAGGCATCCGAGTACCCATAGATTATTGAACAGCGCAAAGGTACTCGCAGGGGTACTCAGATAGCAAGGGCTGGGATGGGATCGGATGGCACCGCATGAAACAGAAAGCCCGCACTAGGCGGGCTTCTGAGGGGTTTCATGCGACTGCTTGGCACTGCATGAATCTATTGACTGGTGCCGGAGACAGGAATCGAACCTGCGACCTTCGCGTTACGAGTGCGCTGCTCTACCGACTGAGCTACACCGGCGTGTAGCGCAACGTACCACTGCTCGCACCCGTTACGCAAACCCCTGTTTCCGCTAGTTTATTGCCCCACCCTCAAGGCGCCTTGCACCCCTTCGGCGCCAGGTCTTCCTCGATGTTGGTCGTACACGCCCACCCAGTAGCCGAACGCGTCAGGGTCAGTGCCTTGCCGAGCACAGTGGCCGGCGCATCCACCAGCGTGCACACGATGCTCCCGGTGCCATCCGCCGCCTTGCCGCTAGCCGTGATCGCACAGTGCGCCGTCGCCGGCTGGCCACCCAGCGCGGCCGCATCCCCCACGTCCTTCCCATCATTCAACCGCAGGTCCATCGCCGTCTTCAGCGCGCTGATCTCCAGCAACCCGGCCGCGGCCTTGGAGCGTGACTGGTGGTTGGTGTACATCGGTAAGGCGATGGTCGCCAGAATGCCGATGATCGCGACGACGATCATCAGTTCGATCAGGGTGATACCGCGTTGCCCTTTCATGAACGTTTTCCTTTTTGATACGCGTACTCGTTGAGGTCAGGCTCGACCCCGGCTGGCAGCGGCGCAGTAGGCCTGAACAGACACCTTTTGTCACCCCTGCCCGCTCGGGCGTCGTCTTCGCTGAACTACTCTAGTGAGCATCTCGGAAGCACGCCCTCGCATGGGCGCGGCAAGCTGTTTCCAGGCTTGTCGCACGGGCAGAAAAAGGACCTTTGCATGACCCAATCCACACTCCTCTACACCTGGCACGGCACTGACGCCAACGGCACGCCGGTCAGCGGGCAAACGTCCGGGCGCAGCCCGGCCTATGTGCGTGCCGGGCTTATCCGCCAGGGCATCAAGGTCGCCAGTTTGCGGCCTGCCGGCGGACTGCAGTTCAGTTTGCCGAAACGGCGGGCAAAGGCTGACCCGGCGGGGTTCAGCCGGCAGTTGGCGACCTTGCTCAAGGCCGGGGTGCCGCTGCTGCAGGCGTTCGAGGTAATGGGGCGCAGTGGCTGTGATGGGGCGCAGGCGGCATTGCTGGATAGATTGAAACAGGATGTGGCCTCGGGCCTGGGGCTGGCGGATGCGTTGCAGCGCCACCCGGGCTGGTTCGATGCGCTGTACTGCAACCTGGTGCGGGTGGGTGAGCAGTCCGGCACGCTCGACCGGCAGCTGGAACAGCTGGCGGGCATGCTAGAGCAGCGTCGGGTGCTGCACAAGAAGGTGCGCAAGGCGATGATCTACCCGCTGCTGCTGTTGCTGACGGGGCTGGGGGTGTCGGCGATCTTGTTGCTGGAAGTGATTCCGAAATTCGAGAGCATGTTCTCTGGCATGGGCGTGGCGTTGCCGGCATTTACCCAATGGGTGATCGACTTGTCCACAGGGCTGAGCCGCTTTGCGCCGCTGTTGCTGGTGATGGGTGTGGTGCTGGGTGTTGCCATGCGCCAGCTCTACCGGCAGCACGCGCCAGCACGCCTGTGGATATCTCGCCGAGTGCTGGGTTTGCCGGTGTTCGGCACGCTGCTGGGGCAGGCGGCGCTGGCGCGCTTTGCGCGCAGCCTGGCAACGTCCTACTCCGCCGGGGTGCCGTTGCTGGATGCGCTGGGCACGGTGGCCAGGGTCAGTGGTGGCGACCTGCATGAACAGGCGGTGTTGCGGCTGCGCCAGGGCATGGCCAATGGGCAGGGGCTGCACCAGGCGATGGCCGCTGAGCCGCTGTTTCCGCCGCTGCTGGTGCAACTGACGGCCATCGGGGAGTCCAGCGGCACGCTGGACCAGATGCTGGAAAAAGCCGCCAGCCATTACGAGGAACAGGTCAGCCAGGCGCTGGACCAGTTGACCAGCCTGCTGGAGCCGGCCATCGTGCTGGTCCTGGGCTTGCTGGTGGGCGGCCTGGTGGTGGCGATGTACCTGCCGATCTTCCAGTTGGGTAGCTTGATCTGAACATGACTTTATGGACTTTGCTGGCTGAGCAGCCGGCGTACTTTCTCACCCTGGCCACGGTGCTCGGCCTGCTGGTGGGCAGTTTTCTCAATGTGCTGGTGTACCGCCTGCCGATCATGCTGGAGCGGCAATGGCAGCGTGAGGCGCAGGAAATGCTGGAGTTGCCGATCACGCCGCACGAGCGTTTCGACCTGTGGCTACCCGCCTCGCGCTGCCCGCATTGTGCGCATCGGATTCGCGCATGGGAGAACATTCCGGTCATCAGCTACCTGGTCCTGCGCGGGCGTTGTTCAGCCTGCAAAACCCGCATCAGCCCGCGCTACCCATTGGTGGAGTTAGCCAGCGCGCTGCTGTCGCTGGTGGTGGCCTGGCGCTTTGGTGCTTCGCCCGAGGCCTTGCTGGCGCTGCCGCTGACCTGGTGCCTGCTGGCCCTGAGCCTGATCGATGCCGAGCACCAGTTGCTTCCGGATGCGCTGGTGTTGCCGATGCTGTGGCTGGGGCTGATCGTCAACGCCTTCGGCCTCTACGTCCCGCTGACCAGTGCGTTGTGGGGCGCGGTGGCCGGGTACCTCAGCCTGTGGACGGTGTACTGGGTGTTCAAGCTGGTTACCGGCAAGGAGGGCATGGGCTATGGCGACTTCAAGCTGATGGCGCTGATCGGGGCCTGGGGTGGCTGGCAGGTGTTGCCGTTGACCCTGCTGCTGTCGTCGGTGGTCGGGGCGCTGGCTGGGCTGTGCCTGTTGCGCTTGCGCCGCCATGCCATGGGCACGGCGATCCCGTTTGGCCCCTATCTGGCGATTGCGGGGTGGATTGCCGTGCTCTGGGGTGATGAAATATACGCCTCATACACAAACCTGCTTGGATTCTGATGACCACTGCGGCCTTTACCCCCTGGATTCTCGGCCTGACCGGCGGCATTGGTAGCGGCAAGAGCGCCGCTGCCGAGCGTTTCGTCGAGCTTGGCGTGCATCTGGTCGATGCCGACCAGGCGGCGCGTTGGGTTGTCGAGCCTGGCCGACCCGCCCTGGCCAGCATCGTCGAGCGCTTCGGCGCCGGCGTGCTGCAGGCGGACGGTCAACTCGATCGTGCCGCCCTGCGCCAGCTGATCTTCGCCGACCCGGCGCAGCGCAAATGGCTGGAGCAATTGCTGCACCCGTTGATCGGGCAGGAGATTTTCAGCTACCTGGCCAAGGCGGAGTCGCCGTATGCGGTGTATGTGTCGCCGCTGCTGATCGAGTCGGGCCAGTACCAGAAGACCCAGCGGGTGCTGGTGATCGATGCGCCGCAGGAGCTGCAGGTGGCGCGTACCCTGGCGCGTGACAACACCAGCGCCGAGCAGGTGCAGGCCATTCTCAAGGCCCAGCTGGCCCGCGAGGAGCGCCTGCGCCATGCCGATGATGTGGTGGTCAATGACGGCGACCTGGCCGCGCTGCATCAGCAGATTGACCGCCTGCACCACTTTTACCTGACTTTACGAGGAGGCCAGCCATGAGCCAGCCATTGACCGTCGATTGCCCGACCTGTGGCGCACCTGTGGAATGGAACGAGAAAAGCCCGTTCCGGCCGTTCTGTTCGGACCGTTGCAAGCTGATCGACCTGGGCGCCTGGGCGGCGGAGGAGCACAAGATTCCGGGGGCGGAAGAGTCCGAGGATGAGCTGTACTCGGGGGACCTGGAGCCGCGGCATTGATCCGATAGCCAAGTTGTCCTTCAGGGGCCCTTTCGCGGGTGAACCCGCTCCCACAAGGACCTCGCTGTTCTTAAGGCTGTTGCAATACCTGTGGGAGCGGGTTCACCCGCGAAAGGGCCAGTACAGCCACCAGAGAATCAACGATCATCCTCCTTCCACGGCGCCTGCAGATACCGCGTCCGGTTGAAGGTTTCCAGCCACTCCGGGCAAAACACCACCAGCGCGCTGATCACCGTGCCGTTGATGAACGCTTCGGGGAACATCATCAGCCACAGGTAGCCGACAAAATCGCTGAGCCACTCCGGCATGGCGAAGCGCCCGTCCAGCCACAACAGCCCCAGCGCAGCCGACAGGCAGGCCAGCACGGTCAATGCCGCCGGAAAGAACCCTGAACAGAAGATATACACAAACAGGTTCCGCGGCTGGGCGCGCTCGACCCCTATCGCGCACGCCTCGGCTATCAGCACCGGCAGGCCAACCAGCAACAAGCCATTCACCCCCAGCGCCGCCAGGTCCTGGCGCCCCAGCGCCAGCAAGCCGAGCTGGGCCATAAACCCGCCCAGCACCGCCAGTGGCCAGTCCAGCAACAGCGTGACCGCCGTCATGCCAATGAAGTGGTACGACACCCCTGTATCGAAATCGCGCCGCACCAACCACAAGGCAAACAGGCAGAACACCGTGCCAAACAGCAGATGCTGGCGGCGCCGGTCAGTGAACAGCTCAACCCAGCGCACCTGGCTGACCGCCCAGATCAGCAACGGCACGTATCCCAGCCAGCCAAGCGTAAGGGTGGTGCCCGACAACACCTGCGCGCTGATCACCTGACGAATGCCCCTTGCAGCCATGTGGATAAAGCCGAGTCTACACCCATTCTCGGTTTCATCTGGCAGGGGTAGCGCAACCGTGCGCCGGTACCGGGCTGATTCCTGCGCACAAACAGCATCTTATCGTCATCGATTAGCGGCTAAGCTTGTCTGCATGGATGACTCAGACTACCTGCGCCTGCTTACCATCCAGGCGGAACAAGCCAATGCCTTTCTCTCCAACGCCCGCAAGTGGGAGCGGGAGCGTTGGGTGTGCCAACGCCTGTTGCAGGGGCTGAACATCCCCTACCGCAGCGAGGACTTCACACCGGCCGGGCAAGAACCGCCAGATGTGCTGTTCCGTGACGCGGCGTTCGAGGTGTTTTTCGTGCTCGACGAGGGCCGCCGGCTCAACGATGAATGGCGCGAAGAACTGCAGCGCCGGCGCAGTGCATTCTCCCTGGCGCAGCTTGTACGCCGCGAGGCGCGCCCGCGGCGCATCAGTGCCACCGAGCTGCTGGGGCGGCTGGCGCCGACCTTGCGCAAGAAGGCGCACAACTACCGGGAACGCGGGCTGGAGCTGAACGAGCTGGACATCATTGCCTTCGCCAGCCTCAAGCGCGAAGTGCTCGACCTCAACACTCACTTCCCGCCGCCCACCGAATACCTGCGCCAGGGTTGGCGCTCGCTGTCGCTGGTCGGGCCGACCTTTGCCCGGGTGCTGTTCGCCCACCCCGACGCGCCCGACTTCCTGCGCGGCAACCTGGGCCGCAGCATTGTGTTCGACGTGGGCATCAGTCTTTGATCCAGTGCAGCGAATGTTTGCGATGGCGTACACTCGGCGCCAGAGATAGAAAGCATTATCATTTGTTTCAAGCGCTTGCGTGAACGCTGTAGCGTTTACGCAGTCACAAACGTCTACCTGACGAGGCCCTACCATGACCAGCCGCCTGAATCCGGAAGATCAGCGTCGTGTCGATGAGTATCTGCGAGCCCCCCAGCACCAAGTCGAGCGCAGGCCCTTCCGGCCGTGGCTGCTCCTTGTGCTGGTGGTGGCCGTGACCATCGGGTTGGGTCTCATCAGCCGCCTGCTCAGTGGACTGGTGCTATGAGCTGCTTCGCGCTCGCCCTCCCCTCGTGCAGTTTGCGGCCGGCCCCCGGGGCCACGAATTCCGTAAACCTTATGAGATATCCCCATGACTCATCGCATCGTGATTGTCGGCGGCGGCGCCGGCGGCCTGGAACTGGCGACCCGCCTGGGTAAAAGCCTGGGCAAGCGCAAGCAGGCCGAGATCACCCTGGTCGACGCCAACCTCACGCACATCTGGAAGCCCCTGCTGCACGAAGTGGCCGCCGGCTCGCTGAACTCCTCGGAAGACGAACTGAACTACGTGGCCCAGGCCAAGTGGAACCACTTCAACTTCCAGCTGGGGCGCATGAGCGGCCTGGACCGTGAAGGCAAACAGATTCAACTGGCCGCCACCCTCGACGAAGAGGGCCGCGAGCTGCTGCCTGCGCGCACCCTGGGCTACGACACCCTGGTCATTGCCGTGGGTTCCAACACCAACGACTTCGGCACCCTGGGCGCGGCGCAGCACTGCCTGTTCCTCGACACCCGCAAGCAGGCCGAGCGCTTCCACCAGCAGTTGCTCAACCACTACCTGCGTGCCCATGCCGGTGACGTGGCGAGCGAGAAGATCAGCGTGGCCATCGTCGGCGCCGGTGCCACCGGTGTGGAACTGGCCGCCGAGCTGCATCACGCTGCCCACGAACTGGCGGCCTATGGCCTGGACCGCATCCAGCCCAAGGACATGCACATCACCATTATCGAGGCGGGCCCGCGCGTGTTGCCGGCACTGCCAGAGCGCATCAGCGTGCCGGTGCACAAGACCCTGGAAAAGCTCGGGGTGAAGGTGATGACCAATGCCGCCGTCAGTGAAGTGACCGAGGATGGCTTGAAAACCAAGGACGGTGAAGTGATCCAGGCCAGCCTGAAGGTGTGGGCGGCCGGTATCCGTGCGCCGGGTTTCCTCAAGGACATCGATGGCCTGGAAACCAACCGCATCAACCAGCTGGTGGTGCGCCCTACCCTGCAGACCACGCGCGACGACAATATCTTTGCCTTCGGTGACTGCGCCGCCTGCCCGCAACCGGGTAGCGACCGCAACGTGCCGCCACGTGCCCAGGCGGCGCACCAGCAGGCTTCGATGCTGGCGCAGAGTTTGAAGGCGCGGCTGGAGAACAAGGCGCTGCCGACCTATGAGTACAAGGACTACGGTTCGCTGGTGTCGCTGTCGCGCTTCTCGGCGGTGGGCAACCTGATGGGTAACCTGATGGGCAGCGTGAAGCTGGAGGGTTGGCTGGCGCGGATGTTCTACGTGTCGCTGTACCGGATGCACCAGATGGCGTTGTACGGGTTCTTCCGTACGGCGTTGATGATGCTGGGTAGCAAGATTGGCCGGGGTACCGAGCCGCGCCTGAAACTGCACTGACAGACACCAGCATGCCCTGTGGGAGCGGGTTTACCCGCGAATGCGATGGTGAACCTGCTGCCGCATTCGCGGGTGAACCCGCTCCCACACAGGGCTGTGTAGGCCCAAGAGCGCATTCTTGTGGGATAAATTCAACGCAAAAAAAAGGGCATCTCATGCGAGATGCCCTTTTTTTCATGGTGGGTCGTGTAGGATTCGAACCTACGACCAATTGGTTAAAAGCCAACTGCTCTACCAACTGAGCTAACGACCCGGAAATGGTCGGGGTGAGGGGATTCGAACTCCTGACATCCTGCTCCCAAAGCAGGCGCGCTACCGGACTGCGCTACACCCCGTGATACTTAAAGAAAAAGGGCATCTCGCTTGAGATGCCCTTTTTACATGGTGGGTCGTGTAGGATTCGAACCTACGACCAATTGGTTAAAAGCCAACTGCTCTACCAACTGAGCTAACGACCCGGAAAATGGTCGGGGTGAGGGGATTCGAACTCCTGACATCCTGCTCCCAAAGCAGGCGCGCTACCGGACTGCGCTACACCCCGAGATTGGCTCCGCGACCTGGACTCGAACCAGGGACCCAATGATTAACAGTCATTTGCTCTACCGACTGAGCTATCGCGGAACTGAACTTCGGTACATCTTTACAGCTTCGAAGCTTGTGTTAGCTTCGGTCTCTTTGGCTACCCGCTTTCGCGTTGTCGCTGCTGAGGCCGGCTATTCTACATTCTTCGTTTTGCTTGTCAACCACTTTTTTTCATTCAACTTACTGATTTGTAAGTTGTTTTGCGGTCACCGATGTTGCTGGTGATTCGCTTAGTGCCTGACAACGCGGCGTATATTAGGGGCACTCGTTTTTAGATGCAAGCAAAAATTTCAAAAATTTCAGCTAGTTATCCAGGAAGCCGGAAAGGCCCGGATTTGCTGGGGCTGTACCGGCCTCTTCGCGGGTAAACCCGCTCCCACAGGTACTGCACAGGCAAAAAAAGCCCCGCAGATGCGGGGCTCATGGTGAAACAGATCAGCCGAAGACGATTTCGTCGCCTTCCACCTTGGCGGTAATCGCCGTCCCCGGCATGAACTTGCCTGCCAGGATCAACTGCGCCAACGGGTTTTCGATCCAGCGCTGGATGGCCCGCTTCAGCGGCCGTGCGCCATACACCGGGTCGTAACCCACGGCAATCAGCTTGTCCAACGCCTCCGGGCTCAAGCTCAGCGACAGTTCGCGCTCCAGCAGGCGGCTGCGCAGGCGGCCCAGCTGGATTTCGGTAATGCCGGCAATCTGCTCGCGGCCCAGTGGCTCGAACACCACCACTTCGTCGATACGGTTGATGAACTCCGGACGGAAGTGCGAACCCACCGCATCCATCACCGCCGCACGCTGTGCCTCGCGGTCACCCACCAGTTCCTGGATCTGCGCCGAGCCCAGGTTGGAGGTCATCACGATCACGGTGTTGCGGAAGTCCACGGTGCGCCCGTGGCTGTCGGTCAGGCGGCCGTCTTCCAGCACCTGCAGCAGCACGTTGAACACATCCGGGTGGGCCTTCTCCACCTCGTCCAGTAGCACCACCGAGTATGGCTTGCGCCGTACCGCCTCGGTCAGGTAACCGCCCTCTTCATACCCTACATAGCCTGGTGGGGCACCGATCAGGCGAGCCACGGAATGCTTCTCCATGAACTCGGACATGTCGATGCGCACCATCGCCTCTTCGGTGTCGAACAGGAACTCGGCCAGCGCCTTGCACAGCTCGGTCTTGCCCACCCCGGTCGGGCCAAGGAACAGGAACGAGCCACTCGGCCGGTTCGGGTCGGACAGCCCGGCACGCGAACGGCGCACGGCGTTGGCCACCGCGGTTACCGCCTCGCCCTGGCCGATCACGCGCTGGTGCAGCAGCTCTTCCATCTTCAGCAGCTTTTCACGCTCGCCTTCGAGCATCTTGGCCACCGGGATACCGGTCCACTTCGACACCACCTCGGCAATTTCTTCCTCGGTGACCTTGTTGCGCAGCAACTGGTTTTCGGTCTTGCCGTGCTGGTCGACCATCTGCAGGCTGCGCTCCAGGTCCGGGATCACCCCGTACTGCAGCTCGGCCATGCGGCTCAGGTCGCCTTTGCGACGGGCGGTCTCCAGCTCCTGGCGGGCCTGCTCGATCTTTTGCTGGATCTGCGCCGAGCCCTGCACCTCAGCCTTCTCGGAGGCCCAGATTTCTTCCAGGTCGGCGTACTCACGCTCCAGCCGGTCGATTTCCTCGGTCAGCTTCTCCAGGCGTTTTTTCGCCGCTTCGTCCTCTTCCTTCTTCAGCGCCTGCGATTCCACCTTCAGCTGGATCAGGCGACGGTCGAGGCGGTCGAGCACTTCCGGCTTGGAGTCGATCTCCATACGGATGCGGCTGGCCGCTTCGTCGATCAGGTCGATGGCCTTGTCCGGCAGCTGGCGGTCGGTGATGTAGCGGTGGCTGAGCTTGGCCGCAGCAATGATGGCGCCGTCGGTGATGGCCACCTTGTGGTGCACTTCATAGCGCTCCTTCAGGCCACGCAGAATGGCGATGGTGTCTTCCTCGCTCGGCTCCTCGACCAGCACCTTCTGGAAGCGGCGCTCCAGGGCCGCGTCCTTCTCGATGAACTGGCGGTACTCGTTCAGCGTGGTCGCGCCAACGCAGTGCAGCTCGCCACGGGCCAGGGCCGGCTTGAGCATGTTGCCGGCATCCATGGCGCCCTCGCCTTTGCCGGCGCCGACCATGGTGTGCAGTTCATCGATGAACAGGATGATCTGGCCTTCCTGCTTGGACAGCTCGTTCAGCAGGCCTTTGAGGCGCTCTTCGAACTCGCCGCGGTACTTGGCACCGGCAATCAGCGCGCCCATGTCCAGCGCCAGCAGGCGTTTGCCCTTGAGGCCGTCGGGCACTTCACCATTGATGATGCGCTGGGCCAGGCCTTCGGCGATGGCGGTCTTGCCTACGCCAGGCTCACCGATCAGCACCGGGTTGTTCTTGGTACGGCGTTGCAGTACCTGCACGGTACGGCGAATTTCGTCGTCACGGCCGATCACCGGGTCCAGCTTGCCTTCTTCGGCACGCTTGGTCAGGTCGACGGTGTACTTGTCCAGCGCCTGGCGCGATTCCTCGGCGTTGGCGTCGTTGACGGCCGCGCCGCCGCGCAGGTTGTTGATGGCATTTTCCAGGGCCTTCTTGGTCACGCCCTGGCTCAACAACAGCTTGCCTAGCTTGCTGTTCTCGTCCATGGCGGCCAGCAGCACCAGCTCGCTGGAAATGAACTGGTCGCCCTTCTGCTGGGCCAGGCGGTCGGCCTGGTTGAGCAGGCGCGCCAGGTCCTGCGACATGTTCACGTCGCCGGTGGGGTTCTGGATTTTCGGCAGCTGGTCGAGTTCTTTCACCAGCGCCTGGCGCAGGCTGTTGATGTCGAAGCCTACCTGCATCAGCAGCGGCTTGATCGAACCGCCCTGCTGCTCGAGCAGTGCCTGCAACAGGTGCACGGGCTCGATGGCAGGGTGGTCCATGCCAACGGCCAGGGATTGGGCATCGGATATTGCAAGCTGCAGCTTGCTGGTCAAACGGTCTATTCGCATGGGGTACCTTCCTTTAAAGGGCAGGTCGGAGCGATGGACAGCGCCTGTTTATGAAGAAACCTGCCTGAGATGACCTTATAGATAAGGCTGATTCTGGAAGATTCAAGCGTAGCGGGGTTGACCGGGGTCAACCTGTTGGATTAGTGCTGGGCCATTCGCGGGTAAACCCGCTCCCACAAGTACTGCTCCGCTCTCAGGGTCTGTGATTATCCTGTGGGAGCGGGTTCACCCGCGAAGAGGCCGGTGCAGGCTAGCGCGGCTCCAGCCACACCAGGGAAGCAAAGCGCCCACCCTGCGGGGTACGGCGATAGGAGAAGAACCGCTCATCGCTGACCGTGCACAAGCCACCGCCATGAACGGCAGTCACCCCACGCGCCGCCAAACGAATACGCGCCAGCTCATAGATGTCGGCCATCAACTTGCCCGGCCGGGCACCATCGACAAAGGCCCTGGCCGCTTCCGGGTGCACAGCCGTAAAGGCATCACGCACCTCCAGCCCCACTTCGAACGCCTGCGGGCCAATCGCCGGCCCCAACCACACCAGCACCTCTTCGGGCGGCAGTGCCAGGCGATCCAAGGTGGCCTCCAGCACACCACCGGCAAGCCCGCGCCAGCCAGCATGCGCCGCGGCCACGCGGGTACCGGCCCGGTCGCAGAACAGCGCAGGCAGGCAATCGGCAGTCATCACGGTGCAGGCAATGCCAGGCTGGTCGGTCCAGCTGGCGTCGGCCTCGGCCACCACGGCCGGGTCGGCATCCGCCACCACCAGCCCATGCACCTGCTTGAGCCAGGCCGGCTGGATGGCGAATTCGTCGCTCAGGCGACGACGGTTCTCGGCCACCGCGGCAGGGTCGTCCCCTACATGGTCGCCAAGGTTGAAGGTTTCATAGGGCGGCAGGCTGATGCCGCCCTGGCGGGTGGTGACACAGGCGCGCACCGAGGCCGGGGCCGGCCAGTCGGGGAACAGCAGCGACTGCGTCAGGCCACTCATCCGACAAAGCTCTCGCGGTCCTGGTTCAGCAGCGACAGCAACCAGACGAAGTCATCCGGCAGCGGCGATTCCCACTTCATGACTTCACCGGTAATCGGGTGGGCCAATGCCAGGAAGCGCGCATGCAGTGCCTGGCGCGGGAAGGTTTTCACCGCCTCGACCATGGTCGGGCTGGCTGCCGGCGGAATGCGGAAGCGCCCGCCGTAGGTCTGGTCGCCGACCAACGGGAAGCCAACGTGAGCCATGTGCACGCGAATCTGGTGGGTACGGCCGGTTTCCAGCTTGACCCGCACGTGGGTGTGCGAGCGGAAGCGCTTGAGTACACGGTAGTGGCTGACCGCCGGCTTGCCGCCGTCGGTGACCGCCATGCGCTGGCGCATGCCGCCGTGGCGGCCGATCGGGGCATCGATCTTGCCGCCGGCAGTGACCACGCCAATCACGATGCACTCGTAGATGCGGCTGACCTTGCGCGCCTGCATCTGCTCGACCAGCCGGGTCTGCGCCTGCAAGGTCTTGGCCACCACCATCAGACCGGTGGTGTCCTTGTCCAGGCGGTGGACGATACCGGCGCGCGGTACGTTGACGATGTCAGGCACGTGGTGCAGCAGTGCATTGAGCAAAGTCCCGCTGGCATGCCCGGCGGCCGGGTGCACAACCAGCCCGGCAGGCTTGTTGATCACCATGATATGGTCGTCTTCGTAGACGATATCCAGCTCGATATCTTCGGCGACCCACTCGCCCTGGGCCTCTTGCTCGGCCTCCAGGACAAGTTGCGAGCCACCATAGACGAGGTCTCGAGGGCGCACCACGGCACCATCGACCGTCAGGCGGCCTTCTTTGATCCACGAAGTCAGCCGGGAACGCGAGTACTCGGCGAACAATTGGGCGGCGACCTGGTCGAGGCGTTGACCGCCCAGTTCGGACGGGACCTCTGCGCTAAGTTGAATGATCTCGGACATGCTCGATTCGGCGGGCGCACAGCCTTTGGTTTCGGCTGCGAGCTTGTGGTTAAATACGACTTCTTTTGTCCCGGGGTTGGCCGGGGCGCTCATCATAACAGGACGGCACCGCCCAAGACAGCGGCCGTCAAAGGGACGCAAGCCGCCATGCAAGTGAAACACCTGCTGCTGATCGCCATCCTCGGGCTCACCGCGGCCTGTTCCTCCAATAAAGAAGTGATTGACGAGAACCTCAGCGAGGCCGAGCTGTATCAGCAGGCGCAAGCTGACCTGGACAACTCCAGCTACACCAGCGCCGTGAACAAGCTCAAGGCCCTGGAGTCGCGCTACCCGTTCGGCCGCTATGCCGACCAGGCGCAGCTCGAGCTGATCTACGCCAACTACAAGAACTCCGAGCCCGAGGCTGCCAAGTCGGCTGCCGAGCGCTTCATCCGCCTGCACCCGCAGCACCCGAACGTCGACTATGCCTACTACCTCAAGGGCCTGACCTCGTTCGACCAGGACCGTGGCCTGGTGGCGCGCTTCCTGCCGCTGGACATGACCAAGCGTGACCCGGGTGCTGCCCGCGACTCGTACAACGAGTTCGCCCAGCTGACCAGCCGCTTCCCCAACAGCCGCTACGCGCCCGACGCCAAGCAGCGCATGATCTACCTGCGCAACCTGCTGGCCTCGTACGAAATCCACGTGGCCGACTACTACCTGAGCCGCCAGGCCTATGTAGCCGCCGCCAACCGTGGCCGCTACGTGGTGGAGAACTTCCAGGAAACCCCATCGGTCGGCGACGGCTTGGCGGTGATGGTCGAGGCGTACCAGAAGATGCACCTGGACGAACTGGCCGCCACCAGCCTGGAAACCCTCAAGCTCAACTACCCGGACCACCCGAGCCTGGCAGATGGCGAGTTCCAGCCAAAGCAGACCGAGTCTGACGGCCGCGGCTGGCTGTCCAAGGCGACCTTGGGCCTGATCGAAACCGAAACCCCGCTGCCGCCGGGTGAAACCCGCGCCAACCAGGACGTGGTCAAGCAGTTCCAGGACGCACGTGACGAGATGCCACGTGAGTTGCTGCCAACTGACGAAAACGGTGACCCGATCGTGCCGGAAGGGCCGAAGGAAGCCGAGAAAGACCGCTCCTGGTTCAGCTACATGACCTTTGGTCTGTTCGACTGATACGCAGCGGTACATGAAAGGGAGGCCTTGGGCCTCCCTTTTTTATTGGCCGCGTCCTAGACTGTCGGCTTCTTCAACCGACAAGCTGGACACCATGGTTCGCCTACTTTTCTGGATCGCCCTGATCGCCGCCGCGTTCTGGCTGTGGCGCAAGTTCAAAGCCAGCCAACAGTCGCACCCCGAGGCGAAGCTGGATGCGCCGCTGAAGATGGTGCGCTGCGCCCATTGCGGCGTGCACCTGCCCAATGACCGGGCGCTGCAGCAGGGCACCGAGTGGTATTGCAGCCAGGCGCACCTGCAACAGGGCCCAGGCCGCCAGAACTGAACAAGTACCCTGTGGGAGCGGGTTCACCCGCGAATGCGTCGGTAGCTTCACTGCAGCATTCGCGGGTAAACCCGCTCCCACAGGTTGTGCGGTGAATCCCAACATCACTTATCCCTCCCCGACCCTTTCGCACCATTTGCGACCCCTCCCCCGCCACCAGCATTGACCCACCCCGGCAAAACTCGCTAAATCCTATTTATCCGCATAAATATGAAAAATAGCGAAATGCTCAAACCCAAACGCAAGCGCCAGAAGCTGTCCGATGTGATCGTCGAATCGGTCAAGCGCTCGATCGTCACCGAAGCGCTGCACCCCGGCGACCGCCTGCCCACCGAGCGTGAGTTGATGGAGCATTTCGAGTGCTCCAAGGGAACCGCCCGCGAAGCGCTCAAGGCCCTGGAGGTCGAGGGCCTGGTCAGCACCCGCACAGGCCCGAGCGGCGGCGCCTACCTCAATGAAGTGGGCACCGAACCTGCCAGCCGCGCGCTGCGCAACTACCTGCACTTCCAGCACCTGGACGGCGAACAGGTGTACCAGTTGCGCAAGGTCATCGAGGTGGAGCTGGCGGTATCGGTAATGGGCAAGCTGAGCGAAGCCGACTACGCCGCGCTGCAGGCCAACATCGATTTCTGCAGCGCACCGGAAGACAGCGAGGAAGGCCAGCGCGAACAGCGCCTGGCGGAGCTGGAATTCCACACCCTGCTGGCCGACCGCTGCCCCAACCCGTTGCTGCGTTTCATGGCGGTGTTCCTCAACGACCTGCTGCGCGACCTGGTGGTGCTGAAAAAGGCCTACCTGCCCAAGCGCCAGCAGTTCGCCGCTGCCAACATCGCCTACCACAAGCAATTGCTGACCGCCCTGCGCGCCAGCGACGAGCCTGCCGTACGCCGGCTGATGCACGAACACATGTGCGACGCCGAACACCACATGACCGCGCTGGAAGGCGAGGTTGCCCGCAACTTCCTGCTGGAGTTCGAACACCACCACTGATCCGCCTGGAAAGAGGCCTGCACACAGGCCCGGCCGTACCCGCTTTGTCATTGCCACTCCTGCCTAATAACCACAACCAAGGAGTTACTCATGCAAAGACGTACCCTGCTCAAGGCAGGCCTTGCCCTGGGTGCCTTAGGTAGCCTCCCCTTGGGGGCGCACCGGGCATTCGCCGAGCAACCATTGACCTTCTATGGGCTCAAGTCCATGTCTGGCGCCTTCGCCAGCTACGGCAAGTACGCCGACATGGGTTCACGCCTGGCCATCGCCGAATACCCGCAACTGCTCGGCCACCCGCTCAAGTACAAGGTCATCGACACCGAAGGCAACGCCGGCAAGGCGGTGCGCAAGGTGCAGGAAGCCATCGGCCAGGATGGCGCTCGCTTCTTCCAGGGCTGCACCCTGTCGTCCTCGGCACTGGCGGTGTCGAAGGAAATCCACAAGGCCGGCGGCGTGTTCATGACCCCGGTCGGCGCTGACGAAATCACCGGCAAGGACTGCAATGCCTCGACCTTCCGCTGGTCGGTGCCCACCTACGGCGCCATCCGCGAAACGCTGGTGCCGATGATCCGCCAGCTGCCACAGGCCAAGCGCTGGTACACCATCACGCCGCAATACGTGTTCGGCGATGCCCTGCTGGACAACGCCCGCAAGGTGTTCGCCGAGCTCGGTGTGGAACACATCGGCAACAGCTACCACTCGCTGCAGGAGCAGGAGTTTTCCGGCTACCTGACCAACGCCATCGCCGCCAAGCCCGACGTGCTGGTGCTGCTCAACTTCGGCAGCCAGGCGTCCAACGCCCTGCGCCAGGCAGTGAACTTCGGCATCAAGGAGCGCATGAAAGTGCTGATTGTGTGGTCCGCCGGGCTCGACCAGTTCCAGGAGCTGGGCAGCGACGTGCTCGAAGGCGTGTACCTGGGCGCGCAGTACTGGCACCAGGTCGATACCCCACTGAACAAGCAGCTGGTCGCTGCCACCCGCAAGGCCTATGGCATCAACCCCAACTACCCGCTGGCGGCCGACTACATCGGCACCAAGGTCATGCTCGAAGCCATCATCAAGGCCGGCAGCCTGGATGGCGCCGCCGTGTCCGCGGCATTGCAGGGCATGCGCTTCCAGGGCCCGACCGGCGAAGAACTGATCCGCCCGGGCGACCACCAGGTGCTCAAGGATTACTACCTGCTGCGCGGCAAGCCCCAGGGGCAGATGCGCGACGAGGACGACCTGGCCGAAGTCATCAGCTCGGGCCGCTCGTTCGTCGAAGTCGACCACACCGGTTGCGCCCTGGCCTGAAGCCGCGGCGTCAGTCACAAACACTCGTACAGGCAGCCGCATCGCGCGCTGTCGAGGGCACGCTCATGCTCGATTTGTACCTGTTCCAACTGCTCAACGGCCTGGGCCTGGGGATGATCTACTTTCTCATCGCCGTGGGCCTGACGATCATTTTCGGCCTGCTCAACTTCGTCAACTTCGCCCACGGCGCGTTCTTCTTGCTGGGCGCCTACCTGTGCTACACCGCCGTGGCCATTACCGGCAACTTCTGGCTGGCCCTGCTGATAGCACCGCTGGTGGTGGCGGCGCTGGCCTGGGCGGTCGAGCGTCTTCTGATCAAACGCATCTACCACCTGCCGCACACCTTCCAGATCCTCGTCACCCTCGGTATTGCGCTGATCATCCAGGAAGCCTCGGTACTGATCTGGGGCCCGGTGGGCAAGAACATCGCCGTGCCGCCGGAGCTGCGCGGGGTGCTGATCGTCGGTGACTTCATCTACCCCTACTACCGGCTGTTCCTGATCGGCTTCGCCGCGCTGATCGGCCTTGGCCTGTGGCTGCTGCTGGAGCGCACCCGCTTCGGCGCCCTGGTGCGGGCCGGCAGCGAAAGCACCGAAACCGTGTCGCTGCTGGGCACCAACATCTTCCGCCTGTTCTCCCTGACCTTCGCCCTGGGGGTGGGCCTGGCCGGCGTGGCGGGCGTGCTGTTCGCACCGCTGCGTGGCGCCCAGCCCTTCGTCGGCCCGGAAATCCTTGGCATCGCCTTCGTGGTGGTGGTGATCGGCGGCATGGGCTCGTTCGGCGGCGCCCTGGTCGGCGGCCTGCTGGTGGGTGTGGTGCAAAGCATGATGACCAGCCTCTGGCCGCAAGGCGCCAGCCTGATGATCTACGGTGCCATGGCCGCAGTGATCCTGGTCCGTCCCTATGGCCTGTTCGGGAGAGCCTGAGATGAGCGAGAAAAACCCATTGCCAGTCGCCAAGGGCCGCGCCCCGGCCCTGCTGTTGCTGGTGGTCGCCAGCCTGGTGGCGCTGCCGCTGCTGCTGCCATCGGCCACCCTGGCCACCGAGATCCTGATCTTTGCCCTGGCGGCGCTGGCCTGCAACCTGCTGCTCGGCTACACCGGCCTGCTGTCGTTCGGCCAGGGCATCTTCTTTGGCGTAGGCGCCTATGGCGCGGCGCTGCTGATGATCCACCTGCAGTGGGGCATGTTCGCCGCGCTGCTTGGCGCAGCCGTGTTCGGTGCCTTCCTGGCGCTGCTGGTAGGCGCCTTGGCGATCCGCCGCACGGGTATCTACTTCGTCATGCTGACCCTGGCCTTCAGCCAGATGGCATACTTCCTGGCCTACACCCTCAGCGGCTGGACCGGCGGTGACAACGGCCTGCTCGATGTGCCCCGGCCCAACATCGAAATCGCCGGCCATGTGCTGGTCGACCTGGCCGACCCACGGCACTTCTATGTGTTCGTCGCGGTGCTGTTCCTGCTGATCTTTGCCGGCGCCCTGCGGGTGATCCGTTCGCCATTCGGCAGCACCCTGCTGGCCATCCGCGAAAACGAGACCCGCGCCGCAGCCATCGGCTACGACACCCGCCACTTCAAGATCCTGGTGTTCATGCTGTCGGGCGCCATCACCGGTATCGCCGGGGCGCTGTACGCCATGCTACTGCACTTTGCGCCGCTGTCGAACATCGACCTGATGATGAGCGAGAACATCCTGATCATGACCATCGTCGGTGGCACCGGCTCGCTGTTCGGCTCGCTGCTGGGGGCCGGCGCCATCGTGCTGCTGGGCGACGTGCTGTCGGAGCTGTGGCCGCGCTGGCTGATGCTGCTGGGGGTGATCCTGATCCTGGTGGTGGTGTTCATGCGTGGCGGCTTGTGGGGCGGCCTGGCAGAACTGGGCAAGCGCCTGCTGGCTAACCGCAATGCCAATGACAAACCCCAGGCCAAGACCAAGGAGACTCTGTGATGAGCGACTACCTCCTGGAAACCCGCCAGCTGGAGCTGGCCTACGGGCCGTTCAAGGCGGTTGCGGGTGTCGACCTCAAGGTTCGCGCCGGCTCCATCCACACCATCATCGGCCCCAACGGCGCCGGCAAGACCAGCCTGTTCCACTGCCTGACCGGCGAGCGCCAGGCCACCGCGGGCAAGATCCTGTTCAACGGCCAGGACATCATCCACAAGCCGTCCCACGGGCGCGTGGCGCTGGGCATGGCCCGTTCGTTCCAGCTCACCAGCCTGTTCCAGAACCTGTCGGTGCGCGAGAACCTGCGCCTGGCCGCCCAGGGCCGCGATGGCCTGGGTGCGCTGAACTTCTGGCGCAGCGTCGAGCACAAGCGCAGCCACTGGGACACCGCCGACCAGGTGCTGGAGCGCCTGAAGCTTGCCGCCCGCGCCGAGACCCTGGCCGGCGAGCTGTCGCACGGCCAGCAACGGGTGCTGGAGGTGGGCATGTCGATCTGCGCCAAACCCACCCTGCTGATGCTCGACGAACCCACTTCGGGCATGGGCATCGACGACATCCCGGTGATGACCGACTTGATCAGCGACCTCGGCCGCGACCACACCGTGCTGCTGATCGAGCACAACATGAGCATCGTCATGTCGATCAGCCAGCGCATCACGGTGATGAGCCACGGCCAGATCCTGGTCGAGGGTACCCCTGAACAGGTGCGCAACGACGAGCGTGTCCGCACCGCCTACCTTGGAGAGGCCGCCTGATGCTCAATGTCGATTCGATCCACTCCTACTACGACAAGAGCCATGTGCTCGAAGGCGTCTCGCTCAAGGTCGAGGCTGGCGAACTGGTGACCCTGCTGGGGCGCAACGGCGCCGGCAAGACCACCACCCTGCGCAGCATCCTCGGCATCGTCCGCCCACGGCAAGGGCAGATCAGCTTCAACGGCCAGCAGCTGGTCGGCCGCGAAATCTTCGATATCGCCCGGCTCGGCATTGCCCTGGTGCCGGAGCACCGCGGCATCTTTCGCCAGCTCAGCGTGGAGGAGAACCTGAGGATTGCCGTTCGCAAGGACAGCCGCTGGCAGCTGGAAGACGTGTACAGCATGTTCCCGCGGCTGAAGGAACGGCGCCGCAACGGCGGTTTCGCCCTGTCCGGCGGCGAGCAGCAGATGCTGGCCATCGCCCGCGCCCTGCTCAACGGCCCCAAGCTGCTGATCCTCGACGAGCCCACCGAAGGCCTGGCCCCGGTGATCGTCGACGAACTGGTGAGGATTCTGCGGCGGATCAAGGACGAAGGCCTGTCGATCCTGCTGGTGGAACAGAACCTGATGGTCTGCGACGCCCTCGCTGACCGCCACTACGTGCTGGAACAGGGCCGCGTCGCCTACCAGGGCAGTGCGGCGCAGTTCCGCGAGGACCCGAGCATCAAGAACCGTTACCTGGCCCTTAGCGCCTGATACAGGCCTCGTTTACCTGTACTGGCCTCTTCGCGGGTAAACCCGCTCCCACAGTGAACGCGTCGTCCTGGTGGTAGGGGCCCGCAGACCTGAAGGCAGTGATGTCCCTGTGGGAGCGGGTTCACCCGCGAAGAGGCCAGTACAAGCAACCCAGTCATTTCAGGAGAGATGAACCATGAACACCCGCATCGATCCCTCGCAGCACCTGCTCGACCAAGGCCCGCTGGTCAACCGCGATCGCCTCTGGCAATCGCTGATGGACCTGGCCCGGCTCGGCGCCACCGCCAAGGGTGGCGTATGCCGCCTGGCCCTGACCGACCTCGACCGCCAGGCCCGCGACCTGTTCGTGCGCTGGTGCGAAGACGCTGGCTGCACGGTCAGCATCGACGCCATCGGCAACATCTTCGCCCGCCGCCCGGGGCGCAACCCGGCCCTGCCACCAGTGATGACCGGCAGCCACATCGACACCCAACCCACCGGCGGTAAGTTCGACGGCTGCTACGGGGTCATGGCCGGCCTCGAGGTGCTGCGCACCCTGAACGACCTGGACCTGACCACCGAGGCCCCGCTGGAAGTGGTGGTATGGACCAACGAGGAAGGCTCGCGCTTCCCGCCGTGCATGATGGGCTCGGGGGTGTTCGCCGGTAAGTTCGGCCTGCAGGAGACCCTGGCCAAGGTCGACGATCAGGGCCTGTCGGTAGGCGCGGAACTCCAGCGCATCGGTTACGCCGGCCCGCGCGTGCCCACCGGGCATGCCGTCGGCGCCTACTTCGAAGCCCATATCGAACAAGGCCCGGTGCTGGAAGACCAGCGCACCACCATTGGCGTGGTCCAGGGCTGCCTGGGGCAGAAATGGTTCGACCTGGTACTGACCGGCGTCGAGGCCCATGCCGGCCCCACCCCGATGCACCTGCGCAAGGATGCCCTGGTCGGTGCCGCCGAGGTGGTGGCTGCGGTCAACCGCGTGGCGCACGCCCACCAACCGCATGCCTGCGGCACCGTCGGCTGCCTGAACCTGCACCCGGGCTCGCGCAATGTCATCCCCGGCCAGGTGCAGATCACCATCGACCTGCGCCACCTCGACCCCGAGCACCTCGCCGCCATGGTCAGCGAAGTACGCGCGGCCATTGAAACCAGCACGGCAAGACACGGGTTGAGTTTCGAGCTGACGCCAACCGCCGACTTCCCGCCGCTGTACTTCGCCGAGCAGTGCGTGGACGCCGTGCGCCAAGGCGCGCGGGAGCTGGGCCTGAGCCACATGGATATCGTCAGCGGCGCCGGCCACGACGCGATCTTCCTCGCCGAACTGGGCCCGGCCGGGATGATCTTCGTGCCTTGCGAGGGCGGCATCAGCCACAACGAAATCGAAAATGCCGCGCCACAGGACCTGGCCGATGGCTGCGACGTGCTGCTGCGCGCCATGTTCCAGGCCGCCAACCCGGGAGCCCGTTGAGATGACCCAGAAAACCGCGATTGGCGAGTTCACCGCCGTCGAACTGCTCGAGTTGTACCAGCGCCGCCAACTGTCACCGGTCGAGGTGATCGACGATGTGCTGGCGCGCATCGACCTGCACAACCCGGCGGTCAACGCCTATTGCCATGTCGACGGCGAAGGTGCCCGCGCCGCCGCCCGCGCCAGCGAACAGCGCTGGCAGCGTGGCGAGCCCTGCGGCCGGCTGGATGGCGTACCCGCCTCGATCAAGGACCTGACCCTGACCCGGGGCATGCCCACACGCAAGGGCTCGCGCACTACCTCGGGCGCAGGCCCGTGGGAAGTCGATGCGCCCTTCACGGCCTTCATGCGCGAAGCCGGCGCTGTGTTGGTGGGCAAGACCACCACGCCGGAGTTCGGTTGGAAGGGGGTGACCGACAACCCGCTGTACGGCATCACCCGCAACCCCTGGGATACCCGGCTGACCGCCGGCGGCTCGTCCGGTGGCGCCGCGGCGGCAGCCGCGCTGAACCTGGGCGTGCTGCACCAGGGCAGCGATGCCGGCGGCTCTATTCGCATCCCTTGCGCCTTTACCGGCACCTTCGGCATCAAGCCGACCTTCGGCTACGTACCACAATGGCCGGCCAGTGCCATGACCGTGCTGTCGCACCTGGGGCCGATGACGCGCACCGTCGACGATTCGGTACTGATGCTCGACTGCGTCGCCCGCCCCGATGCCCGTGACGGGTTGGCCGGCGCACCCAGGCAGGCGCCGTGGCTGGGCCAGGAACAGGACCTGAGCGGCCTGCGCATCGCCTACAGTGCCAACTTCGGTTACGTGCAGGTCGACCCGCAGGTCCAGGCACTGGTGGCCCAGGCCGTGCAGCGCCTGGCACGGCTGGGCGCACAGGTTGAGGAAGTCGACCCAGGGTTCGGTGACCCGCTGGAGACGTTCAATACCCTGTGGTTTGCCGGGGCGGCGCGGTTGGCGAGTGCGTTCAGCGATGAACAGCGAGCGCTGCTTGACCCAGGGCTGCGCTGGATCGCCGAACAGGGAGCGCGAATCAGTCTGGCCGAATACACCCAGGCCCTGGAGGCACGGGCAGAGTTGATCGCGAAGATGAATGCCTTCCACCAGCGCCATGACGTGCTGGTATCGCCGATGCTACCGCTGGTGGCATTCGAGGCCGGGCACAATGTGCCGCCGGGGTCGGGGATGACGCAGTGGATGGAATGGACGCCGTTCAGCTATCCCTTCAACCTGACCCAGCAGCCGGCGGCTTCGGTGCCGTGCGGGTTCACCCGCGAGGGGTTGCCGGTGGGGCTGCAGGTGGTGGCCGGGCGCTTTGCCGATGAGCAGGTGCTGCGGGTGTGCAAGGTGTATGAGCAGCATTACCCTAGCCGGCACTTGCAGGCACCGATTACCGGCTGAAATGTCTACTGGCCTCTCCGGCCCTTTCGCGGGTAAACCCGCTCCCACAGGGATCGCACGGTTTTCGAAACCTGTGATGTACCTAATGAAATGGTCCTCCCAGGACTCCCCAGTGAAAGCTTAAGCTTTCACTGGGGGATCTAACTGGAGATCGCCGTTATGAATACTCAGAATCTTGCTCTTACCAGCTTGGATCTAGGCAAAAATTGTTTCCATTTCCACGGCCAGGATAGCCGTGGTCAGTACCTGTTCCGTAGCAAGATTTCTCGCAGCAAGGTTTTTTCCTACATCGCTCAACTACCACCCTGCACCTTGGCCATGGAGGCCTGTGGAGGCGCTCATTTCATGGCTCGATTCGCAGCCAGCTGTGGTCATCAACCCAAATTGATTGCCGCGCAGCATGTACGACCTTATGTCAAAAGTAACAAGAACGACTACACCGACGCCGAAGCCATTGGTGAAGCAGCCAGTCGTTCGGCGATGCGATTTGTTGCAATCAAAAGCGAAGCCCAGCAAGCGCTGAGCATGCTCAACATGACCCGTGAAGCTTTCATTCGGGACCGCACAGCGACGGTCAATCGAATCCATGCATTCCTGCTTGAGTGGGGCGTTAGCCTGGCGCCAACCTTCAAGTCGGTCAGAGAGTTACCGGAAACCTTGGAAAAACTTCATGCTCCTGGCTCGGTCATTCGCCTTTTCGAACAGTTTCATGCGCACTTCAACTACCTCGACGAACAGGTCAAGGCACTCACCAAAGAGCTGGAGAGCCAGGTCGCTGGAGATGATCTGGCAACCCGTTTGATGACCATACCGTGTATTGGACCGATCACCTCCAGCGCCCTGGCTGCAGAATTAGGTGACGGTAAGCAGTTCAAACGAGGACGTGACTATTCGGCCTCGATAGGCCTGGTGCCCAAGCAGCTGACCACCGGCGGGAAACCGCGCTTGCTGGGTATCAGCAAACGCGGTGATCGCAATCAGCGACGGCTACTGGTGCAGTGCAGCCATACCTTCATCAACCACCTGGATAAGCAATCTGGGCGATTGGCTGACTGGGTGAGAGTGTTGCTGACTCGTCATCACCCGAATGTGGTTGTGTGTGCCTTGGCGAACCGGTTAGCACGGATAGCTTGGGCAATCGCACATAGCCATGGCATTTATGAAGCAGGGCCAAGCGCACAGAACGCTTGACCCTGCGCTACCAAGCACCACCCAACGGTTTTTGCGATGCTGGATAACAGATGACGTAAACGGCCAACCGACCTGACGAAAAACCTGGGCTCCCACGCGGCTCTAAAGCCGATTTACCTAATCAGGATCGTCAGGCGCGATTTTCATCAAGGCGCGAACCTTAACCCTTCGACGCCGAATAGATTGCGGCAAGCCAACTACGCATCCAGATTCAGTATTGCAGAAACTGGGAGGACCATAGATGTGGGAGCGGGTTTACCCGCGAAGAGGCCCTCAGCTCAACCGCCCGGCTGGCGCATACGGCGCCGGGTCAATGATCGGCTCTGCCCCGGTCAACAGGTCGGTAAACAGCTGGCACGAAGCCGGCGCCAGCACCAGCCCGTTGCGGTAATGCCCGCAGTTCAACCACAACCCCGCATGCCCCGGCACCGGCCCGATATACGGAATACCTTCCGGCGACCCCGGCCGCAGCCCGGCCCAGTGCGCCACCACCGTGGCCCCCTCTAGCTCAGGCAGCAACTCCACCGCCGAGGCCTTCAGGCTCTCCAACGCCTCCTCGGTCGGGGTCTTGTCGTACCCGGCATGCTCCAGCGTGCTACCCACCAGAATATGCCCATCACGCCGAGGGATCGCATAGCGCCCCTTGGCCAACACCATGCTCGGCAGGAAGTCTTCGGCACATTTGAACAGAATCATCTGGCCCTTCACCGGCTCCACCGGCAACTCCAGGCCGAGCGTACGCAGCAGGTCGCCACTCCAGGCGCCGGCACTGAGCACCACCTCATCCGCCGCCAGCACGCCGTCTGCCGTCTGCACACCGGTCACGCGACCGCCTTGCTCGGCGAAGCCGGTAATCTGGCAGTGCTCACGCAAGGTCACGTTGGGCAACGCCAGCAACGCCGCCTTGAGCGACTTCACCAGGCGCGGGTTGCGCACGTTGGCCACGCCGGCCATGTAGATGGCACGCTTGAAGCCCGGGCCCAGCACCGGCACCGCGTCATAGGCCGCCGAGATATCCACGGCACTCAGCGGCCGCTGCTCACGCTCGGCCCAGGCCAGCGCTTCGGCCTCGTCGTCCAGGTCAAGCCAGTACAGGCCGGTGGTGTGCACTTCGGGGTCGACGCCGGTGCTGGCGAACAAACGCTCGCCCAGCTGTGGATAAAAGTCTTGCGACCAGTGTGCCAAGGCGGTCACGGCCGGGCTGTAGCGCCACGGGTACAGCGGCGAGACGATGCCACCGCCGGCCCAGGACGACTCACGGCCGACCTCACCCTGATCACACACCACCACCTGCCCGACCTTCGCCGCCAGGTTGAATGCCGTCAGCAGGCCGATCACCCCGCCACCGACCACCACTACTTGCTTGCTCATCTGTCGATCCAACACCTGAAGTAAATCCGCGATGCACCGGGCATCATTCAACCTTCAGCTTCCCCAGCAGTGCACGCTGTCTTCGACGGCACCCGGATTGCGCTGCACGCCGGCCTGGTCGAGTTGGAAATCGCCACAGCGGTCCTGCGCCATCAGCCCACTCGGCAGCCGCCGGGCGCGCAGCGTGAAGGTGTCGCTGTCGCGCTGGGCCTGCAGGCTGTAATAGCGGGTACCGTCGGGCAAGGCCGGGTCGCCCTCGGCGTATTGGCCAGTGCGTACGCGGTGGCGCTCCAGGCGCAGGGCGGCATCATGCAGCAGGCCAACCACTTCGCTGCGCGCGGCTCGCCGTAGCTGGTCGCTGTAACTGGGGTAGGCAATGGCTGCCAGAATGCCGGTCACGGCCAGCACAATCAACAACTCGATCAGGCTCAAGCCTTGCTGCATGTCAGTCTCCTCGCAATCTCTGCCGCCAGGCAATGCGCCGGGTCGTGTCCTCGCCCATGGCATAGACCGCTTCCAGCACATGCCGTGACTGGGTTTGCAGGCTGACGGCGGTGATGCGGTACAGGGTGACCTGCTGCCCTTCCGGCATATGCGCCGCGTGTTCGCTGGTACCCAGATTCTGCAAATGGAAATAGCCGGTTGGCGTGCGCTGCCACTGCCCGCTCAGGTCATGCGGTCGAGCGGGTGGCGGGCACGCCTCGCAAGGGTCGGGGGGAGCCCGCTCGAGCTCGCCTGCCCCTGCCAGCAGCGTGGCCTCGGCCTGCTCCAGCGCCAGCAGGCCTTCGCTCAGATAGCCGGTCATTCGCGTTTGCGCCAGCGCATCACGCAGGGCGGACGCCGCAAGCAGCCCCAGCAGCATGCTCAGGACCAAGGCCAACAACAGGACGATGCCACGCTGACGACTCATGAGGCCGGCACCGGGTTGCGGATTGCGACGCTCAGTTCATGGTGCTGTTCAAGTTCGAGCGTGGGTTCGTAAAGCGTCAGGGCAATATCCACCCCCTCACCCTGTGCCATTTGCACACGCTGCAAACGCATTGACCGCACATTTTCAACCAGCGGCTGGAAATTGCTGTTGTTGCGTTTGAATCTCAGCGTATTGCCCTCGAGTTGGTAGACATATCTGCTGATGGGGTGAACCTGTGGGTAGCCCTCCTTCAACTCATCGTCCACAGACACTTTGCTAGTACAGTCTGTGTGCAGGAACCACTGCGGCCCACCGGCTTGCCCAGGTAACTCCGCCACGACCAGGCTAAGGGTGGATGCTTCGACTTCCATCGGCCGGGCGAATGCGTGCTCTGCGCTCGAGCTGCCGAAGTGCTTTGGCTGCAGTCGCAAGCAGCCGAACATCCCGGTCATGCGGATATCCTGGGCCATTCGCAGCAATGCCAGGCGAGCTTCATCCTGCATGCGTACTGCCGTGCTTTGCAGCCGCCAGGTATGGTGGGCCGAGGTGAATAGCTGGCTGGCCGCCGCCAACAGCAGCAACCCGATGGTCAGCGCCAGCATCAGCTCAAGCAAGCCGAAACCACGCTGGACGCGGCTCATGGCCGCCCCCTTTCATGCTCGCTGTGCGCCGCCATTGCCGCCTTCCCATCGCGACGCGCATCCTCCGCAGCCTGCAATGCCTGCAGTTGCAGGCCTGCCGCTGCGAACATACCCACGGCCACCACACCCACCGCCAACAACACTTCCAGAAGCGTCATGCCCCGTTGTCTTGCGTGCATCCCTGCACCTCCTGCGACTTTTCCTGCAATTGCATTGAACCCGGGCGACTGGACCGCCGGTCCAACGACCGTGAAGCTACAGCCAAGCACTTCCAGGGAGGAATGCACGGTGAAGCAACGAGGTGTAACACTGATACAAATGTTGTCGGCCCTGGCGGTGGCCGTATTGCTGACACAGCTCGGCATGCCGGCCTACGCCAGATTGAGCGACGACCTACACAGGGCGGCAGCTGCGCGAGACCTGGCGCAGGCGCTGCGCAGTGCGCGCAGCCATGCCATGTTGCAAAGCCAGCCGGTGCTGGTGCAGGCGTTGGACGGTAATTGGGGGAATGGTTGGCGGGTGATGCTGGAGCATAACCAGCAGGTGCTGCGTGAGCAGCGTCTTTCGCGGCCACTGAAGATCACGAGCAATCGCGGTGAGCAGCTGAAATTCAGTGCGCAAGGGGTTCCGCTTGGGGCAACCAGTAATTGGTTAGGTTCAACGATGGAGATTTGCGAGCGCTTGACCGCAACTAGCCAGTATCAAGTGGTGATGGCATCGACTGGCAGGGTCAGGGTAGATATGGGAGAGCCAAAAAAATCCCGATGCAAAGACACCACTAGCAGATCAGCGCGGTCAATGTAGGAGCGGCCTTGTGTCGCGAACGGGCCGCAAAGCGGCCCCGGAAATATCAGCGCTAACGCTGAAATCCTGGGGCTGCTTTGCAGCCCGTTCGCGACACAAGGCCGCTCCTACATGGGGATCGCGCAAACTGCGGTCAGATCAGCGACCGAACCCGCAATTCCTTGGGCATTGAGAAGGTGATGTTCTCTTCCCGCCCATCCAGCTCTTCAGCACCGCTGGCGCCCCAGGCCTTGAGCTGCTCGATCACACCACGCACCAGCACTTCGGGGGCCGAAGCACCGGCGGTGATGCCGACCCGCGCCGTCTGCTCGAACCAGCCACGCTGCAGGTCCTCGGCTCCGTCGATCAGGTAGGCCGGGGTGCCCATGCGCTCGGCCAGCTCGCGCAGGCGGTTGGAGTTGGAGCTGTTCGGGCTGCCGACTACCAGTACCACGTCGCACTCGTCCGCCAGTTGCTTGACCGCGTCCTGGCGGTTCTGGGTGGCGTAGCAGATGTCGTCCTTGCGCGGGCCGCCAATGTTCGGGAAGCGCGCACGCAGGGCGTCGATGACGCGGCTGGTGTCGTCCATCGACAGCGTGGTCTGGGTGACGAACGCCAGGTGGTCCGGGTCCTTCACCTGCAGGTTGGCAACATCCTCCTCGTCTTCGACGAGGTAGATGGCGCCACCGTTGCTGGCGTCGTACTGGCCCATGGTGCCTTCGACTTCCGGGTGCCCTTCGTGGCCGATGAGGATGCACTCACGGCCGTCGCGGCTGTACTTGGCCACTTCGATGTGCACCTTGGTCACCAGCGGGCAGGTGGCATCGAACACTTTCAGGCCACGGCCAGCGGCTTCCTGGCGCACGGCCTGGGAAACCCCGTGGGCACTGAAGATGACGATGACATCGTCCGGTACCTGGTCCAGCTCTTCGACGAAGATGGCGCCGCGGTTACGCAGGTCTTCCACCACGAACTTGTTGTGCACCACTTCGTGACGCACATAGATCGGCGGGCCGAAGACTTCCAGCGCGCGGTTGACGATCTCGATCGCCCGGTCGACCCCCGCGCAGAAGCCGCGAGGGTTGGCGAGTTTGATTTGCATGCTCGGCTCCAGGCTTACAGGGCCTTCACCTCGAGGATCTCCACCTCGAAGGTCAGGGTCTTGCCAGCCAATGGGTGATTGAAGTCGATGGTCACCTGGTCGTCATCGAACGCTTTGACCACACCCGGCAGCTCGGTGTTGGCGGCGTCGTTGAAGATGATCAACAGCCCTTCGGACAACTCCATGCCCTCGAACTGGGACCGCGGCATGACTTGCACGTTCTGCGGGTTGGGCTGGCCGAAGGCGTTCTCCGGGGCCACCACGACGGTACGCTTGTCACCGCCCTTGAAGCCGAACAGGGCGTTCTCGAAACCTGGCAGCAGGTTGCCATCGCCAACCTTGAAGGTGGCCGGGGCCTTGTCGAACGTGCTGTCGACGGTGTCGCCGTTTTCCAGGTGCAGCGCGAAGTGCAGGGTGACTTCGGTGTTCTGGCCGATACGGGTGTCAGTCATGGACCGGATCCTCGGACTTCTTGCTCTTGAACATATCCAGCGCCAGCATCACCGCACCAACGGTAATGGCGCTGTCGGCCAGGTTGAAGGCCGGGAAGTAATGGCGGTTCTGCCAGTGCACCAGGATGAAGTCGACCACATGGCCGAGCACGACGCGGTCGTACAGGTTGCCGATCGCGCCACCCAGCACCAGCGCCAGCGCCACGGCCAGCCAGGTCTCGTTGCGCCCCAGGCGCTTGAGCCACACCACCAGCACGGCACTGACCACCACGGCGATCAGGGCGAACAGCCAGCGCTGCCAGCCGGAGCTTTCCGCCAGGAAGCTGAACGCCGCGCCGGTGTTGTAGGCCAGGGTCCAGCTGAAGTAGTCAGGGATGACGACAACCTGCTGGTACATGGTCAGGGCATTGTTGAAATACAGCTTGGTGGCCTGGTCAAGGACCAGTACCACCAGGCTCAGCCAAAGCCATGCAAGGCGCCCGAAGCGCCCCGCTGCAGGGTTAGGCATAGTGGCGCACCTCGCCGGAACCGCTCAGGTTGTCGACGCAACGGCCGCAGATTTCCGGGTGCTCCGGGTGGCGGCCGACGTCAGCGCGGAAGTGCCAGCAACGGCCGCACTTGGCGTGGCCGGACTTGACCACTTGCAGCTTGAGGCCTTCGACTTCGGTGGCCACGGCTTCGGCTGGCGCCTGCACGAACGGCACCACGCTGGCAGCCGAGGTGATCAGCACGAAGCGCAGTTCGTCGCCCAGCTTGCCCAGGTCGGCGCTCAGGCCTTCGTCGGCGTACAGGGTGACTTCAGCCTGCAGGTTGCCGCCGATGACCTTGGCGGTACGCTGGTTTTCCAGCTCCTTGTTGACCGATGCCTTGACGGCCATCACGCGGTCCCAGTAAGCGCGGTCCAGTTCGGTGCCTTCCGGCAGTTCGCTCAGGCCCTGGTACCAGCCGTTGAGCATTACCGACTCGTTGCGCTCGCCTGGCAGGTACTGCCAGATTTCGTCGGCGGTGAACGCCAGGATAGGCGCGATCCAGCGCACCAGCGCCTCGCTGATGTGGTACAGCGCGGTCTGGCAGGAACGGCGGGCGACACTGTTGGCGCCGGTGGTGTACTGGCGGTCCTTGATGATGTCGAGGTAGAAGCCGCCCAGCTCCTGCACGCAGAAGTTGTGCACCTTGGAGTAGACGTTCCAGAAACGGTACTCGCTGTAGTGCTCTTCCAGCTCGCGTTGCAGCAGCAGGGTGCGGTCTACGGCCCAGCGGTCCAGCGCCAGCATGTCTTCCGGGGCCAGCAGGTCGCGGGCCGGGTCGAAGCCGGACAGGTTGGAGAGCAGGAAGCGTGCAGTGTTGCGGATACGGCGGTAGGCGTCGGCGCTGCGTTGCAGGATCTGCTCGGAAACGGCCATTTCACCGGAATAGTCGGTAGCGGCAACCCACAGGCGCAGGATATCGGCACCCAGGGTGTTGTTGACCTTCTCCGGCTCGATGGTGTTGCCCAGCGACTTGGACATCTTGCGGCCGTTCTCGTCCACGGTGAAGCCGTGGGTCAGCAGCTCGCGGTACGGCGCGTGGCCGTCAATGGCGCAACCGGTCAGCAACGACGAGTGGAACCAGCCGCGGTGCTGGTCGGAACCTTCCAGGTACAGGTCGGCACGCGGGCCGGTGGCGTGGCCGATGTCATGCGAGCCACGCAGCACGTGCCAGTGGGTGGTACCCGAGTCGAACCACACGTCGAGGGTGTCGGTGATCTTGTCGTACTGCTCGGCTTCAGCGCCCAGCAGTTCGGCGGCGTCCAGCTTGAACCAGGCCTCGATGCCTTCCTGTTCGACGCGCTTGGCCACCGCTTCCATCAGCTCGACGGTGCGTGGGTGCAGCTCGCCGGTCTGCTTGTGCAGGAAGAACGGGATCGGTACGCCCCAGTTGCGCTGACGCGAGATGCACCAGTCCGGGCGGTTGGCGATCATCGAATGCAGGCGCGCCTGGCCCCAGGCCGGCACGAACTTGGTGTCCTCGATGGCTTTCAGTGCACGCTCGCGCAGCGGCTCGCCGGTGGTCGGCTGCTTGTCCATACCCACGAACCACTGCGCAGTGGCGCGGTAGATCAGCGGGGTCTTGTGGCGCCAGCAGTGCATGTAGCTGTGGCTGATGGTTTCGGTGTGCATCAGCGCACCGACTTCGCTCAGCTTCTCGACGATGGCCGGGTTGGCCTTCCAGATGAACTGGCCGCCGAAGAATGGCAGCGAGTCGACGTACACGCCGTTGCTCTGCACCGGGGTGAGGATGTCGTCGTTGACCATGCCGTAGCGCTTGCAGGTGACGAAGTCGTCTTCACCGTAGGCTGGCGAGGAGTGCACCACGCCGGTACCGGCGCCCAATTCGACGTAGTCGGCCAGGTAGACTGGCGACAGGCGGTCGTAGAACGGGTGGCGGAAGTTGATCAGTTCCAGCGCCGAACCCTGGGCGGTAGCGATGACCGAGCCTTCCAGGCTGTAGCGTTTGAGGCACGACTCCACCAGCTCTTCGGCCAGTACCAGCAGACGCTCGCCGGTGTCGACCAGGGCGTACTTGAACTCCGGGTGGATGTTCAGCGCCTGGTTGGCCGGGATGGTCCACGGGGTGGTGGTCCAGATCACGATGGCGGCCGGCTTGGCCAGCGAAGCCAGGCCGAAGGCAGCAGCCAGCTTGGCCTCGTCGGCAACCGGGAAGGCAACGTCGATGGTCTGCGATTTCTTGTCGGCGTACTCGACTTCGGCCTCGGCCAGGGCCGAACCGCAATCGAAGCACCAGTTCACCGGCTTCAGGCCCTTGAACACGAAGCCTTGCTTGACCATTTCGGCCAGGGCGCGGATTTCGCCGGCCTCGTTGGCAAAGTTCATGGTCTTGTACGGGTTGTCCCAGTCACCCAGCACGCCCAGGCGGATGAACTCGGTCTTCTGCCCTTCGATCTGCTCGGCGGCGTACTCGCGGCACAGCTCGCGGGTGCGGTCGGCGGACAGGTGCTTGCCGTGGGTGACCTCGACCTTGTGCTCGATCGGCAGGCCATGGCAGTCCCAGCCCGGCACATACGGCGCATCGAAGCCGGACAGCGTCTTGGAACGGACGATCATGTCCTTGAGGATCTTGTTCAGCGCATGACCGATGTGAATCTTGCCGTTGGCATAGGGCGGGCCGTCGTGCAGGACGAACTTGGGACGATCCTTGCCAATTTCGCGCAGCTTCTGGTACAGGCCAATGCTGTCCCAGCGCTGCAGGATCTGCGGTTCGCGCTGAGGCAGGCCGGCCTTCATGGGGAAGGCGGTGTCCGGAAGGTTAAGCGTGGCTTTGTAGTCGGTCATTTCAGGCTCTTCGTTAACGGTTGAGCGTGCCAATGTGCACGTGCGGCGGCGATATCCGCATCGATCGCCGACTTCAGCGCCTCCAGGGAGGCGAATCGCTGCTCTTCACGCAGCTTGTGGTGGAACTCCACCGTCAGGCGCCGGCCGTAAAGGTCGCCGGCATAGTCCAGCAGATGAATCTCCAGGTGCGGGCGCCCGTCACCGGCAACGGTGGGGCGCACGCCGATATTGCCGACACCCGGCCAGGCCTTGCCGTCGATTTCGATGCTGGCGAGGTAGACCCCGGACAGCGGCACGCGGCGGCGCTTGAGCTGGATGTTGGCGGTAGGTGTGCCGAGCTGGCGGGCCAGCTTCTGGCCATGCAACACGCGGCCGCTGATGCGGTACGGGCGGCCCAACAGGTGCTCGGCCAGCTCGAAGTTGCCTTCGGACAGGGCCTTGCGCACTTCGGTGCTGCTGACCCGCAGGCCGTCCTGGATCACCGTGTTGGCAGCCTCGACGGTGAAGCCGTACTGCTTGCCGGCCTCGACCAGGAAGGCGAAGTCGCCGGCGCGGTCGCAGCCGAAGCGGAAGTCATCGCCCACTTCGAGATGGCGTACACCCAGGCCGTCGACCAGGATCGCCTTGACGAAGGCATCGGCACTGAGCTTGCTCAGGCGCTGGTTGAATGCCAGGCACAGCACCCGGTCGATACCCTCGGCCGCCAGCAGCTCGATCTTGTCGCGCAGGCGGGCCAGGCGGGCCGGCGCGGTGTCGGGGGCGAAGTACTCGCGTGGTTGCGGTTCGAAGATCACCACGCAGGTCGGCAGGCCCAAGGCCTGGCCACGCTCGCGCAGGCGCGCCAGGATCGCCTGGTGGCCGCGGTGAACCCCGTCGAAGTTGCCAATGGTGGCGACACAGCCCCGGTGCTCGGGGCGCAGGTTGTGAAGACCTCGAACCAGCTGCATAACGCGCTTCTTGCTCATAAAGTGGCCGATTATAACCACACCCGGGCGCCGGTGACAGGCAGCAGCGCCCAAGGGCGGCGTGGAATGCGAAAAACCGACGCCTGACCCGCCCGATGCCTTAGTGCAAGGCCTTGCGGGCGAAATGCCGAGGCCGGAAGCCGCACAGGTACAGGCAGCCGAAATAGGTCACGATGCCCGCCAGTACCAGAGCCCCCAGGCGCACCAGGCGCTCGAGCATGTTGCCCTGCTCCCAGGCCGGCAGGTAATGCATGCCGGCCAGCAACACCGCCGACATCAGCCCCACTGCCAGCACCAGCTTGAGCAGGAACATCGCCCAGCCTGGCTGCGGCTGGAACAGCTGCTGGCTGCGCAGCTTCCAGAACAGCAGGCCGGCGTTCAGGCAGGCCCCCAGGCTGATCGCCAGGGCCAGGCCGGCATGCGCGAGCGGGCCGATCAGGGCCAGGTTGAACAGTTGGGTGCAGACCAGGGTGAATACCGCGATCTTCACCGGTGTACGGATATTCTGCTGCGCATAGAAGCCCGGTGCCAGTACCTTGACCAGAATGATCGCCAGCAAGCCCACGGAATAGGCGATCAGCGCCTTCTGGGTCATGGCTGCGTCGACGGCAGTGAACTTGCCGTACTGGAACAGCGCCACGGTCAGCGGCTCGGCGAGGATGGCCAGGGCCAGGGTGCATGGCAGCACCAGCAGGAAGCACAGGCGCAGGCCCCAGTCGAGGATCCGCGAGTATTCCTCGCGGTCCTTGTTGGCGTAGGTCTTGGCCAGCGTGGGCAGCAGTATGGTGCCCAGGGCCACCCCCAGCACGCCGGAAGGCAGCTCCATGAGGCGGTCGGCGTAGTACATCCACGACACCGAACCGGCCACCAGGAAGGAGGCGAAGATGGTGTTGATGATCAGCGAGATCTGGCTCACCGACACCCCGAGGATCGCCGGCAGCATCTGCTTGAGCACCCGCCACACGCCGGCATCACGCAGGTTCAGGCGTGGCAGCACGAGCATGCCGATCTTCTTCAGCGCTGGCAGCTGGTACAGCAACTGCGCCAGGCCGCCCGCCAGAACGCCCCAGGCCAGAGCCATGATCGGCGGCTCGAAATACGGCGTGAGCAGCACGGCGAAGGCGATCATCGCCACGTTCAGCAGGGTCGGGGTAAAGGCCGGTACCGAGAAACGGTTCCAGGTATTGAGGATCGCCCCGGCCAGGGACGACAGCGAGATCAGCAATATATAAGGAAAAGTCACCCGCAAAAGGGCGGTGGTCAGCTCGTATTTTTCGGCACTGTCGACAAAGCCTGGTGCGGTCGCCCACACCACCCACGGTGCCGCCAGGATGCCAATGGCGGTCACCAACGCCAGAACCAGAGTCAGCAGGCCACTGACATAGGCAACGAAGGTGCGGGTCGCCTCCTCGCCTTGCTGGGTCTTGTATTCGGCCAGGATCGGCACGAAGGCCTGGGAAAACGCACCCTCGGCGAAGATGCGCCGCAGCAGGTTGGGCAGCTTGAAGGCGATGAAAAAGGCATCGGTGGCGATGCCGGCACCGAAAACACGCGCCAGGATGGTGTCGCGGACAAAGCCCAGCACCCGCGAAATCATGGTGATCGAGCTTACCGCAGCCAGGGATTTGAGCAGGTTCATCGAAAAGATTCACGCCAAGGGCAGAGGACGCTGCCAGACAGCGTCCGAATGTGCGATACTCCCGCGCCTTCGCAGGGGAGCCAAAAATTCCCGAGTTTACAGGTCGCGCAGCAGAAAGGAATATTTCCCTCTTGTTGGCGCACCGCTCGGCGGAACCTTGCAGGTGGCCTTGACATCCGTTCGACTGATCGGCATGATTCGCGGCCTATTTTGTTTGCTATTTACCTAAAGTCTTTCGAGGAGCTCGACGGTGGCCAACACACCTTCCGCCAAGAAACGTGCAAAACAGGCTGAGAAGCGTCGCAGCCACAACGCCAGCCTGCGTTCCATGGTCCGCACCTACATCAAGAATGTAGTCAAGGCCATCGACGCAAAAGACGCCGAAAAAGCGCAAGCCGCTTACGTTCTGGCTGTGCCTGTAATCGACCGTATGGCCGACAAGGGCATCATCCACAAGAACAAGGCTGCTCGTCACAAAGGCCGTCTGAATGGCCACATCAAGGCGCTGAAAGAAGCTGCAGCTGCCTAAGCGACGCGCTAGTCGAAAAACCGACCCTAGGGTCGGTTTTTTGTTGCCTGCGATTTGTGTTTGCGCCCCCTCGGTGGGAGCGGCCTTCTGTGGGAGCGGCCTTGTGTCGCGAAAGGGTCGCAAAGCGGCCCCCGGCAATTTCAGCATCTGCGCTGAGATAAGGGGGCCGCTGCGCGCCCCTTTCGCGACACAAGGCCGCTCCCACACAAAAAAGCAGGGCCATGTTTGGGTAGCCCTGCCATATGTTACTTGGCGATCTGAATCTTCGGCGCCCACTGCAGCCATTCATCCTCGGCCTTGTCGAACAAGGCGAACGTCTGCTGCGGCCGTGCCGGGTTGCCCATCTGCTCGCCATCCGGTGTGGCAAAGGCGATACCGCCGTCGATCATGGTCTCCACCGACTCGGTACGCACCGTAACCCCCTTGACCAGCCCCCAGTCGAAACCGAAGCCGCTGCTGTTCCAGAAGCGGCTACCGCTGCGCACCAGGGCCGCATAGCGCGGTTCGATCAGGATATGGATCAACACGCGGTCAGCGCTCTGGCCCAACTCGAAGCCCGTCACCTTGCCCACCGCAACCTCACGGTAGGTCACCGGCACACCCGGCTTGATCGAGCCACGGCGCGGAGCGCTCAGCGTCAACGGCAGGCCGACTTCAGGCCCTGCCACCTGCGGGGCGTCGGCCAAGGCGATGAAATCGCGCTGTGGGCCACGGTCCTTGGCAGCCGGCTGCACTTCCAGGTACTGCCCGCCCACCAGGGTGTCGAGGTTCTGCGTGCGCACCAGGCCAAAGGCCGGCTTGACCACCCAGAACTGCGTACCGACGCGGGCGATACGGTCCGCTGCTTCGGTAATGCGCGCCCGCAGCAACACCGCCTGCAAGTCATCGGTCAGGTCGACGCTCTCGACGCTACCCACATCCAGGCCGCGGAAGCGTATCGCCGTGCCAGGCTTGAGGCCGTCGGCACGGTCCACACGAATGGTGATCAACGTTCCTGCGCGGTTGACCGCATCCTGGCTGTCATGCAGGCGGAAGCGTGGAATGTGGCGTTTGAGCGGCACATCAGGCCGTGGCGTATCGAACGCGATACCACCAGCCATCAGGGTCTGCAGTGATTCACTCTTGATCTTGATGCCCGACAGGCCCCCCGTCAGGGTGATGCCACTGACATTCCAGAAGCGCGACGAACCGTTGACCAGCTTTTCGTATTCCTTCTCGATATGCACACCGATCAGGATGCGATTGCTGTTGCGGGCGAACTGGTAGCTTTGCACGCTACCCACCTTCACCTGGCGGTACATGACCGGGCTACCGACTTCCAGCGAACCCAGGGTGTCGGCGAACAGCACCATGTGCAGGCCTGGTGCCTTGAGGTCGAGCGGCGGTGCCTTGGCGCGGGCTTCGAACTCACGCTCTGGCCGCGCACCCTTCTCACCAGGGCGAATGGCGATGTAGTTACCCTTGACCAGCGCTTCCAGACCGGTGATACCCGCTAGGGAAATCGATGGTTTGACCACCCAGAACTGCGTGCCCTCGACCAGATAATCCTCGGCCAGCGGGTCCAGCGTAAGCTCGGCCGATGCACTGGCCAGGTTGTCTGCCATTGTCAGGGCTTTGAGCGAGCCCACCTGGATGCCCTTGTACATGACCGGTGTACGGCCCGCCTGCAGGCCCTCGTAATCGCTCAATTTCACCTTTACCCGGATGCCGGCCTGGGCCGCATCGAAGTCCTCATACAGACGGAACGGCAGGTTCGAGTCGGTGGGAGGGCTGTCCTTGCGGTGTTCCGGCGTGGCAAAGGCGATACCACCGGCAACAATGCTCGACAGCGATTCGCTACGCACTTTCACGCCCGAGAGCGAGGCATCGATGCTGACGCCGCTGGCATTCCAGAAACGCGTGTGCTTGCGCACCAGGCTGGCATAGGCCGGCTCGATGAAGACCTTGATCTCGACGGTGCTCTGGTCCTCGGACAGGCGATAGCTTTTGACCCGGCCAACCTGGATCTGCTTGTAGAACACCGGGCTGTCACGGTTGAGCGACCCCAGCCGCTCGGCCTTGAGGGTAAGGTGCAGCCCCGGCTCGGTGTCCGAAAGCGGCGGTGCCACCTTCAAGGCGGTAAAACGCTTGGTGCGCTCCCCCTCCCCCGGGCTGACGGCGATATAGTTGCCTGACACCAGTGTTTCAAGACCGGAAATACCCGCCAGGCTGACGCTCGGCTTCACCAGCCAGAAACGCGTACCTTTGGTCAGGTGAGGCTCGGCAGCCTTGTTCATCTCGATGGTGGCGATCACCCCCTGGTTATCACCCTTGGCGTCGAGCACCAGGCTTTTGACCTTGCCAACCGGCATGCCCTTGTAGATCACCTCGGTCTTGTTGGCGACGATACCCTCGCCCGACTCGAAGCGAACCTCAATTTCCACGCCGGCATCACGATAAGCCTGCCACGCAAGCCAGCCACCGATCATCAAGGCGATCAAAGGCAGGATCCATATGGCCGACCAGTTCGAGGCTGGGCGGGTTTTAGCCGTTGGCAGGTCACTCATGGTCGTCATCCGACTCCGTGTTATCCCAAATCAGTCGGGGATCGAAAGTTAAAGCGGCAAGCATTGTCAGGATCACCACAGTTGCAAAGGCGACAGCGCCCAGGTTGGCTTCGACACTGGCTATTCGGCCGAAATTCACCACCGCCACCAGGATGGCGATGACGAAGATATCGAGCATGGACCAGCGCCCAATGAATTCGATGAAGCGGTACATCAATATCCGTTGCCGCGCCGAAAGCGGCTGCCGGCGCTGAACGGAGTACAACAGCAAGCCGATGCCCACCAGTTTGAACGTGGGCACCAGGATACTGGCAATGAACACCACGGCAGCAATGGGCACCATGCCATGCTTGAGCAAGGTGATGACGCCGGACATGATCGTGTCGGGGCTGCCTTGGCCCAGGGTGCTCACGGTCATGATCGGCAGCATGTTGGCCGGGATGTACAGGATCGACGCGGCAATCAGCAGCGCCCAGGTGCGCGCGATGCTGTTCGGTCGACGGGCATGCACGATGGCACCGCAGCGTGTACAGGTTTGTGAAGTGCTGTCTGGCTGTTGCCTGTTCAGCTCGTGACACTCATTGCAGACAAGAATGCCTGCATCAATCGCCCGCATGCAGGTCCTCCCCTGATAGCGCACTCCAGATCTGGTGCGGTGACATCACCACTTCGAGCCACACCTGGATCAATAACAGGCTGATGAAGCAGAACAGCCCCAGGCCTACGGTCAGCTCGGCCAGGTCCACCAGCTTGACGATGGCCACCAGCACGCCCATGAAATAGACCTCGAGCATGCCCCAGTCACGCAAGTGGTGATAGATGCGGTAGAACAGCAGGCCGAAACTACGCCCCACATTCAGGCGGATGCTCAGGAGCACGACCAGCTGACAGAGCAGTTTTGCCAGAGGGATGGCCATGCTGCACAAGAACACCACCACGGCCACGCCGCGCATTTCCGAGTTGTACAGGCCCAGCACGCCGCTCCAGACGGTATCGTCCGATGTCTGGCCAAGCAGGTGCAACTGCATGATCGGCAGAAAATTGGCGGGCACAAACAGCAGCAAGGCGGTGAGTACAAGGGCCAGGCTGCGGTTGACCACATTGTGCCGATGGGCGTAGAGCTCGTAGCCGCAGCGCGGGCATTGGGCTTTCTCGTCATGCTGGAGCACGGGCTTGCGCAGCAGCAGGTCGCATTCATGGCAGGCGACAAGCTCGTCCAGCGGCAACTGGGCCAAGGTTTCAGGTTCGACAGGATTGGGCATATAGCGCTTCTGAATAGGTGCGTGGGCCTATTCTAGTGTTCTGGCTCGAATTGTGGGAGGCAACATAACAGCGGGCCTGCGCGACCATTGTAGGAGCGGCCTTGTGTCGCGATCGGGCGCGAAGCGGCCGTAAAGCCTGTATCCCGGGTCTCACAGGTAAACCGCGGCGCCTGGATTGCGGCCGCTGCGCGCCCGATCGCGACACAAGGCCGCTCCTACAGGGATCGCACAAGGCCGGGGGATTTGGGTGAGGCTTGGGGAGCTCTAGGGCCAGAAAGACAAAACCCCTACCTGCATGTGCAGATAGGGGTTTTGCGAAATGAATCTTGACGATGACCTACTCTCACATGGGGAAACCCCACACTACCATCGGCGATGCATCGTTTCACTGCTGAGTTCGGGATGGGATCAGGTGGTTCCAATGCTCTATGGTCGTCAAGAAATTCTGTTGCCAGAATGTCCAGATGGACAGCCCAGCGAATTCGGATATGCGATATTTGTGATGTTGCGAACTTTCGGTTCTTTCGTCTTCACCACCACAATTTGGCTTTCGTGCGCAAATTGCTTGGGTGTTATATGGTCAAGCCTCACGGGCAATTAGTATTGGTTAGCTCAACGCCTCACAGCGCTTACACACCCAACCTATCAACGTCGTAGTCTTCGACGGCCCTTCAGGGGATTCAAGATCCCAGTGAGATCTCATCTTGAGGCAAGTTTCCCGCTTAGATGCTTTCAGCGGTTATCTCTTCCGAACATAGCTACCCGGCAATGCCACTGGCGTGACAACCGGAACACCAGAGGTTCGTCCACTCCGGTCCTCTCGTACTAGGAGCAGCCCCTCTCAAATCTCAAACGTCCACGGCAGATAGGGACCGAACTGTCTCACGACGTTCTAAACCCAGCTCGCGTACCACTTTAAATGGCGAACAGCCATACCCTTGGGACCGGCTTCAGCCCCAGGATGTGATGAGCCGACATCGAGGTGCCAAACACCGCCGTCGATATGAACTCTTGGGCGGTATCAGCCTGTTATCCCCGGAGTACCTTTTATCCGTTGAGCGATGGCCCTTCCATACAGAACCACCGGATCACTAAGACCTACTTTCGTACCTGCTCGACGTGTTTGTCTCGCAGTCAAGCGCGCTTTTGCCTTTATACTCTACGACCGATTTCCGACCGGTCTGAGCGCACCTTCGTACTCCTCCGTTACTCTTTGGGAGGAGACCGCCCCAGTCAAACTACCCACCATACACTGTCCTCGATCCGGATAACGGACCTGAGTTAGAACCTCAAAGTTGCCAGGGTGGTATTTCAAGGATGGCTCCATGAGAACTGGCGTCCCCACTTCAAAGCCTCCCACCTATCCTACACAAGCAAATTCAAAGTCCAGTGCAAAGCTATAGTAAAGGTTCACGGGGTCTTTCCGTCTAGCCGCGGATACACTGCATCTTCACAGCGATTTCAATTTCACTGAGTCTCGGGTGGAGACAGCGCCGCCATCGTTACGCCATTCGTGCAGGTCGGAACTTACCCGACAAGGAATTTCGCTACCTTAGGACCGTTATAGTTACGGCCGCCGTTTACCGGGGCTTCGATCAAGAGCTTCGCTTGCGCTAACCCCATCAATTAACCTTCCGGCACCGGGCAGGCGTCACACCCTATACGTCCACTTTCGTGTTTGCAGAGTGCTGTGTTTTTAATAAACAGTCGCAGCGGCCTGGTATCTTCGACCGGCATGGGCTTACGGAGCAAGTCCTTCACCCTCGCCGGCGCACCTTCTCCCGAAGTTACGGTGCCATTTTGCCTAGTTCCTTCACCCGAGTTCTCTCAAGCGCCTTGGTATTCTCTACCTAACCACCTGTGTCGGTTTGGGGTACGGTTCCCAGTTATCTGAAGCTTAGGAGCTTTTCTTGGAAGCATGGTATCAACCACTTCGTCGCCTGAAGGCAACTCGTCATCAGCTCTCGGCCTTGAAATCCCGGATTTGCCTAAGATTTCAGCCTACCACCTTAAACCTGGACAACCAACGCCAGGCTGGCCTAACCTTCTCCGTCCCTCCATCGCAATAACTGGAAGTACAGGAATATTAACCTGTTTTCCATCGACTACGCTTTTCAGCCTCGCCTTAGGGACCGACTAACCCTGCGTCGATTAACGTTGCGCAGGAAACCTTGGTCTTTCGGCGTGCGAGTTTTTCACTCGCATTGTCGTTACTCATGTCAGCATTCGCACTTCTGATACCTCCAGCAAGCTTCTCAACTCACCTTCACAGGCTTACAGAACGCTCCTCTACCGCGTCATCAAAGATGACACCCGTAGCTTCGGTGCATGGTTTGAGCCCCGTTACATCTTCCGCGCAGGCCGACTCGACTAGTGAGCTATTACGCTTTCTTTAAAGGGTGGCTGCTTCTAAGCCAACCTCCTAGCTGTCTAAGCCTTCCCACATCGTTTCCCACTTAACCATGACTTTGGGACCTTAGCTGACGGTCTGGGTTGTTTCCCTTTTCACGACGGACGTTAGCACCCGCCGTGTGTCTCCCATGCTCGGCACTTCCAGGTATTCGGAGTTTGCATCGGTTTGGTAAGTCGGGATGACCCCCTAGCCGAAACAGTGCTCTACCCCCTGGAGTGATACATGAGGCGCTACCTAAATAGCTTTCGAGGAGAACCAGCTATCTCCGAGCTTGATTAGCCTTTCACTCCGATCCACAGGTCATCCGCTAACTTTTCAACGGTAGTCGGTTCGGTCCTCCAGTCAGTGTTACCTAACCTTCAACCTGCCCATGGATAGATCGCCCGGTTTCGGGTCTATACCCAGCGACTAAACGCCCTATTAAGACTCGCTTTCGCTACGCCTCCCCTATTCGGTTAAGCTCGCCACTGAATATAAGTCGCTGACCCATTATACAAAAGGTACGCAGTCACCTAACAAAGTAGGCTCCCACTGCTTGTACGCATACGGTTTCAGGTTCTATTTCACTCCCCTCTCCGGGGTTCTTTTCGCCTTTCCCTCACGGTACTGGTTCACTATCGGTCAGTCAGTAGTATTTAGCCTTGGAGGATGGTCCCCCCATATTCAGACAAAGTTTCTCGTGCTCCGTCCTACTCGATTTCATTGACAAGAGATTTTCGTGTACGGGGCTATCACCCACTATGGCCGCACTTTCCAGAGCGTTCCACTAATCTCAAATCAACTTAAGGGCTGGTCCCCGTTCGCTCGCCACTACTAAGGGAATCTCGGTTGATTTCTTTTCCTCAGGGTACTTAGATGTTTCAGTTCCCCTGGTTCGCCTCTTGCACCTATGTATTCAGTACAAGATACTCAGCTTGTGCTGAGTGGGTTCCCCCATTCAGAGATCTCTGGATCACAGTCTGTTTGCCGACTCCCCAAAGCTTATCGCAGGCTACCACGTCTTTCATCGCCTCTGACTGCCAAGGCATCCACCGTATGCGCTTCTTCACTTGACCATATAACCCCAAGCAATCTGGTTATACTGTGAAGACGACATTCGCCGAAAATTCGCATGTTGCTCTTTCGAGCAGAACTCACAAATTTTACCTTAGCCTGATTAACCAGCAGTGAAACTGGTCATCAGTCTATATCTATCACATATCCGAATTTTTAAAGAACGATCTGACAAAAGTCAGAAATCAACATTCGAACTGAATGTTCATTTCTAAGTTCTGACAAGCTACTGCGTACGGCGAAAGTGGTGGAGCCAAGCGGGATCGAACCGCTGACCTCCTGCGTGCAAGGCAGGCGCTCTCCCAGCTGAGCTATGGCCCCGTATTCTACGGCTGAACCATGTAATGGTAGGTCTGGGCAGATTTGAACTGCCGACCTCACCCTTATCAGGGGTGCGCTCTAACCAACTGAGCTACAGACCTATAACAGGGTCGCGTTACAGCATCGTCTTTTACAATGAATCAAGCAATTCGTGTGGGAGCTCATCAGCAGGCTGATGTCGTCGATTAAGGAGGTGATCCAGCCGCAGGTTCCCCTACGGCTACCTTGTTACGACTTCACCCCAGTCATGAATCACACCGTGGTAACCGTCCCCCCGAAGGTTAGACTAGCTACTTCTGGTGCAACCCACTCCCATGGTGTGACGGGCGGTGTGTACAAGGCCCGGGAACGTATTCACCGCGACATTCTGATTCGCGATTACTAGCGATTCCGACTTCACGCAGTCGAGTTGCAGACTGCGATCCGGACTACGATCGGTTTTGTGAGATTAGCTCCACCTCGCGGCTTGGCAACCCTCTGTACCGACCATTGTAGCACGTGTGTAGCCCAGGCCGTAAGGGCCATGATGACTTGACGTCATCCCCACCTTCCTCCGGTTTGTCACCGGCAGTCTCCTTAGAGTGCCCACCATGACGTGCTGGTAACTAAGGACAAGGGTTGCGCTCGTTACGGGACTTAACCCAACATCTCACGACACGAGCTGACGACAGCCATGCAGCACCTGTGTCAGAGTTCCCGAAGGCACCAATCCATCTCTGGAAAGTTCTCTGCATGTCAAGGCCTGGTAAGGTTCTTCGCGTTGCTTCGAATTAAACCACATGCTCCACCGCTTGTGCGGGCCCCCGTCAATTCATTTGAGTTTTAACCTTGCGGCCGTACTCCCCAGGCGGTCAACTTAATGCGTTAGCTGCGCCACTAAAATCTCAAGGATTCCAACGGCTAGTTGACATCGTTTACGGCGTGGACTACCAGGGTATCTAATCCTGTTTGCTCCCCACGCTTTCGCACCTCAGTGTCAGTATCAGTCCAGGTGGTCGCCTTCGCCACTGGTGTTCCTTCCTATATCTACGCATTTCACCGCTACACAGGAAATTCCACCACCCTCTACCGTACTCTAGCTCGCCAGTTTTGGATGCAGTTCCCAGGTTGAGCCCGGGGCTTTCACATCCAACTTAACGAACCACCTACGCGCGCTTTACGCCCAGTAATTCCGATTAACGCTTGCACCCTCTGTATTACCGCGGCTGCTGGCACAGAGTTAGCCGGTGCTTATTCTGTCGGTAACGTCAAAACAGCAAGGTATTAACTTACTGCCCTTCCTCCCAACTTAAAGTGCTTTACAATCCGAAGACCTTCTTCACACACGCGGCATGGCTGGATCAGGCTTTCGCCCATTGTCCAATATTCCCCACTGCTGCCTCCCGTAGGAGTCTGGACCGTGTCTCAGTTCCAGTGTGACTGATCATCCTCTCAGACCAGTTACGGATCGTCGCCTTGGTGAGCCATTACCCCACCAACTAGCTAATCCGACCTAGGCTCATCTGATAGCGCAAGGCCCGAAGGTCCCCTGCTTTCTCCCGTAGGACGTATGCGGTATTAGCGTTCCTTTCGAAACGTTGTCCCCCACTACCAGGCAGATTCCTAGGCATTACTCACCCGTCCGCCGCTGAATCAAGGAGCAAGCTCCCGTCATCCGCTCGACTTGCATGTGTTAGGCCTGCCGCCAGCGTTCAATCTGAGCCATGATCAAACTCTTCAGTTCAATACTGCTTGGGTTTTTAAGAAACCCTAAACTTGGCTCAGCAATCTCAAATGACTATGTGATTTCTCGCATGGCCACTTGTGATGCTGATAATCTTTGTGACTATCAGTCCGTACTCACAAGCACCCACACGAATTGCTTGATTCGATTTGTTAAAGAGCGTTTGGTTAAGAGCTTTTCGTCTCAACCGAGGCGCGCATTCTACGCTTTCCTCATTTGCTGTCAAGCGTTTATTTTGAAGTTTTTTGCGAGAAACTCGTTTAGCTTCAAACACTTGACTCGCTGCGATCTCTCGTAGCGGGAGGCGAATCATACAGCGTTTAGAAGCGCTGTCAACCATCATCTCAACCGCTGCCGATCATTCGATCGTAGCCATTCCAACTTCGCCTCAACTATCTAACTCATTGAATCTCAAGGAGTTTGTCGTTCCGGCGTCGCTGGAAGTGGGGCGCATTATAAGGGGATTCGAAACCCCGTCAACCCTTAATTTCAAGAAACTTTAATATCGCTGAAAAACAAAGCGGGGAGGCCTGTCGGCCTCCCCGCTTTTGCTCATCCCTTACAAACTAGGGAAGGCAAACTGCGAAGCCTCATGGCTGGCACGCTGCGGCCAGCGCTGGGTGATCGCCTTGCGACGGGTATAGAAGCGCACACCGTCGGGGCCATAGGCATGCAGGTCACCGAACAGCGAGCGCTTCCAGCCACCGAAGCTGTGATAGGCCACCGGCACCGGCAGCGGTACGTTCACACCGACCATGCCCACTTCGATCTCGTCGCAGAACAGGCGCGCCGCTTCACCGTCACGGGTGAAGATGCAGGTGCCGTTGCCATACTCGTGATCGTTGATCAGTTGCATGGCCTGCTCCAGGCTGTTCACACGCACTACACACAGCACCGGGCCGAAGATCTCTTCCTTATAGATGCGCATCTCCGGAGTCACCTTGTCGAACAGGGTGCCACCGACGAAATAGCCATCCTCATTACCGGCCACACGGAAGCCACGGCCATCCACCACCAGCTTGGCGCCAGCAGCAACACCGTCATCGATGTAACCCACCACCTTGTCACGGGCAGCAGCCGTCACCAGCGGGCCCATGTCCAGACCGCACGAGGTGCCGGCACCAATCTTCAGGGCCTTGATCTGCGGTTCCAGCTTGGCAATCAGGGCGTCCGCCACCTGGTCACCCACGCACACCGCCACCGAAATGGCCATGCAACGCTCGCCGCACGAACCATAGGCAGCACCCATCAGTGCGCTCACGGCATTGTCCAGGTCGGCATCCGGCATCAGCACCGCGTGGTTCTTCGCACCACCCAGGGCCTGCACACGCTTGCCGCGCTTGGTGCCTTCAGCGTAGATGTACTCGGCGATCGGAGTCGAACCGACGAAGCTCAGGGCCTTCACCTCCGGCGCTTCGATCAGCGCATCCACCGCTTCCTTGTCGCCGTGCACCACGTTGAGGATGCCCTTCGGCAGGCCGGCTTCCAGCAGCAGCTGGGCGATGAACAGGGTCGAGCTCGGGTCGCGCTCGGAAGGCTTGAGGATGAAGGCGTTGCCGCAGGCGATAGCCAGTGGGTACATCCACAGCGGCACCATGGCCGGGAAGTTGAACGGGGTGATACCGGCAACCACGCCCAGTGGCTGGAAGTCGGACCAGGCATCGATGTTCGGGCCGACGTTGCGGCTGTACTCGCCTTTCAGTACTTCCGGCGCGGCGCAGGCGAACTCGACGTTCTCGATACCACGCTTCAGTTCACCGGCAGCATCTTCCAAGGTCTTGCCGTGCTCTTCGCTGATCATCTGCGAGATACGCGCTTCGTTCTGCTCCAGCAGTTGCTTGAAGCGGAACATCACCTGGGCGCGCTTGGCCGGTGGGGTGTTGCGCCAGGCCGGGAAGGCAGCCTTGGCCGAGTCGATCGCTTCCTGCACGGTCGCGCGGCTGGCCAGCTCGACCTTGCGCACGGCCTGGCCGGTAGACGGGTTGAAGACATCGGCGGTGCGCTCACCCTTGGTAACCAGTTCGCCGTGGATCAGGTGCTGAACAATGCTCATGCAAAACTCCAGATAAAGAAGGTTGAGGCAGGCGCGCGATGTGTTCACGCGCCTGGCATCAGAATCGGAAAGATCAGTCGATCAGGTTCAGGGTTTCGCCCACTGCGTCGAACAGGCGGTCCAGTTCCTGCGGCGTGGTGTTGAAGGTTGGGCCGAACTGCAGGGTGTCGCCACCGAAGCGTACATAGAAGCCTGCCTTCCACAGTTTCATCGCCGCTTCGTACGGACGCACGATGGCATCACCGTCGCGGGCAGCGATCTGGATCGCGCCGGCCAGGCCGTAGTTGCGGATATCGACGATGTTCTTGGTGCCCTTCACGCCATGCAGCAGCTTCTCGAAGTGCGGCGCCAGCTCGGCGGCGGCCTGCACCAGGTTTTCCTTCTGCAGCAGGTCCAGCGCGGCGATACCGGCGGCGCAGGCTACCGGGTGGGCCGAGTAGGTGTAGCCGTGCGGGAATTCCACGGCGTACTCCGGGGTCGGCTGGTTCATGAAGGTCTGGTAGATCTCGCTGCTGGCGATCACCGCGCCCATCGGGATGGCGCCGTTGGTCACCTGCTTGGCGATGCACATCAGGTCCGGGGTCACGCCGAAGGCTTCGGAGCCGGTCATCGCGCCCATGCGGCCGAAGCCGGTGATCACTTCGTCAAAGATCAGCAGGATGTTGTGCTGGGTGCAGATTTCACGCAGGCGCTTCAGGTAACCCTTCGGCGGCGGCAGTACACCAGCCGAACCTGCCAGTGGCTCGACGATCACGGCAGCAATGTTGGAGGCGTCGTGCAGCTCGATCAGCTTGAGCATCTCGTCAGCCAGGGCGATACCGCCCTCTTCCGGCATGCCTTTGGAGAAGGCGTTCACCGGCAGCACGGTGTGAGGCAGGTGGTCGACATCCAGCAGCTGACCGAACAGCTTGCGGTTGCCGTTGACGCCACCCAGGCTGGTACCGGCGATGTTCACGCCGTGGTAGCCACGGGCACGGCCGATGATCTTGGTCTTGGTGGCCTGGCCTTTCAGACGCCAGTAGGCACGCACCATCTTCAGCGCGGTGTCGGCACACTCGGAACCGGAGTTGGTATAGAACACATGGTTCAGGTCGCCCGGGGTCAGCTCGGTGATCTTCTCGGCCAGCTGGAACGACAGCGGGTGGCCGAACTGGAAGGCCGGGGAGTAGTCCAGGGTGCCGATCTGGCGAGCCACCGCCTCGGTGATTTCCTTGCGGGTGTGCCCGGCGCCGCAGGTCCACAAGCCGGACAGGGCATCGAAAATCTTGCGCCCCTGGTCGTCGACCAGGTAGTTGCCTTCGGCCGCCACGATCAGGCGTGGGTCGCGCTGGAAGTTGCGGTTGGCGGTGTAGGGCATCCAGTGGGCATCCAGCTTGAGCTGGCTGGCGATACCGGCGGTAGCGGTTTCGGGCATGTTCATCGGCGGTTCCTCGGAAGACGATTAGGCAACGATGGATGTTGTTGCAGCTAAATTGGCACGGCGATAAAGTCTGAAAAAGCCAACATTTCTAATCTTCAGACAGGCCCTGACTAAACTGATGAGCCGACGCCCCGATCCACTTGCCCAAGTCAGCGATTTCGACATCCGCCTGCTGAAGATCTACCGCAGTGTCGTCGAGTGCGGTGGCTTCTCGGCCGCGGAAAACGTGCTGGGCATTGGCCGTTCGGCCATCAGCCAGCAGATGAACGACCTCGAGCAACGCCTGGGCCTGCGCCTGTGCCAGCGCGGCCGCGCCGGGTTCTCGCTGACCGAGGAAGGCCGCGAGGTCTACCATTCGGCGCTGCAGCTGCTCAGCGCCCTGGAAAGCTTCCGCACCGAGGTCAACGGCCTGCACCAGCATTTGCGTGGCGAGCTGAACATTGGCCTGACCGACAACCTGGTGACCTTGCCGCACATGCGCATTACCCATGCCCTGGCCGAGCTCAAGGACCGCGGCCCCGATGTGCGCATCCAGATCCGCATGATCGCGCCCAGCCAGGTCGAGCATGGCGTGCTCGATGGCAGCCTGCATGTCGGCGTGGTGCCACAGACCAGCCCGCTGTCGGGCCTCGAGTACCAGCCGTTGTACAGCGAGCGCTCGTTGCTGTACTGCGCGGTCGGCCACCCACTGTTCTATGCCGATGACCAGCAGATCGACGACGACCGCCTCAACAGCCAGGAAGCCATCACCCCCACCTTCCGTCTGCCGGCCGAAATCCAGGCGCATTACCAGGCGCTGAACTGCACGGCCAGTGCTTCGGACCGCGAAGGCATGGCGTTTCTCATCCTTACCGGTCGCTACATCGGCTACCTGCCAGACCACTACGCCACGTTCTGGGTGCAGCAAGGCCGCTTGCGTGCCCTCAAGCCCCGGCAACGCTTCTATGACCTGAGCCTGAGCTGGGTAACGCGCAAGGGACGGCGGCCGAACCTGGTGCTGGAAAGCTTCCTCGAAAGCCTGGCTGCGACACGCTGATGCCAGTCTGTGCCGCAAACGCTTGTCACTTCGGCGCAGGCAGGTAATCTTGTCCGACAGCCGCAGCCACTGACCCGTACGGAATCGTCCATGACCCTAGAAGTCCCTGCGCATCGCCTCTCCGCCTCGGGCAAGCCCGCGGGCCGCATCCGCCAGAAGAACGAACAGGCCATTATCCAGGCCGCCGAAGACGAGTTTGCCCGCCATGGTTTCAAGGGCACCAGCATGAACACCATCGCCCTCAAGGCAGGGTTGCCCAAGGCCAACCTGCATTACTACTTCACCAACAAGCTGGGCCTGTACATTGCCGTGCTCAGCAACATCATCGAGTTGTGGGACAGCACCTTCAACGCCTTGAGCGTCGACGACGACCCGGGCGAAGCGCTGAGCCAGTACATCCGCACCAAGATGGAGTTCTCCCGGCGCAACCCGCAAGCCTCGCGAATTTTCGCCATGGAGGTGATCAGCGGCGGCACCTGCCTGAGCGAATACTTCAGTGCCGACTACCGCGAATGGTTCCGCGGCCGCGCCGCGGTGTTCCAGGCCTGGATCGAAGCCGGCAAGATGGACCCGGTCGACCCGGTGCACCTGATCTTCCTGCTGTGGGGCAGCACCCAGCACTACGCCGACTTTGCCACCCAGATCTGCCAGGTCACCGGCCGCAGCCGCCTGACCAAGCAAGACATGGAAGACGCGAGCAACAATCTTATCCACATCATTCTGAAGGGCTGCGGCATCAAGCCGGCTGCCTGATCGTCATTTATGCCTTCTACCCTGCTCGACCTCTGCGAATACCGCGAGGAAATCCGCAAAAGCCGCTTCATCACCCTTGCCGGGCCGATCAGCAGTGCCGCCGACGCGATGAGTTTCATCGAACGCCACAGCGACCTGGCCGCCACCCACAACTGCTGGGCCTGGAAGCTTGGCGCCCAGTACCGCAGCAGCGATGACGGCGAACCTGGCGGTACCGCGGGGCGGCCAATCCTCGCGGCCATCGAAGCGCAGGACTGCGACCAGGTGGTAGTGCTGGTGATCCGCTGGTACGGCGGTATCCAGCTGGGCACCGGCGGCCTGGCCAGGGCCTATGGCGGCGGTGCCAACAAGTGCCTGCAACAGGCACCCAAGCGGCTGCTGGTGCAGCGCAGCGAATTCACCTGCAGTTGCAGTTTCAGCGAACTGGCGCTGGTGAAGCTGCGCCTGGCGGAGGTTGACGGCCTGGTCCTGGATGAGCAGTTCACCGCCAATGGCGTGGACCTGTTGATTGCACTGGGTGACGCCCACCTGGCGCCACTGCAGCAGCAGTTGGCCGACTTGAGCCGCGGGCGCATTCTGCTCGAAGTACGCTGAACATTGCCCACAACAACTGTGGGCCGGCCTGTGGATAAGCTTGGGGCACTCGCTTGCAGGCGGCATTATTCAAGGGCTGCAGAGCCTTGATCATATTTTGATCACCATTTGATGACAGCCGCAAACCGTTGATGCTCCTGACGTTATCCCCAGGCCCACAGCCTGCGTAGCCCTGCACAGCCATCTGCGCTTGCACACAATAACTGTGGACCAGCTTGTGGATAACCCGTGCGCCAACAAGCCGAAGACCACGCCGCACAAGGGCCTGAGGCAACTGGTGATTTTTCGTACAACCTACGACAAGGCGCCCGGCGCCACAGTGCATTATCCTCAATACCCTTCTTCGAACCGATCACGGAGCGCATCGACATGGCTAACGCAAAAACCGCACTTATCATCGGGGCCTCGCGCGGGCTGGGCCTGGGCCTGGTGCAACGCCTGCACGAAGACGGCTGGAACATCACCGCCACTGTGCGCAACCCGCAGCAGCCCGGCGCCCTGGCGAATGTGCCCGGCGTGCACATCGAACAGCTGGAAATGAACGACACGGCCCAGCTCGATGGCCTGAAGCAACGCTTGCAAGGCCAAGTGTTCGACTTGATATTCGTCAACGCCGGGGTCATGGGCCCCCTGCCGCAGGACCTGGAGGCGGTACAGAACAAGGACATCGGCGACCTGTTCATGACCAACGCCGTGGCGCCAATCCGCGTGGCCCGCCGCCTGGTCGGCCAGGTACGCGAAGGCAGCGGCGTGCTGGCCTTCATGAGCTCGATCCTGGGCAGCGTGACCATCCCCGACGGCGGCGAAATCTGCCTGTACAAGGCCAGCAAGGCGGCCTTGAACTCGATGATCAACAGCTTCGTCGTCGAGCAACAACGCCCTGACCTGTGCGTGCTGGCCATGCACCCGGGCTGGGTGAAAACCGACATGGGCGGTGAAAACGCCGAGATCGACGTGCTGACCAGCACCCGCGGCATGCTTGATCAGATCAAGGCGCATAGCGGCAACGGCGGCCTGCGCTTCATCAACTACAAGGGCGAACCCTTGGTCTGGTGATTCACCAGGTCGCAGCCTGGCCGTGCGCAATGCCCGGCCAGGCTCTGTAGAATGGCGGCAACCGTACCTGATCGAGATGACCCACCATGTATGACTGGTTGAACGCCCTGCCCAAGGCCGAACTGCACCTGCACCTGGAAGGCTCGCTGGAGCCCGAGCTGCTGTTCGCCCTGGCCGAGCGCAACAAGATCGCCCTGCCCTGGGCCGATGTGGAGACCTTGCGCGGTGCCTATGCCTTCAACAACCTGCAGGAGTTCCTGGACCTGTATTACCAGGGCGCCGACGTGCTGCGCACCGAGCAGGACTTCTACGACCTGACCTGGGCCTACCTGCAACGCTGCAAGGCGCAGAACGTGATCCACACCGAACCGTTCTTCGACCCACAGACCCACACCGACCGCGGCATCCCCTTCGAAGTGGTGCTCAACGGCATCAACCAGGCGCTCAAGGACGGTCGCGAGCAACTGGGCATCAGCAGCGGCCTGATCCTCAGCTTCCTGCGCCACCTCAGCGAAGATGAGGCACAGAAAACCCTCGACCAGGCCCTGCCGTTCCGCGATGCATTCATCGCCGTTGGCCTGGACAGTTCGGAAATGGGCCACCCACCGAGCAAGTTCCTGCGCGTGTTCGACCGCGCCCGCAGTGAAGGCCTTGTCGCCGTTGCCCATGCCGGCGAGGAAGGCCCGCCCGAGTACATCTGGGAAGCCCTGGACCTGCTGAAGGTCAAGCGTATCGACCACGGCGTGCGCGCCATCGAGGACGAGCGCCTGATGCAGCGCATCATCGACGAGCAGATCCCGCTCACGGTGTGCCCGCTGTCGAACACCAAGCTGTGCGTGTTCGACCACATGAGCCAGCACAACATCCTCGACATGCTCGAGCGCGGCGTGAAGGTCACGGTCAACTCAGACGACCCGGCCTACTTCGGTGGTTATGTCACCGAAAACTTCCACGCCCTGCACACCCACCTGGGCATGACCGAAGACCAGGCCCGTCGCCTGGCCCAGAACAGCCTGGATGCCCGGCTGGCCTGAGTGACCTGACCGCGACTCAACCGACCTGCAACGTCGGCACGCGGGCAATGCGATTGATCTGCTGGATACCCAACGCAGAAATATGCAATGCCCGCGAGTCCTCGGCCTCGCGCATCCAGCCCGATTGCAGGAACAGCCGGAACAAGGCCTGCCCCAGTACGCCACCCAGGTGCGGCCCCTGGTCGTTCCACTCGGTGCAGCGGCAGATCACACAGCCACGTTGCTGATGGGGCGCCAAGGCATCTATGTAGACCCCGACCAAAGCCAACTGCGTCCGCCCCTCCTCGCTGACCATCAGCTGTCGACCACTACCCTCCAGCCAGCCGGCCACCACCAGACGGTGATACAGCTCACCGGCCAGTTCCCCGCCCAGGTGATCGCCACAGCGACGCGCCCTGCGTATCGACATGGGCAGCGGTGATACCGGCGCCTTGGCCCGCTCCCCCCTGGCGCTCTCCAACTGGACACTGGCCAGCGCCTCCACCGCTGCCCCGACTTGCGGGGTGGCCAGCCGGAAGTAGCGCTTGCGCCCCCGTGCTTCATGCCGGAGCAAACCGGCCGACGACAACAGCGAAAGGTGAGCGCAGGCCGATGACGAGGTCAGGCCTGTCATTACCGCGAGTTCGTTGGCCAGCCGCGGCGTGCCATCGATCAATGCCCACAACATGGCACTGCGCTTGGGGTCGGCCATCAGGCTGGCAATCTGGCTGATACTGCTGGCTGCGTTCATGTCCCTGTAACTCCCTGCAAGTTCACTGTGTGGATGCGATGGCCACCCCTGGCAGGGAAGCGCCTCTCGCTGGCACTGGCCTGGTTCGCCAGTATAAGCCGCAAAAAACGCCATTCAGGCAGCGCCGCGCAGTGGCACCACCGGCTAAAAACCACTGGGTATGCCTACCCATGGCAAGCAGTGAAACAGTGCGTGAAAGCTGCCCGCACCGCGTGGGCAAGCAGCCCGGCACACATGACAGGAGCACGGGAACGACAGGCGGAAAAAACACCGGATGCAACTTCGGACGCGGCCGACAACCAATTTCCACAAGTAGCGCAAGCCAAAGCGAAGGTTCCACGTGCTTACGGGCATTGCACCCCAAGCAGGAAAAAACATGTAGAAAACGTTCTTGCCGACCGTCAGTCAGGACACTGATACAGGTCATGGCAGGCAGAGGGTGCAGCGCTACACTTCATCCGCTCTCCCCCCTTTGGAGGTATGCCGCGATGAAAATTGTCGTCAGTGCGTCGAGCCGAAACCCCGCCTGCCCCTGGCAGGTCCAGCTCGATCAACACGTGGTCAGTTTCCGCAGCGAGGCCGAGGCGCGTGCCTTCGTCGCCACGTTGGAAACCCGCCTGCAGGCACCTCACCCGCTTATGCGGGAGCCTTGGCCGGCAAGCGTCGGGTCAGCAGCGCGACACTGACCACCAGCGCCCCGCACAGGCTGATCACCAGCGCCATCGGCACCGCACTGCCATCATGCAGCAGCCCGACCAGCGCCGCTGCGCCGGCGGCGACGCTGAACTGCAGGCAGCCCATCAGCGCCGAGGCACTGCCAGCCCGCGCGCCCTGCCCGCTCATGGCACAGGCAGAGGCGTTGGGGATGATGCAGCCGAGGCTGGAGATGCAGACGAACAGCGGTACCAGCAGTGGCCACAGCTGTGTTGGCCGCAGTGCCGCCACGCCCAGCAACGCCAGGCCCGCGACCAGGTACAACCACACCGCACGCGCCAGCAGGAACGCCGGCCCGCGCTTGGCCAGCAAGCGTGCATTCACCTGCGCCACCAGGATAAAGCCGGCGGCATTGGTGCCGAACAACCAGCCGTAATGCTCGGCCGGCACGCCGTAAAGCTTGATGAACACGAAAGGTGAACCGGCGATGTAGGCAAACATGCCGGCGATGGCGATACCCCCGGTCAGGGCATGGCCGACGAACACCCGGTCAGCGAACAGGCGCAAGTACTGGCGCAAGGCGCCAGACAGCGGTTGCCGCGGTATGTGCTCGGGCAGGCTTTCCGGCAGGCCCAGGCTGACCGCCAGCAGGCAGCCGGCGCTGAACAGGCTCAGGGCGAGGAAGATCGATTGCCAGCCGGCCACGTTCACCAGCACCCCGCCCAGCATCGGTGCCAGGATCGGCGCCAGGCCCATGACCAGCATCAACTGCGAGAACACCTTGGCCGAGGCCACCGGGTCGCACTTGTCACTGACGATGGCCCGCGACAGCACCATCCCGGCGCAACCGCCCAACGCCTGGACGAAACGCGCCAGCACCAGGGTGTCGAGGTTGGGAGCATAGGCACAGGCCAGTGACGCCAGGGTGAACAGGGTCACCCCGAACATCAGCGGCTTGCGTCGGCCAAAGCGGTCAGCTACCGGCCCGTAGGCCAGTTGCCCGATGGACAGGCCAAGGAAGTAGGCGGCCAAGGTGGCCTGGACGTGTTTTTCATCGGTGGCGAACGCCTGCGCCATGGCCGGGAAGGCGGGCAGGTAGAAGTCGATCGCCAAGGGCCCGAACGCACTGAGTGCACCCAGGATGAGCACCATTCGCAGGTTCATCAGGAATCCATAGCAGGCTAAGCAAGTGCTCGATTCTACCTGCTGTGGGCCCTATCGACATGAAAACATTTGCAACAATACAGAGCTTGGCGCGGCCCCTGTAGGAGCGGCCTTGTGTCGCGATGGGCCGCAAAGCGGCCCCAGGATATTGGCATCGATGCATAAATTGCTGGGGCCGCTTTGCGGCCCATCGCGACACAAGGCCGCTCCTACAGGGCTCAGCGCATGGCCTGATCAGGCTACGTCGGCCTGATAACCCTCATCGCGAATGGCCGTGAGGATCCGCTCCTGAGCCAACTCGCTCTGCACCCGTACCTGCCTGGCCGCCAGGTCGACCTCCACCTTGGCCGCGGCATCCTGCTCCTGCACCGCCCGGGTCACGGCTTTCACGCAATGGCCGCAGGTCATGCCTTGTACATTGAACACTTGCATGGGGGTTACCTCCTTCAGGTTTTCCACGAGTCTCAAGCTTGCCATCGGGGCAAGGTCAAGATCTGCCGACAACAGCCGGGGTGGAAATCCGCGCGCGCGTCGGCCAAGCTGCGCCTTTGATGATCACGCAAGCAGGAGATTCTTCATGTTCAGGGCAGCATTGGGCGTCGTCGGGCTATTGAGCACGCTGGCTGCAGTGCCACCGGCCAGTGCCGAGGGCAACTCGGACTACAGCGTGCTGATCATTTCCCGGGAGCGCCTGGAAGTGGCCACCAGTTGCGAAATCGGCATCTACCTCAACGACCAGCTCTCCGGGCGCGTGTTCCAGGAGCAGTCCACCTCGTTCAACCTGCCGCCCGGCCCGGTGGATGTGCGCCTGCGCCTGCTGCCCGGGCAAATGCCCGGCTGCGCCGCGGGTATCGAGGACCAACGCAGCACACGACTGAACCTGCAGGCGGGCCAGATCAACAAATACCGCATCGCCATGGGGCAATATGGGCTGGAGTTGAAGCGAGCCGGCCTGGGCTATTGACCTTACCTGCATGGCAAGGTTGATGCTGGAGGCCTGTCCAAGGAGGAGAGCCATGCCCGCATCCACCACATACGACCTGCCGATCTCCGGCATGACCTGCGCCAGCTGTGCCGGCCGGGTCGAGCGCGCCCTGCGCAAGGTCACCGGCGCTGAACAGGTCAGCGTCAACCTCGCCACCGAACAGGCCCGGGTCCAGGCCCCGGCCAACAGCTTGCCCGCGCTGGTCGACGCCGTACGCGAAGCCGGCTATGGCGTGCCCACCCGCACCGTCGAACTGCAGATTGGCGGCATGACCTGCGCCAGTTGCGTCGGCCGCGTAGAGCGCGCCCTCGGCAAGCTGCCGGGGGTTGAACAGGTCAGCGTCAACCTTGCCAGCGAACGCGCGCACCTCGAAGTGCTCGCGGCCCTCGACGACAACCTGCTGATCGACGCCGTGCAAAAGGCCGGCTACAGCGCCAGCCTGCCGCAAACCGCCAAGGACGACCAGCACGCTGCCCAGCACCGCCTGCGTAACGAACGCCTGGCGGTCGGCGCAGCGTTGCTGCTCGCCCTGCCGTTGGTGGTGCCAATGCTGGTGCAGCCGTTTGGCGTGCACTGGATGTTGCCAGCGTGGGTGCAGTTCCTGCTGGCCACGCCGGTGCAGTTCATTCTCGGCGCGCGGTTCTACGTGGCCGCCTGGAAAGCCGTGCGCGCCGGGACTGGCAACATGGACCTGCTGGTAGCCCTTGGCACCAGCGCCGGCTACGGCCTGAGCCTGTACCAGTGGGCGCAGGCCCCCGCCGGCATGGCCCCTCACCTGTACTTCGAAGCCTCGGCCGTGGTAATTGCCCTGGTGCTGCTGGGCAAGTACCTGGAAAGCCGTGCCAAGCGCCAGACCGCCAGCGCCATCCGTGCCCTCGAGGCCCTGCGCCCGGAACGGGCCGTGCGCCTGGTCGATGGCCGGGAAGAAGACGTGGCCATTGCCCAACTGCTCCTCGGCGACCTGGTACTGGTCAAACCCGGCGAGCGCTTCCCGGTCGATGGCGTGGTCGAAGACGGCAGCAGCCATGCCGATGAAGCCTTGATCAGCGGCGAGAGCCTGCCGGTGCCCAAGCAGCCAGGGGACAGCGTCACCGGAGGCGCCATCAACGGCGAAGGCCGGCTGCTGGTACGCACTCAGGCACTGGGCACAGAAACCGTGCTGGCACGCATCATCCGCCTGGCGGAAGACGCCCAGGCGGCCAAGGCACCTATCCAGAAGCTGGTCGACCGGGTCAGCCAGGTATTCGTCCCGGCCGTGCTGGTACTGGCGCTGATCACCCTGGTCGGCTGGTGGCTGGCCGGCGCGCCACTGGAAACCGCGCTGATCAACGCCGTCGCGGTACTGGTCATCGCCTGCCCCTGCGCCCTCGGCCTGGCCACACCCGCTGCGATCATGGCCGGCACCGGGGTCGCCGCCCGCCATGGCATCCTGATCAAGGACGCCGAAGCCCTGGAGCGCGCCCATGCGGTCAACCGTGTGGTGTTCGACAAGACCGGCACCCTCACCTCCGGCAGCCCACGCGTTGTCCACAGCCAGGCGCAGGTGGGCAGCAGCGCCGATCTGCACCGCCTGGCCGGTGCCCTGCAGCGCGGCAGCGAACACCCGCTGGCCAAGGCGGTACTGGATGCCTGCGCCGAGCAGGGCCTGGACGTGCCTGGCGTTGCCGACAGCCAGTCGCTGACCGGGCGTGGTATCGCCGGGCGCGTGGAAGGCCGCGAGCTGGCCCTGGGCAACCGCCGCCTGCTCGATGAAAGCGCCCTGCCACCCGGCGACCTGGCCGCCAAGGCCCAGGCCTGGGAAGCCGAGGGGCGCACCCTGTCATGGCTGATCGAACGCGGCGCGCAGCCGCGGGTGCTGGGCCTGTTCGCCTTTGGTGACAGCCTCAAGCCCGGCGCCGCGCAGGCGATCGATACTCTGCACGCGCAACACATCAGCAGCCACCTGCTGACCGGCGACAACCGCGGCAGCGCCAAAGTGGTGGCCGATGCCCTGGGCATCGACGACGTGCATGCCGAAGTGCTGCCGGCCGACAAGGCCGCGACCGTGGCCGCACTCAAGCAGGATGGCGTGGTCGCCATGGTCGGTGATGGCATCAATGATGCGCCGGCGCTGGCCGCCGCCGATATCGGCATTGCCATGGGCGGCGGTACCGACGTGGCCATGCAGGCCGCCGGCATCACCCTGATGCGCGGCGACCCACGCCTGGTACCGGCCGCCCTGGAGATCAGCCGCAAGACCTATGCGAAGATCCGCCAGAACCTGTTCTGGGCGTTCATCTATAACCTGATCGGCATCCCGCTGGCCGCGCTGGGTTACCTCAACCCGGTACTGGCCGGCGCCGCCATGGCCCTGTCCAGCGTCAGCGTGGTGAGCAACGCGCTGTGGCTCAAGGCGTGGAAACCCACCAGCAACACCCAGGAGGCTCCATGAACATCGGCCAGGCCGCCCGCCGCAGCGGGCTCAGCACCAAGATGATCCGTTACTACGAGTCCATCGGCCTGCTCAAGCCCGCCGCGCGCAGCGACAGCGGCTACCGCCTGTACCAGGCGGAAGACTTGCACAGCCTGGCCTTCATCAAGCGCTCCCGCGACCTGGGCTTTTCCCTCGAAGAAGTCGGCAAGCTGCTGACCTTGTGGCAGGACCGCCAGCGCGCCAGCGCCGATGTGAAAGCGCTGGCCACGCAGCACATCGCTGAACTGAACCGGCGCATCGAAGAGCTGGTGAGCCTGCGCGACACCCTCGGCGAACTGGTCTCGCACTGCCAGGGAGACGAGCGCCCGGACTGCCCGATCCTGAAGGACCTGGCCAATGGCGCTGCGGGCGGCTGCTGTCACTGAGCCACCCCGCAAGCCTTTGGTATGCCATATACGTCCAGACACGACCGAATAGTCACCAGCTGCGACTTTATTCAATAAATACGGGCGTTTCCCTACATTAAACCCGGATGCTGCCGATGCAATTGTTACCTGCCTCGTGTATCGAAAATAAAAAATCCGGGAGCGTCGATGAGCATCAAACAGAAACTGACCTGGGCATTCGCGGTCATCGCCGGCTTGCCCATCGTCCTTGTGGCCACCCTGGTGGTCCTCAACCTGCGTGGCGAAGCCCGCGACGGATTCCTCGATGGCAGCAGCCGGGAAATCCGCCAGGTCAGCAACGCGATGAACATCTTCTTCCAGGGCATCAACCAGAACGTCGAGTACCTGGCTGCGCAGCCGATGGTCGCCGCCACGGGTAGCGAACTGAACAAGTACATGAGCGCAACCCCGTCCTATGAACTGGGCGACCAGGCCAGCAAGCTGCTGGAGTTCATGACCCGCCTGGCCACCACGCATCCCAGCTATGCGTACCTGTCCTACGGGGTGAATGACGGTGGCTATGTCGGCTGGCCGGCCGGGCAGAAGTTCGTCAATTACGACCCGCGCACCCGCCCCTGGTACCAATTGGCAATGGCCAACCCCGGCAAGACCCTGCGTACCGGCGCCTACTACTGGGCTGCCGACGACGCCGTGCTGGTCAGCACCGTGCGCACCGTCGCCAACCAATTGGGCAACCCTGGCGGTGTGGTCAACGTCGACGTCTCGCTCAAAGGCCTCACCGAGATCGTCCAGCAAATCAAGCTGGGCGAAAGCGGCTACGTGCTACTGGTGGAAAACAACGGCAACGTACTGGTCGACCCTCGTGACGCCAAGCACAACTTCAAGCAACTGGCGAGCTTTGGCGACGGGTACGCCGAGCTGGCCAAGCACGGCAAGGGGCTGGCCGAAGTGGAGCTGAATGGCGTGCGCTACATGGCCAACATCTACCCGGACGAACAGCTGGGCTGGACCTTGATCGGCCTGATCGAACAAAGCGAAGTGATGCAGACCACCACCCGCCTGACCTGGCTGATCGGCGTGGTGGCCCTGGTATTGGCTGCGTTGTTCGCCGTGGTCGGTGCCACCTTCGCCAAGCTGATCGTGCGCCCGATCAACAGCGTCACCAGCGGCCTGGAAGATATCGCCCAGGGCGAGGGCGACCTGACCCGCAACCTGGAAATCCGTGGCCGCGACGAAACCGCGCAACTGGCCAGCTGGTTCAACCAGTTCCTCGGTGCCATTCGCAGCCTGATCCAGCACATCGGTGCTGCCGCCAGCAAGATCCTCAGCACCTCCAGCAGCTCGACCCGCGTTTCCAGCGACATGGCCGAAGCCGCAGGCCGCCAGCGCGAAGCGGTGGACATGGTCTCTACCGCCTTCCACGAAATGGTCGCCACTGCCAACGAAGTGGCACGTTCCTGCAGCCAGGCGGCGCAGTCGGCCGACAGTGGCCAGCAACAGGCCCGCGAAGGCCAGCAGCAGATCGATGCCGCGGTACATAGCGTCGACCGCCTGAGCCAGGAGATCGAGCAGTCGGCGCAGTCGATCCAGCAGCTGGAGCGTGACAGCAACGCCATTCAGTCGATCCTCGGCACCATCCGCTCGATTGCCGAACAGACCAACCTGCTGGCGCTCAACGCCGCCATCGAAGCGGCCCGTGCCGGCGAGCAGGGCCGTGGCTTTGCCGTGGTTGCAGACGAGGTGCGGGCGCTGGCCAAGCGCACTGCCGACTCCACCGCCGAGATCGACGGCCTGCTGGGCAACCTGGCCAGCCGCACTGCCGAAGTGGCCGCACAGATGCACGCCAGCCTGGAGGTTTCGCAGCAGTCGGTGAGCCGCATCGGCCTGGCCCGTGACAGCTTCGGGCAGATCCGCGAGTCGGTGGATGTGATCCGCGACATGAACACCCAGATTGCCACGGCGGCCGAAGAGCAGCACCAGGTGGCCGAGGACATCAACCGGCACATCAGCCAGATTCACGGCGATGCGCAACTGGTGGCCGAACTGGCCCAGGCGGCGCGGATGGATTCGGAGAGCCTGGCCGGGTTGTCCAATGAGCTGGATGCGCTGGTGCGCAGGTTCCGTACCTGATGTGTTGCCTGCGCCGGCCTCTTCGCGGGTGAACCCGCTCCCACAGGTACTGCACAGGCCCTGAGTGCAGTGGGATCCTGTGGGAGCTGGCTTGCCGGCGATAGGGCCGGTGCAGGCAAGCAATGCCTGATTGCCTAAAGCCTCAATTCCCCCGGCGTCGCACCGAACAATTGCTTGAACGCCGCAATGTAAGCCGAGGTGGAGTCATACCCACACCCCAACGCCGCCTCGGTCACACTCTCCCCCGCCTCCAGCAGCGCCAGCGATGACAGCAGCCGCATACGCTGCCGCCAGTTGCGAAAACTCAAGCCCGTCTCCCGCTGGAACAGCCGCATCAGCGTCTTCTCCGAGCACCCCAGCTCTCGCGCCCACTGCTGCAAGGTCTGCGACTGGTCCGGTGCAGCGATCAGACCATTGCACAGCGCCAGCAACCTCGGGTGCCGTGGCAGTGGCAGCGAAAAACCGACCTCGGGCAGCATGCGCAACTGGTCGAGCAGCACCGCCACCAGCCGCGCCTCGGCGCTGTCATCCTCCGGGTAGTCTGCCGGGAACAGGCAGAACTGCTTGATCAGTTCGCGCGCCAGCGGGGTCACTTCCAGTACCCGGCATTGCTCCGGTGCCCACGGGCAGGCATCCCGGCGCACGTAAAGGCTGCGCATTTCGGCCTGCATCGAGGTGACCACTTCGTGTTCGGCATCGGCTGGTATCCACACGCCCCACTGGGGCGGCGCGAAGTAGCTGCCTTCGTGGGTATACACCCCGAGAACGCCGCTGATGGCGTAGGAGAACTGCACCCAGTCGTGCTGGTGGCGGGTGGTCCAGGAGCCGGCGCCGAGGCTTTCGGCACGGGCATAGAGTGGCCTGGGCAGGTAGTCCAGCGCCGGGATGGCGCGGGGGTGTCCGATGATCGGCATGGCGGTTTCTTGTAGTTCTGACCAGACAAGCCTAACAGCTGATTCGTGGTCAAGTCAGGCGCGGTCTCTGTGGGAGCGGCCTTGTGTCGCGAAAGGGCCGCAAAGCGGCCCCAACAATTTTTGCTGTGACGCTGAAACCCCGGGGCCGCTTCGCGCCCCTTTCGCGACACAAGGCCGCTCCCACAAGGCGTGGCTTCAGCGCTCGACGATGACGATCACCCCCTGCCCACCCGCCGCACAGATCGAAATCAACCCCCGCCCCTTCCCCGCCCTCGCCAGCAACTTGGCCAGGTTGGCCAATATCCGCCCCCCGGTCGCGGCAAACGGGTGCCCGGCCGCCAGCGAACTGCCCTTGACGTTGAGCTTGCTACGGTCGATCGCCCCGAGCGGCGCATCCAGCCCCAACCGCTCACGGCAATAATCGGCATCTTCCCAGGCCTTGAGCGTGCACAGCACCTGGGCAGCAAAGGCTTCGTGAATCTCGTAATAATCAAAGTCCTGCAGCGTCAGGCCATTGCGCGCCAGCAGCCGCGGCACCGCATACACCGGAGCCATCAGCAAGCCTTCGCGACCAGTGACGAAGTCCACCGCAGCAGTTTCGCCATCGACCAGATAGGCCAGCACCGACAGCCCCTGCTGCTCGGCCCATTCCTCGCTGCCCAGCAACACCAGCGAAGCACCATCGGTCAGCGGTGTGGAATTGCCCGCCGTCAGCGTGCCCTGCCCGCTGCGATCGAAGGCCGGCTTGAGCCTGGCCAGTTGCTCCAGGGTCAGGTCGGGGCGCAGGTTGTTATCACGGGTCAACGACAGAAACGGCGTCAGCAGGTCATCCTGCCAACCTTCGGCGTACGCGGCAGCCAGCGCCTGGTGGCTGAGCAGCGCCAGCTCGTCCTGTTCGGCACGGCCAATGCACCAGGCCTGGGCCATGCGTTCGCAATGCTCGCCCATCGACAACCCGGTGCGCGGCTCGCCGTTGCGCGGCAATTCGGGTTTCAGGTGGTGAGGGCGCAGCTTGAGGAATGGCTTTAGCCGCTCGCCCAGGCTTTTGCCGCGGTTGGCCTGCAGCAAGATGTGGCGCAGGCCTTCGTTTACCGCAATCGGCGCATCGGAGGTGGTGTCCACGCCGCCGGCAATGCCGCAGTCGATCTGCCCCAGGGCAATCTTGTTGGCCACCAGCAGCGCCGCCTCCAGCCCGGTGCCGCAGGCTTGCTGGATGTCGTAGGCCGGCGTCTGCGGCGACAGCCGCGAGCCCAGCACGCACTCACGGGTCAGGTTCATGTCACGCGAGTGCTTGAGCACCGCGCCGGCGACCACTTCCCCCATGCGCAACCCATGCAAGCGGTAGCGTTCGATCAGCCCTTCGAGGGCGACGGTGAGCATCGCCTGGTTGCTGGCCGTGGCGTAGGCGCCATTGGAGCGGGCGAAGGGAATTCGGTTGCCGCCCAGGATCGCGACCCGGCGAAGTGAACGCATGCGCTTGTTCCTCCTGAAACAATTTGATCCGTACAGCCTAGGTGTTTTTACCGCATTCGAACGACCTTGCCACAAAGTTGGTCCACACTTTCAAGCTTGCCTTCCGGGAGACCCACTCATGAGCGATCGCTACCTCGGCTTTGCCAACTCCAACCTCGGCCGCCGTCTTGTGGATGCCCTTGGCCTGCCACGCCCGGCGCCGCTGGAGCGCTGGCAGGCCGGCCGCCTGCGCCCGGTCGAAGGTGCCTTGGTACTGGGTGGCGGGCCACTGGCGAGCCAGCTCGAAGCCATTGCCCCGCGCCTGACCGACACGCTTTACAGCTTCAATACCGACAACCTCCAGGCCGAAGCGTGGGTGGCTGGCCTGGGGCCGAAGATCAAGGCCGTGGTATTCGATGCCAGTCACCTGTCCGACAGCGACGCGTTGAAGCAGTTGCGCGAATTTTTCCAGCCACTGCTGCGCAGCCTGGCGCCGTGCGCCCATGTGGTGGTGCTGGGCCGCGCACCAGAAAGCCTCGACGACCCGTTGGCCAGCATTGCCCAACGGGCCCTGGAAGGCTTCAGCCGCTCGCTGGCCAAGGAGCTGCGCAACGGTGCGACCGCGCAGTTGCTGTATGTCGGCCCCGGCGCGGAAGACCAGCTGGAAGGTGCCCTGCGCTTCTTCCTCTCGCCCAAAAGCGCCTTCATCTCGGGCCAGGTGCTGCGCCTGCATGCCTGCGCCAGCCAGGTCGAGGACTGGACCCGGCCGCTGGCTGGGCGCCGCGCCCTGGTAACCGGTGCCGCGCGCGGCATCGGCGCCGCCATTGCCGAAACCCTGGCCCGGGACGGTGCCGACGTACTGCTGCTGGATGTGCCGCAAGCCAGCCAGGACCTCGACGCCCTGGCCGCGCGCCTGGGCGGCAAGGCGCTGCCCCTGGACATCTGCGCCGGCGACGCGGCAACGCAACTGCTTGCAGCCCTGCCCGACGGCATCGACATCGTGGTGCACAACGCCGGTATCACCCGTGACAAGACCCTGGCCAACATGACCCCGGAATACTGGGACGCGGTGCTGGCGGTCAATCTCAAGGCACCGCAGGTGCTGACCCAGGCGCTGTACGACAACGGCGCCCTGGGTGAAAACGCACGTATCACCCTGCTGGCCTCGGTCAGCGGCATCGCCGGCAATCGCGGGCAGGCCAACTATGCCGCGAGCAAGGCCGGGCTGATCGGCCTGGCCCAGGCGTGGGCGCCCCGGCTCGCCGAGCGCGGCGGCAGCATCAATGCCGTGGCACCCGGTTTCATCGAAACCCATATGACCGCCGCCATGCCCATGGGCCTGCGCGAGGCCGGGCGACGCTTGAGTTCGCTGGGCCAGGGCGGCCGCCCGCAGGATGTCGCCGAAGCCATCGCCTGGCTCAGCCAGCCGGGCTCCGGCGCAGTCAACGGCCAGGTGCTGCGGGTATGCGGCCAGGCCTTGATGGGGGCCTGAACATGAACCGACACTGGCACGACCTGCACAGCCCGGCTTCGCGCGCCAGCCTGTACCTGCGCGCGGCCAGCAAGCGCAGCATCAGCGGCGACCAGCTGCCGGACGACGGCCTGCGCTGCTTCATCCGCGTCCAGCCGGGCAACCTGGCCGCCTATCGACGGTTGTGCCACTTCACCGACGATGGCCGCCTGCCGGGTACTTATCCACATGTCATGGCGTTCACGCTGCAGTTGCAGTTGATGACCGCGCCAAACTTCCCCTTCCCGCTGCTCGGCCTGGTGCACCTGCACAACCGCATCGAGGTGCTGCGCCCACTGGGCGGTATCGAAGGGCTGCGCTTTGCGGTGCATGCAGGCAATCTGCAAGCGCATGCCAAGGGCGGCACCTTCGACCTGGTCACCGAAGCCGAAGACGGCATCGGCCTGCTCTGGCGCGAGACCAGCCGCATGCTGGTGCGCGGGTTGAAGCTGGAAAGCGAGGCAAGTGAGCCTGCCGAGGACGAACCGCAAGCGTTGCCAGAGGCGACCCGCTGGTACGCCGACAGCGATATCGGCCGGCGTTATGCCAAGGTCTGCGGGGACTACAACCCGATCCACCTCAGCGCAACCAGTGCGCGGCTGTTCGGCTTCCCCACGGCCATTGCCCATGGCATGTGGAGCAAGGCCATGGCCTTGGCGGCACTGCGCGGGCACCTGCCGCACAGTGGCTATGCCTTCGAGGTGGATTTCCGCAAACCGGTGCGGTTGCCGTCGGAGGTGGTGCTCGGTGCCAGTGAGGCGGGGGCTGCGGGAGAGCTGCGGCTGGATGGGCATGGAGGGATGCTGCACATGGTCGGGCGCTGGGCAACTCTGTAGGAGCGGCCTTGTGTCGCGATGGGCCGCAAAGCGGCCCCGGCGATGCCAGCGGCGAAGCTGATAATTTGGGGCGGCTTCGCGCCCCATCGCGACACAAGGCCGCTCCTACAGGGACCATGCCTGTCTTGGCGGTATACGCTTGCTTTGCATCGGGCCTGCGCAGAAGCTATGCAGCATTAGGAGACCCCCGATGAACCTGCAAGAACTCACCCAACGCCTGCACCAGATCCGCGACAACAACGACTGGCGTGGCTTCCACAGCCCGAAGAACCTGGCCATGGCCGCCAGCGTCGAAATGGCCGAACTGGTGGAAATCTTCCAGTGGCTGAGCGAAGACCAATCGCGCCAGCTGCCCGCCGACAAGCTGGCCCATGCCGGCCAGGAAATCGGCGATGTGGTGCTGTACCTGTTGCTGCTGTGCAGCGAACTAGGCCTGGACATGGACCAGGTGGTGCGAGCCAAGCTGTCCGACAGCGAGAGGCGCTTCGCCCGATGAACGACCGTCATTTCGATGAGCTGGCCACCCGCTTTGCCGAGAAGATCTACGGCGGCGCCAAGGGCGCCATCCGCCTGGCCGTGCTGCAGGCCGACCTGGCCGAAGCCCTGCCCGACCGCCCGCTGCGCATCCTCGACATCGGTGCCGGGTTGGGTCACATGGCCTTGTGGCTGGCCCAGCGCGGCCACCAGCTGACCCTGGCCGAACCCGCCGCGCCCATGCTCGACGGCGCACGGGCGCGCTTTGCCGAAGCCGGACAACCGGCCACCTTCATCCAGGCCCCCTGGCAAGACCTGCTCGGCCAGCTGACCGAACCCTACGACCTGGTGCTATGCCACGCCGTACTCGAATGGCTGGCCGAGCCCGAAAGCATCCTGCCGGTGCTGCACCAGCTCACGGCCCCTTCCGGGTGGCTGTCGCTGGCCTTCTACAACCGCGACGCCCTGGTCTATCGCAACCTGCTCAAGGGCCATTTCCGCAAGTTGCGCAGCAACCGGCTGGAAGGTGAAAAGCAGAGCCTGACCCCGCAAAAACCGCTTGATCCACGCGAACTCAGAGCGCAACTTGATCCTATGTGGCAGGTTGAAAGCGAAAGTGGCGTGCGGGTGTTCCACGACTACATGCCCAAGGAATTCCAAGGCAAGGCCGAGCTGCTCGACCTGCTGGAAATGGAACTGGCCTACCGTCGACACCCCAGCTTCGCCGGGCTCGGCCGCTACCTGCACTGGGTCTGCCGCCCCCGCTGACCTGCCCGCCGGGAGGAATACATGCCGTACCGTCTGTTGTGCCTGGCCGTGCTGCCGCTTGCCCTGGCTGGCTGCCAGGGCAGCAACCCTTATGTGGCCAGCAGCCGCCCGTTACCACCGGCGCCTGCCCAGGCGGCCAGCACCTTCGATGCCAGTGCCTACCCGACACCGGCCCGAGATTACGGGCACTACCGTAGCTGGAGTTGGCGCAACGGCCAGTTGCCCAGTGGCTCGGTCGATACCGACCCGGGGCAACTGGCCGATGCCGTCAGCGGCGCGCTGGACCAGCATGGCCTGCGCCCCGCCCGGGGCGGCCCCGGCGACTTGCTGGTCAGCGCCGACATACGCCTGGAAAAGCGCTTGCGCCAGGTACGTGACTACGATGCCTACGACCCTTACTACGGCCCGTACCCCTACGGTGGTGTCGGTTATGGCGGCTACCGCCATGGCTATGGTGGCTATGCCAGCGTGCCCATCGTGCGCACCTACGAGGTGCAAGTGATGGTGGTGCGTATCGACCTGTACGACGCCCGCAGCGGCCAGCCGGTATGGAGTGCCAGCGCCGAAAGCGGCAGCGACAAGGACTCGCCGCGTGAACGCGAAAGCGCCCTGCGCGATTCTGTGCACAAGGCGCTCAACGGCTATCCTCCCAGTTGATATCCAACGGAGAACCATCATGTTGCGCCGTCTCGTTCTACTGTCATTCGCGTTATTGCTCGCCGCCTGCTCCAGCAATAACGTCCAGCAGGATTTCGATGCCAGCCGTGACTTTGCCGCCTACCGCAGCTGGGCATGGCAGGAACCGGGCCTGCAGTACCGCCCGGACGACCCACGAATCAAGAGCGACCTGACCGAGCAGCGCATTCGCCAGGCAGTCGCAAACCAACTCGACCAGCGCGGCCTGCGCCCGGTGCAAAGTGGCGCGCGGCCAGACCTGACAGTGCGCGCGTACCTGATCGTCGAGCAGCGCCAGCAACAGATCACCACCAACTACGGCGGTGGCTGGGGGGGCTACTGGGGCGGCTACTGGGGTGGGCCGATGTACAACGAAACCCGCAGCGTCGACTACAAGGTCGCCACCATCCAGATCGACCTCTTCGATGGGCGTGACAGCAAGCTGGTGTGGCGCGGCAGTGCCGAGCAGATCATGAACAACTACCCGCCAAGCCCCGAGGAACGCAACAGCGCGATCCAGAACACCGTGACCAAGGTGTTGGCCAACTACCCGCCGGGGAGCAGGAAGTAACACCGAACGCGGTTATGCAAGCGCCGCAGCCCCTGTGGGAGCGGGTTTACCCGCGAAGAAAACAACGCGGTGCATGGCACCGGCTTTGCCGGTGTTCGCGGGTGAACCCGCTCCCACAAGGGTCGCCTGCGAGGCCTGTTTCAACAGCGACAAAATCCATCCCGGCCACGCCTTTTTCCCTCTCCCGCTCCACTCCCCGCAGGTTCCCGTCTATCTTCACTTAAGGAAACCTGACTGACCGGGTAGATGTGTTCAACATTTGGGAAGGGCGACCTGCCAATGCAAAGCATTGTTCTCCTGCTGTGGCTTGCCTTGTGCTCCGAACAGGACGTGCGTCAACGCCAGATATCCAACATGCTCACCCTTGGCGTGGCTACCTGCGCCCTGGCCTGGCTGTTCGCCACCGGCCACAGCTGGATCGGCGCCGATGCCAGCGATGCAGGCTGGGCGCTGGCCATCGTCATGCTGCTGACCCTGCCCGGCTACATGCTCGGCCGTTTCGGCGCCGATGACGTCAAGCTGATGGGCGCCCTGGCCCTGGCCACCAGCCCGCAATACGTGCTTGGCACCTTCATCGGCGCCGGTGTCAGCGTGCTGCTGTGGCTGCTCACCCGCCGGCGCCTGTGGACCTTGCTCAACCCAAAGGTGAAAAAGCGTTTGCAGGCCCTGACCGAAGAAATGGGTGACAAGCAGGCGTTCGTCCCCTATGTGCTGGCCGGCTTTCTGTTGACAGCGGTATGGGTCCAATGAGCCAGCCTGTGGTCCGACACCTTGTACAAAACTTGTACATATTCGCTTGGTGCGACTATTTTTAAACTGCCAGAGCGTCTGGCCCGGGAGCAGGGCCGTATACGAACAGGGAGTGGATCGTGTCCAGACAAGTGAGTGAGTTGAAGGTTTTGGTGGTGGATGACCAACCGGTCATTGTCGAACAACTCTGTGAATTCCTCGAAACCAAGGGCTATGTTTGCGTACCGGCCCATTCTGCTGACGAAGCCATCGAGCGCTATATGGCAGACCCAGCCATCGGTCTGCTTATCTGCGACCTGCACATGCCGGGACGGGATGGCGTTGAACTGATGCGCACCCTGAAGCAGTTCGACGGCAGCCAGCGCATGTTCGAAGCCATCATGTTGACCGGGCGTGCCGAGAAACAGGACGTGATCCGCGCGCTGCGCGAAGGCTTTGCCGATTACTACCAGAAGCCGGTGGAACTCGATGAACTGCTTGAAGGCGTACGTCGGCAGGAAGAGGCATTGCTGGAACGCCAGCGCAACTTCCACGACCTCGGCGGATTGAATCAGCGCCTGCAGGATCTGGCCGAATCGATTGACGAGCTCTACCAGGATTTGGAAAAGGCCCGGGGCCAGGGTACTCATCGACGTGCCACGGATGTGGAAGAAAGCGAAAGCGAGCTGCCAGCGGCGTTCGAGAAGCTGTCGCCACGCCAGCTGGAGGTGGCCCGCCTGGTGGGCAAGGGCAAGACCAACTACCAGATCGCCTGTGAGCTGGGCATTACCGAGAACACCGTGAAGCTGTATGTGTCGCAGGTGCTGCGCCTGACCCACATGCACAACCGCACCCAGCTGGCCCTGGCACTGACACCCAGTTCGTCGCCGGTGCATCAGCGGTTTACTACCCATTGAGTATTTGATTCCCGGGGGCTGCTTCGCAGCCCAATCGCGACACAAGGCCGCTCCCACAGGGACTTCACAACCTTCAGGATGGCGGTGAACTTGTGGGAGCGGCCTTGTGTCGCGATTGGGGCGCAGCGCGCCCCCTTACATTTGAACGCCAAGCGTCAAGGTCAGCCGAGGCCCGCGGTCCAGGCTGTCCAATGCCACATCCGCCAAAGGCTTGGCCAGCTCCAGCGCCACATTGAACAAGCGCCCATCGCCCAACCGCACACCAAGCGCCGCCGAAGCCAGGTGGGCGTCCTCCACAGGCCCCCGGTTATGCCAGGCCTGCGCCGTATCCAACACCACATAGGGCTGCACCAACGCCAGCCAGTTGGCGTGCATGCTGTAATTCACCTCGTAAGCCACACCCCAGCCCTTGTCCCCGTCCGCCTGGTCGCGCGGGTAGCCACGGCCGAAACTCTGCCCGCCAAACCCCGCACGCTCGCTGTCGGGCAAGCGGTCATCACTCCAGTACAACGCCCCGAACATCACCCTCTGCCAGTTACCGAGCAACGTGTCACTTTGCAGGCCGGAAAGCCGCAACCGCAGAAAATCCAGATCGTAGTCGGCATCGCTGCGCGCCCCCAGGTAATCCAGGCCCTGATAGACCCCGGCGCTGACGATACGCAAACGGCCCTCTTCCACCTTGCGCCAGTCGCCCTCGAATGACAGCGCACGCACGTAGGTGTCGTAGTCCCGTGCCGATGACAACCCATCCACCCGGTCCTCGAAGTGCTCACTGACCGAATACACCTGCCCTTGCACCACCATCCATTCATCCGGCCTGACGATCACCGGCTGGCGCAGGCCGATCGCATAGCGATCGCTGTCGCGCTTGCGGGTGATGTCACGGCCATCGTCCAGACGAATCCGCGTGCCGGGCTCGCTGCGGTAGCGTGAAGCCGACAGCAGCAGCTGGCTGCCGCCCGCGTCCAGGTACTGGCTGTAGGCCAGGCGCTGGTAATGCACCTGGTCATCCCCCGGTGGCAGCAACAGGCTGGCCTCGATCTGTTCGGCAAAGCGAGTCTGGGCGTGGCTGGTTGCCGTCATCAGCGCCTGTGCATCGTCGCGGTTGCCATCAGCAACGGTAACCGCAGCGCTGAACGGCTTGCGCTGCGCATGCACGGTCAACCGCGCAGCACCATCAGCGGTTTGCGCCACGGCCAGCTGCGGCTCTATCGTCACCCCCGGCAGGCGCTCGGCCAGGCCCAGGTAGCGCTCCAGCGTTTCCCTAGTCAGCGGGCGCTCGGTGGCAAGCCGCTCCAGCAGTTGGTGCAGATAGGCGCCGGCCGGGCCGATATCGCCGTCCACGCGGTAATCACGGATATAGCCTTCGACCAGCACCACATTGACCCGGCCATCGGCCACCTCCTGCGGCGGCAGGTAGGCGTACGACAACAGGTAGCCTTCCTGCCGATAGCGCTGGGTCAGGCGCGCGGTGTACTGCTGCAGCTCGCCCAACGTGGTCTGGTGCCCGATCAGCGGTTGGTAGTGTTCGCGCAGGTCGCTCAAGGGGAACACCGTGCCGCCTTCGAAGCGCACTTTATGCAGCACCAGCGGGGTATCCGCAGGCGCCCACGCGGGGCTGTCACCCTCCACCCCGGCCAGCTGCAGGTGAGCGCTGACCGGGCGGTAGGCGTCTATCGGCAGGTTGGCGCCGGGCAGGCGACGTTCGTACTCATGGCTGTCGAGAAAACCCGGCAAAGGTTCGGCATGGGCCGCAAGCGCCCAAGGCAGCAACAACAGGGGCACGGCCAGAGGACGCATAGGGCGCTCCATGTTCCCAGGGGCTGCGTTGCAGCCCTTCGCGGGCGCGCCCGCTCCCACAGAGATCGCGCATTTCCAGAACTGTGGGAGCGGGCGTGCCCGCGAAGGGCCGCAAAGCGGCCCCAAATTGCTTGACTGACAGGCATCAGGGGCGCCAGCCGGTCACACCCGTTACTTGCAAGCGTAGGTGCTGCCTCGGCCCTCGTCGAACGGCTACTCGCTGACCTGGAACGCCACGCGCGCCGTCTCGCCGCTTTCATCCAGCGCGCTGATTTCCGCCTGGCCTACCTGTTGGAAGCGCACCAGCAGGCTGTCCTGCCCCTGGGTTTCGCCCAATGGCTGGCCGTTGAGGAACCACCAGCGCCGCCCGCCGCCGCCCAGCGCCGACACATACAGTTGCAACGGCTCGCTGCTGGTGGCCGGGCGGCGCAGGTTGTCGCCCGGGCGCACGCCCACGATCGAAAGCGGTGGCGCGCTGGCCGGCACCTGCGGCGGGCAGGCCGGGTCGATGGCCGGCAGGCGCGCCGCACGCCGCTCCACACGTGGCAGCCAAGGCTCCAGCGGGGCGGGCCATAGGGCGATATCGCGGGCCTTGGCGCCCGGGCAACTACCATCGACGCGCAGCCCCTGGTCGTTGACCCATACGCTTTCGCGCAGGCCCAGGCCGAGTGGCTGGTCAGCGGCCTGCAGGGTTGGCGGCGTAGTGCCGTCCAGGGTCCAGGCGAAACGCTGACGCCGGCAGTTGCGGTCCTGTTTGTTCATAGGCTGGCCCAGCGGCCAACAGATCGCCGCCACGCCGACATTGGCCGGCACCCGCTCCACCGGCACACCGATGCCACGCTGGCTGTCACGGTTGCTCAGCAGGTCGTGCACCTGCAGCATCAGCGGCGCCGCCGAAGCCAGCCCGAATTGGCCGGGTACCGGTGTGCCGTCGGGGCGGCCGATCCATACGCCGATCAGGTAGCGCGGGCCCACGCCGATCGACCAGGCATCGCGAAAGCCGTAGCTGGTGCCGGTTTTCCAGGCCAGTTGCGGGCGTTGCACCAGCTCGGCATGCGGGTCGCGGTCGGGGCGCGCCTGGCCGCTGAGGATACGCCGGATGATCCACGCAGCCCCTGGTGACAGCAGGCGCCGTTCCAGCAACGGATCCTGCGGTTGCAGGCGCACCCGCGCACTGTTGCCACCCCGCGCCAAAGCCGCGTAGCCACCCACCAGGTCCTCCAGGCGGCTGCCCGCGCCACCCAGGATCAACGACAGGTTGGGCTCGGCCAGGGGCGGCAGTATCAGCGGCATGCCCGCCATGCGCAGTTGCGCGGCAAAGCGTTTCGGGCCGTAGGCCTCCAGCAGCTGCACCGCCGGCAGGTTGAGCGACAGCGCCAGCGCCGAACTGGCCGACACCGGTCCGCTGAAACCCATGGAGAAGTTGCCGGGGCGATAGTCGCCATAGCGTCGCGGCACATCCTGCAGCAACGACTCGGAATGGATCAGGCCGTCATCCAGCGCCATGCCGTAGAGGAACGGCTTGAGGGTGGAGCCCGGCGAGCGCAACGAACGCACCATGTCGACATGCCCGAAGCGGCGCTCGTCGGCCAGGTCGATGGAGCCCAGGTAGGCACGCACCGCCATGGTTTGCGCATCGACCACCAGGATAGCGGCGGAGGTGCGCTCCGGCAGCCGAGCGCGCCAGCCCAGCAGCAGGTCTTCGAGGCGACGCTGCAGCGCGGCGTCGAGCGTGGTGCGGATCAGCGGCGGGCTGTCGGCGCTGTTCAGGCGCCGGGCCAGCAGCGGCGCCAGGGCCGGTTCCTGACGTGGCGCCAGTACCAGCGGTTCTTCGGCAGCCTCACGGATTTGCCGGGCCGGCCACACCTGGTATTCGGCCAGGCGTTGCAGCACCTTGTCGCGGGCGCGCTGGGCACGCTCGGGGTGGCGGTCCGGGCGCAGGCGGCTGGGCGCTTGGGGCAGCACGGCCAGCAGCGCCGCTTCGGCCGGGGTCAGGTGCATGGGCGACTTGCCCAGGTATGCCCAACTGGCGGCCGCCACGCCCTGCAGGGTGCCGCCGAAAGGCGCGCGGTCCAGGTAGATCTGCAGGATTTCGCGCTTGGACAAATGCCATTCCAGCTGCGCCGTGCGCCACAGCTGGCGCAGTTTGCCGGCCAGGGTGCGTTCATGCGGGTCGAGCAGGCGCGCGACCTGCATCGACAGCGTGCTGCCGCCCGACACCACACGCCCGCCACGCAGGTTCAGCCAGGCAGCGCGGGCCAGGGCCAACGGGTTGACCCCGGGGTGGCTGTAGAACCAGCGGTCCTCGTAGGTCAGCAGCGCCTGCAGATACAGCGGCGAAACCTCGTCGGGGCTGACCGGGTAGCGCCACACGCCATCGGCATCGGCAAAGCGCCACAACGGCGTGCCGTCCTCGGCCAGCACCACGCGGGCCAGGTCGTCGCCGGGCATGGGCAGCGGCCAGAGGCGGTCGGCCAGCCACAACAGGCCGAACAGCACCAGCATGCCGATCACCGTGGCGCGCAATAGCCTGCCCGCACGGGTACGCGGCCGCGTTAAGCTTGGCATCGGGAACCGACCTGGCCAGGTGATGGCCAAAGGCTTGGGAACGGCAACATCGCCGATTCGTTCATCAGGAAGCAACTATGCATGTAGAAGGTTTTTTCGAGTGGCTGGGCCAGGCGCTGGGGTCGTTGATCCGCTTCATCGTCGACGCATTGAGCGGGCTGTTCAACCTGCTGGCCAGTGCCGGAGGCAATTTCATCGATGGCCTGGCGCGCACCTTGGGCATGGAAACCTCGCTGCTCAGCATCCTCGCCCTGATCATCGGGCTGGTGCTGCTGTACTCGGCAATCCGCGCGTTCATGCGCGCCTCGATCATCCTCGGGATCATCTGGCTGCTGCTGGGGTTGTGGGTGATGAGCTGGGTGATTCACTGACATTGAACTGCCCAGCGCAGACCTGTGGGAGCGGCCTTGTGTCGCGAAAGGGCTGCGCAGCAGCCCCAGGATCTCAGCTCCGCCGCTTGAAATGCCGGGGCCGCTTTGCGGCCCTTTCGCGACACAAGGCCGCTCCCACATAGTGCGCGCAAGGCAGGTGCTTAGCGGGCTTTTACGGTCATCTCCCCTTGCCCATCCCCCACGGCCTGCAGGTTTGGCCGGTACATCGATTCGACCTGCGGCGGCGGCACGCGGTAGGTGCCCGGGGTCACTGCCCGAGCCAGGTACAGCAGGTGGGTGGTGCCGTAGCTGTCCAGCTTGAGCGCAGCGACGTAACGGTCATCGCGATACTCCTGGTGCACCACGCTGGCGTTCTGCATCGACTCGCGCCATTCCTTCACCGCACTGCTGGCGTTGTCCAGGCTGGCGGCACTCTGCGCCAGGTTCTGGTTCTCCAGTTCCAGGCCTGCCGGCAGCAAGTCCACCACCAGCGCATCCGGCACCCGGTCTTCAGCCTTGAGCGCCAGGTGTACCAGCACCAGGTCACCGCTGCGCAGGTTGTGCAGGTCCAACGGCTGGCCGTTCATGCCCAGGTACTCACGGCGGATCTGCATGCCGTTGCCACCGGCCGCAGGCGCCTGGCGTGGGTAACCCGACAAGGTCAGTTGCTGGTACAGCGTTTCGCTGCCTTGGTTCTGCACACTCAATGGCGAAGCCAGCAACGGGCCTTCGAGCTTCATGCCGGCCTCGGCATTGTTGAACTCGCGCACTTCGCCCGCGCTGTCCAGGCGCGCCTGCCACTGGCCTTCCGGCTTGCCCAGCAAGCCACGGCCGGCCAGGAACAGCGCATTGCGCTCCTGGGTCGACAGCCAGCGGTTGGCCGCCAGTTCATCCGACAGGGCGAACAGGCGCTGGTCGACCTGGCGGCTGGCCAGGTTGCTTTCCTGCAGCAGCGCCAGGATCAGTGCCTGGTCGCGCAGGGCGCTACCATAGTCGGCCATCCAGCCTTTACCGCGGCTGATGCCCAGGCCCGCCTGCAGGGCCTGCTCGGCACGCGGCTTGTCGCCCATCTTGTCCAGCGCCACCGCCAGTTGCACCAGTGGCAGGCCGGAGCGGGCATCGGCGCGGCGTTCGAACAGGCCACGCAGGGCACCCAGCGGCGCCTGCTGGCTGCGCGACAGCACCAATGCCGCATAGGCCTGCACGGCGAAGCGGGTGTGTTCGGCGTTCTCGCTGTAGTCGACTTCGATCAGGTTGCGCTCCTGCAGGTAACGCAGCAGGCGCTCGCTGGCCTTCTTCAGCGCTTCGGCCGGCACACCATAGCCTTGGTCACGGGCGCGCAGCAGGAAGTCGGTGACATAGGCGGTCAGCCAGTATTCTTCTTCGCTGTCCGAGCTCCACAGGCCGAAGCTGCCGTTGTAGCGCTGCATGCCCAGCAGGTGCTCGATACCCATCTCGATCTTGCGCTTGCGCACATCGGCAGGCTCGCCCTTGATACCCAGGCGCTTGAGGCTGTCGGCATCGGCATACAGCGACGGGTAGAGGCCGCTGGTGGTCTGCTCCAGACAACCGTAGGGGTAGGCTTCGAGGGCACGGATCTGCTCGGCCAGGTTCAGCGGTGGCCGGCTTGACAAGGCCAGGCTGGCTTCAAGCCCGGCGGGTTCGAAGGCGGCCAGGTCTGCTTCAGGCAGGGTCCATGGCTGGTCCTTCAAGGCCACGCGGTAGTGCTTGAGCATCGCCGGGTAGGCCGGGCGCACGCCCAGCGTCCACTCGCGCTCGAACGCGCCGGTCGGCTCGTTCGGCAGTTGCAGGCCAGTGACCCGCACATGCACCTTGCCCTGCCCCAGGCCACCCTGGGCCTGCACCGGGATCATCAGCGTCGAGCGCTGGCCTTCAGCCAGGGCAACGTTCTGCACGGCGTTGGCCGCCAGGCTCAGCTGCCCTTCGGTGCTGATCTCCACGTTCAGCTGCTGGGCACGGCCCGACAGGTTGGCCAGGTCCAGCGCAAGGTTGGTGCGGTCGCCACCGGCCAGGAAACGCGGCGCCGAGAGCTCGGCGATCAGCGGCGCGGCGACCACGGTCTTGCCTTCGGCCATGCCGAACTGTTCCTCGGTCCAGGCCTGGGCCATCAGCCGCAGTTCGCCATTGAAGTCGGGGATATCGACCGTGGCCTGGCCCTCACCCTTGTCGTCCAGGGTCACCGGCAGGCTCTGCTGGGCGACGATGGTCACCGTGGTGTTGGGGCGCTTGCCACCCTTGGCCATCGCCGCGTCGCCACCAAATGCCAGGCTGGCCAGGCGGCCCTGGCCGGCTTCGATCAACTGGCCGTAGATATCCAGCTGGTCAGCACCGTAAGCCTTGCGCCCGAACAGGCTGGCGAACGGGTCGGGGGTCTTGAAGTCGGTGATGTTGAGGATGCCCACATCCACCGCCGACAACAGCACATGCACCTGTTTCGGCACGCTGCCATCGGCATTTGCAGCCTTGACCTTCACGGTCAGCGGCTGTTTCGGGCGCATTTTCTCCGGCGCCTGCAGGCTCACCGCCAGCTTGCGCTCGGCGCGGTTCAGCGGCAGGTGCAGCACGCCCACCGCGCGTTTCGGCGTGGCGTTGGCCTTGCGCTCACCCGGGCGGATCACCAGCGCGCTGATGTACAGGTCGTGGCGGGCCCACTGCTTGTCCAGCTGCACGTCGAACGTCTTGCCCTCGGCGGGCACGTCGATCTCCTGCCACCACAGCGGGCCATCGCTGGACTCGATCATCAGGTAGCCACTGCCGGCTGCGGGCGGGGTGACGGTGACCTTGGCGGTAGCGCCGTCGGCATAGGCCGGTTTGTCCAGCGCCAGCTTGACCTGGTCCGGCCGCACCGCGCCGCCTTCGGCGTTGTCCTGGGCGCGGTAGCCAGCCCAGAAGCGCGCGCTGGACACAAGGCCCGTCTCCGGGTCCTCCACCTCGACACGGTACGGGCCCCATTCCACCTGGAAGCTCAGCTTGGCGGTGGAGCCGGCCTTGACGCTGACGGTCTCTTCGCTCTGGGTGAGGAACTTCTCGTTGTAGGCGTAGCTCCAGCCATCGCTCTGCGAGTAGTTCCAGTAGTAGTCGCGGCGCTCGCGTACCAGCCGCACCTTGAGGTCGTTGGCTGCCAGCTTCTTGCCGTTGCGGTCGGCCACCAGGAACTCGAACTCCACCGGCCCGTCACTGTCGGTTTCCTCGCCGTCGAACAGGCCACGCAGGCCTGGCAGGCGCTCGGCCGGCCAGATGGGTTGTTCCAGGCGCCGGGTGATCGGCCGGCCACCGGACTCCTGCAGGCTGGCCTGCACGGTCAGTTGCAGCGGCGAGCGGGCTTCGGCCCAGCGGCTTTCGATATCGACCACGGCCTTGCCGGCCTGGTCGAGGGTGACTTCGTCCAGCTCAAGATCCTGGTTCAGCTCGGTTTCGGTGACCGAGCCGAACTGGTAGCCAGGCAGCGCCGGTACCGCCTCGCGCAGAGGGCGAACATAGGCCTGGCCGCTCAGGCGGTTGCCGGCAGCCGGGGCGCCGTAGAGGTAACGGCCATTGACCTGGATGCGCGCATCCTGATCCGGAGACAACGGTTTGCTGCTGCCCTTGAGTTCCAGCGCCAGGCGCTCGGGCAGGAAGTCTTCGACGAGGAACTCATACACCTGCTTGCGCCCGCCACCCAGGTCGAGCAGCAGTTGCCAGCGCCCGGTCGGGGCCTCGCTGGCCAGCTGCAGCTGGTACTGGTACAGGCCATTGCCGTCGGCTTCCCAGACGAACTTGCGGCTGACCTGCTCATCCGGGCGACGCACTTCCACGCTCACTGGCTGCGCCTTGACCGGCTTGCCGTCCTGGTCGCGCAGCAGGCCGTTGAGCAACACCGTTTCACCGGGGCGATACAGGTCACGCGGGCCAAAGATGAAAAACTGCAGCGGGTTGGCCTGCGGGCCGGTGATGTCGAACTCGGCCAGGTCCAGCGCCGCGCTGCTCAAGCGCAGCAGGGTGGTGTGCACACCCTGGGTGGCGATCAGGGTGTCCGCCTTGGGCGTGATCGGCAGCTGGGCGTGGCCATCGCTATCGGTGCTGGCCTGGGCCAGCAGCTTGCCCTTGTCGTCATGGATTTCCAGGTTGACGCCGTTCATCGCCTTGCCACCTTCCAGGGCCTGGGCGAACACATCGAGGCGGTCGCGGTAGCGATGCGCGGACACACCGATGTCGCTGAGGGTGAACAGGGTCGCTGGTTGCGAGTAGTCGTAGGTGCCCGAGGCTCGCATCACCGCCAGGTACACGCCTGGCTCCTGCAGCGGCTTGATGCCGGCGATCGGCAGCAGCACGGTCTCGCGGGTGTTGCGTGCGGGGTTGAGGTCGAAGCGGCCGCTGTAGACCAGTTCGGCCATGTCCAGGGTTTCCTTGGACTGGTAGTAGTAAAGGCTGCTGTTGCGCCCCCAGTTGACCAGGAAGGTCGAGAGCATGTCCGGCTTCACGCGGAAGAACTCGACATCGACCTTGTCGACGTTGAGGGCGATCACCGGCAGGCCCTCGGCCAGGCGCGTGGGCAGCAGCGAACCGCGGCTGGCGAAGCCGATGGTCGGCTGCATGTCGCGGGTTTCCAGGCGGCTGATCGACTCGCTGTCCAGTTGCTTGCCATTGACCGCCAGCAGGCCCTTGTCGACGGTCAGCACCAGCTTGCGCTGCGGCTCCAGGTGGCGCAGGCGCAGCTCCATCTGGTTGTCGGAGAGCTCCCAGGCGCCGTCGAGCTTGCCTTTGACGGTGTCGACCAGGTGCACTTTGCTGGCGAAGTCCTGCTTGGCATCCAGCGGTGCGGAGAAGCTGATCGACAGCGTCGCGGCGCCATCGAGCTGCACTTCGGAAACATCCAGCACCGTCAGCTCGCGGCCCTCGTAGCGTTTGGCGAGTACGGCCGGGTCTTCGCGTTGGGGTGCCGGGGTGGCAGCGGGCGCTGTGGCCGCCGGTTTTTCGGATGGCGCCGGCTTGTCCGGCGTCGAAGAGTCACAGGCACTGAGCAAGGCCAGCGCGCAGGCCAGCAACAATCCTTTGTTGAACATGGAGTAGAACTCTTTGGCAGCGTGTACGTGAGGGCAGCAACTATAGCGCAATGGCGGGTGCAGTACCTGGCGTTGCGCGTCAGGTGTGACTGTGGTCGCGCGAATTGGCTGCATGGCCGGTACACTGCTGGCTATTCAGAAAAGCGGGGGGCGCTTTGCGCCCCTTTCGCGACACAAGGCCGCTCCTACAGAGACCGCGGCAACCTGGAAGGCCTTGCAGTTCCTGTAGGAGCGGCCTTGTGTCGCGAAAGGGCTGCGCAGCAGCCCCAGGATTCCCCAGGACACCCGATGACCTCACTGACCACCGACTGGCAGCACCGCCCCACCCACCACAAGGTCTGGGCCCTGGCCGCGCCGATGATCCTGTCCAACATCTCCGTGCCGCTGGTAGCCCTGGTCGACAGCACGGTCATCGGCCACCTCCCCCACGCCCACCAGTTGGGTGCCGTAGCCGTGGGCGCCACGCTGTTCACCTTCATGGTCGGCCTGATGGGCTTCCTGCGCATGGGCTCCACCGGCTTCGCCGCCCAGGCCGCCGGCCGTGGCGACGGTGCAGCGCTGCGCCAGGTGCTGGTACAAGGGCTGCTGCTGGCGGTCGGCTTCGCCCTGCTGATCGGCCTGCTGGCCCTGCCCTTCAGCCAGCTGGCGCTGCAGGCGATGCAACCTAGTGCGGCCCTGCAGCAAGCCACCGAAGACTTCTTCCATACCCGCCTGCTCGGCCTGCCCGCGGCACTGGCCAGCTACGCCCTGGTCGGCTGGTTCCTCGGCACCCAGCACGCGCGGGCGCCGCTGGCCATCCTGCTGACCACCAACCTGCTGAACATCGCCTTGAACCTGTGGTTCGTGCTTGGCCTGAATTGGGGCGTGCTGGGCTCGGCGCGGGCGTCGGTGATTGCCGAGTGGAGCGCCGCCCTGCTCGGCCTGGCCCTGACCCGCCCGGCCCTGCGCGCCTACCCGGGGCAGATCGTGTGGGCGGCGCTCAAGCGCTGGCAGGCCTGGCGGCCGCTGCTGGCGGTGAACCGCGACATCTTCCTGCGCAGCCTGGCGCTGCAACTGGTGTTCCTGCTGATAACCGTACAGGGCGCTCGCCTGGGCGAAGCCACCGTGGCGGCCAATGCCCTGCTGCTCAACGGCCTGCTGCTGACTGCCTATGCGCTCGACGGGTTGGCGCATGCGGTGGAGGCCCTGTGCGGCCATGCCATTGGCGCCCGCGACCGCGACACATTGCGCCGCTCGCTGGTGGTGGCCTGTGGCTGGTCGCTGATCACCAGCCTGGGGTTTGCCGGGTTGTTCCTGCTGGGCGGGCACCTGTTCATCGATTTGCAGACCGACATCGAGAGTGTGCGGGCAGCGGCCTATCCGTACCTGCCGTACCTGGCATTGCTGCCGTTGATTGCGGTGTGGAGCTATTTGCTGGATGGCTTGTTCATTGGCGCGACCCGGGCGCGGGAGATGCGTAATGCGATGTTGGTGTCGGTGGTGATTGCGCTGCCCTTGGGAGTGCTCATGGGTGGGTTTGGCAACCACGGGTTGTGGTTGGCGTTTCTCGGGTTCATGGGGTTGCGGGCGGTGACGTTGGGGTGGGTGGGGTGGCGGTTGCAGGAAAAAGGGCTTTGGGTTCAGTAATGCCGGGGCCGCTCTCACATTGATCGGCGTACGCAGGACTTTGTGGGAGCGGCCTTGTGTCGCGAAATGAGGGCGAAGCCCTCACCTGCGGATTCACAGCCACACACAATCCCAATGTGGATAATCACCAGCCCGCCGCACCAGGCCAGCCCGAATGGGATTCGCTATGATGTAGCGCGCCACTGCCCTCACATCCTCCTCGCGGCGCAAAGCCCGGTCATGAAAGCTGGTCTGCCAGATATGCCGCCTTTCAGCCCCCACCTTGTACAGCGCACAACTGCTTCTGGACTTGAACTCGCACATCAGCCTACCCAGGGTCGACGGCCCAAGCTCGACAAGCCAGTGAAGATGATCCGGCATCAAGACCCACGCCAGAGACCGACACGCCTTGCGCTCTTCGCTGAGCCGCAATTGCTGGATAACTGTTCTGGCGAACAAGAAGTCTTTGAACAACGGTGTTAGGTTGCGGGTGGTCGTGGTGAGCAGGTAGAGACGCCCTGGTTCGGACACTCGGCCACTACGTAAACGATGGGAGCCGGGACTTTCCATGTCATCCTCCTTTGAACATTGCATTCAAAGGTAGCGGCGCTGATGCGATAGGCGAGGACTGGACCATTACCAGGTATGACGCGGTGAGGGCTTCGCCCTCATATCGCGACGCAAGGCCGCTCCCACAAAAAAGCGGGAGCGGCCTGGCAATTATGACGACAGGTACGAAGACCGGGTCAGACCAAGGCGCAGGGCATCCAGGAACTGGGTCCGCTCCCGCGCAGTGATCTTGGCGCTGGCCACCTTGTCACGGTAGTGCGTCATCAACTCCTCCGGCGACAGGTGCACATAGCGCAGCATGTCTTCGATGGTATCGTGGGTCTCGATACCGGCGTGGTACACGCTACCGTCGGCGTTCTGGTAGATGTTCACCGAGTCGGTGTCACCGAACAGGTTGTGCATGTCACCGAGGATTTCCTGGTAGGCACCGACCAGGAACACACCCAGCAGGTAGTCCTCGCCCTCCTTCACCGCATGCACCGGCATGCTGGTCTCGATGCTCTGCTCGTCGACGTACTGGTTGATCTTGCCGTCGGAGTCGCAGGTCAGGTCCTGCAGCACGGCACGACGCATCGGCTCTTCGTCCAGGCGGTGCAGCGGGATGATCGGCAGTACCTGGCCGATCGCCCAGGTGTCCGGCAGGCTCTGGAACACCGAGAAGTTGCAGATGTACTTGTCGGCCAGCTTGTCGTTCAGCTCGTCCAGCACCTGGCGGTGCGAGCGCTGGCGGGCTTTCAGCGAGTTGTGCAAGCGGCGGCACACGGCAAAGTAGCACTGCTCGGCCAGGGCCTTCTCGGCCAGGCTGATCTTGCCATCGGCATACTGCGCGGCCACGTCACCCATGTAGTGGGTGGCGCGCCAGTAGGTCTCGGTCACCATCTCGATGTCGGTCGGGCCGAGCAGGTCGACCAGCCACTGCACGGTCTCGGGCAGGGCTTCCTTGTTCTCGATGGTCGGCACGTCGTCGTTGTGCTTCTCGACGTCGGTCACCTGAATCACCAGCATGGCGTGGTGCGCGGTCAGCGAACGGCCGCTCTCGGAGAAGATGTGCGGGTGCGGCAGGCCCTGCGCGTCGCAGAACTCCTTGAGCATGCCCACCACCACGCCGGCGTAGTCGTCCATGTCGTAGTTGATCGAGCTGGCATTGCGCGAGTGGGTACCGTCGTAGTCCACGCCCAAACCACCGCCAACGTCGATATGGTCGACCGGCAGGCCCAGCGCACGCAGCTCACCGTAGTAACGGATGGCTTCCTTGAAGCCGTGCTGGTAGTCGGCCAGGTTGGCGATCTGCGAACCCATGTGGAAGTGCAGCAGGCGGATACCCTGGTCCAGGCCGGCATCGCGGAAGCGCTGCACCACCGAGATCAGCTGGGCGGCGGACAAGCCGAACTTGGACTTCTCGCCACCGGTGTCGGCCCACTTGCTCGAGGCCAGCGACGACAGGCGCACGCGCAGGCCGACCTGCGGCTTGACCTTGAGTTCGGCAGCCTCATCGATCACCAGGGCCACTTCCGACTCTTTCTCGATGACGATGAACACGTTGTGGCCGAGCTTCTGGCCCATCAGCGCCAGGCGGATGAACTCGCGGTCCTTGTAGCCGTTGCAGACGATGGTGCCGCCCTTCGGCGCCAACGCCAGCACTGCCAGCAGCTCGGGCTTGGAGCCGGCTTCCAGGCCAATGGAGACGTTCTGCGTGGCGATGATGTTTTCCACCACCGCTTCCTGCTGGTTGACCTTGATCGGGTACAGCGCGGTGTACTTGCTCTGGTATTCCAGGCGCGCGATGTTGGCATCGAAGGCGCCGGTCAGCTGGCGCACGCGGTCTTGCAGAATGTCGGGGAAGCGCACCAGCAATGGCAGCGACAGGCCGCTCTGGCGCAATTCGTCGACCTGTTCGAACAGGTCGATCGGTGCGCTTTTGGGGCCGTTGGGGCGTACTTCGACGCGCCCGGCTTCATTGATGGCGAAATAACCAGCGCCCCAATGGCGGATACCATAAACACTGCGGCTGTCGGCCACGGTCCATTGGCTACCATCGTCTTTGCGTGTGCGTCGTACGGACATTCAAGTCCCCTATAGATAAGTCGAAGACACTGCCCCGCAAGGAGGCGGGCGCAGTGTAAAAGCCAAAAATGACGATTCGTCCGTGCCCTCGGGTAGACCCTGGTCACGGCAACGAGTTTAGAAAGCACTGGGCAAAAAATCGCGTGGCCGCATCAGCCGCCGGATTTTTTCGCCTTGAAGCCCTGCTTGGTCAGCTCACCGATCAGCAGTTCGACATGGTCGCCCTGAATTTCGATGACCCCATCCTTCAGGGCGCCACCGGTACCGCAGCGGCGCTTGAGGGTAGAGGCCAGCTCCTTGAGCTGATCGAGCGGCAGCGGCACGCCGGTGACGGTGGTCACGGTCTTGCCGCCGCGGCCCTTGCTTTCGCGGCGCACACGGGCAATGCCATCGCCCTCGGGGATGACCTGCTGCTTGCAGGTACAGGCATCCACCGGCTGGCTACAGTCGGGGCAGTGCCGACCGGTGTCGGTGGAGTAAACGAGACCGCCAAGGGCGGCGAAGGAAGAAGCTTTCTTGGCCACTTTTGTTCCTCTGTGCTGAGGACAAAAACTGGTCGGCCCCAGGGGGTTGAGCCCGACCGCGAAGCCCCACTCTGGCAGGGGCGGCGCTACCACCGCAAGACCTGCGGCAGCCCGAAAAGGGCGCGCAGTGTAACGATAAATCCGGCCGTTGCTAAGTACTGGAATGCGGCATTTTGCGAATGTTTTGCGACCCCTTCGCGGGTAAACCCGCTCCCACAGGTACTGCGCAGGTTTCACGACCTGTGAAATCCCTGTGGGAGCGGGTTTACCCGCGAAGGGGCCGGCATGGGCCACGCATCTATTTGAGGCTGGCTTTATAGCGCTGCAACGCCGCCAACGAGTCCGGGCAATACGGCTTGGTCAGGCTTTCTTGCTCAGCCTGCTCCAGGCCAATGAAGCGTGCCTCGATCACCTCTTCCGGCTGTAACCGCAACGGCGCATCCGACACCGCCGAATACACCGCACACCACAAGTGGTTATCCGGCTGGTCAAAGTAGAACCGCTCATGAAAACGCAGCTCCACACCGTCGATCCCCAGCTCCTCGGCCAGCTCCCGCGCCGCCGAATCGGCATACGCCTCCCCGGCCGTCACCATGCCGCCTGCCGCCACATCCCAGTACCCCGGGTACAGCGCCTTGCTCAGGGTGCGCCGGTGCACGCACAGCTCACCGGCACTGTTGAACAGCAGAATGAACGTGCAACGCCCGATCAGGCCGCGCTCGCGCAGTTCGGCGCGGGGCAAGGCACCCAGCACCTGGTCGGCTTCGTCCACCCAGGTGACCAGTTCTCGGTCGGAAGCCGCCCGGTGGGCGGCCTCGTTCGGGCTGATCGCCATCATCAACCCTGCGACAGCAGCTGGCGCAGGTCGATGACCGCCGCGTTGGCCCGGGAAATGTAGTTGGCCATGACCAGCGAGTGGTTGGCCCACATGCCGAAGCCGCTGCCGTTTAGCACCATCGGGCTCCACAGGGCTTCCTGCGAGGCTTCCAGCTCACGGATGATCTGGCGCACGCTGACCGTGGCGTTCTTCTTCGCCAGCACGTCGGCAAAGTCCACCTCGATGGCGCGCAGCAGGTGCGACAGCGCCCAGGCCTGGCCTCGGGCTTCGTAGAACACGTTGTCGATCTGCAGCCATGGGGTTTCCACCAGCTCCTCGTCCACCTGCGGTGCCTGGCCGGCGACCAGCGACTCGGTCTTCAGCGTGGTGTTGAGCTTGACCCGGCCGACGCTGGCCGACAGGCGCTGCGACAGCGAGCCCAGGCGGGTGGCCACATCACCCAGCCAGTTGTTCAGGTTGTCGGCACGGGTGTAGAAGATCGCGCCCTTGTCGCCGGCAGCCAGACGGGTCTGGTAGCGGGTCAGCGACTTGATGCCCTCTTCGAACTCCGACTCGCTCGATGGCAGGATCCAGCTCTTGTTGTCGAAGTTGAAACGCGGCTCGGCCTTGGCCAGGTCGGCGTCTTCGGTCGACTGCGACTGCGAACGGGCGAAGTCCTTGCGCAGGGCACGGGACAGGTCGCGCACCTGGACCAGCACGCCATATTCCCAGCTCGGCATGTTGTCCATCCACAGCCCTGGCGGGAAGCGGTCGTTGGAAATGTAGCCACCAGGCTTGTTCAGCAAGGTGCCGGCCACGGTCTTGAGGGTTTCGATAGTGGTGTAGCCCACCACCATCTGCTGGCCGGTACGCTCGGCTGCGGCCTGGGCGTTCTGCTGCACCGGGAACAGCTCCGGCTCCTGGCTCCAGTACCAGCCCAGGCCGATACACACCAGCAGGTACAACCCGATCAGGGTCCCCAGGGCACGGCTCCAGAGGCCGCCAAGGTAGCTACGGGCGGCGGCGCCACGGCCGTCGACACGCTCGCGGGGCTCGGCTTTGGCCTCGCGGTTTTTCCAGTCCAGCATGGCTTTGTCCTTAATCAGTCACGACGGTTCAGGGGCTTGGACCACAGGCCTGCGCCAGGGTGCCACGGCAAGCCCGCGTGGCAGCACTATAAAGCAGACACCGCCTTACGCATAAGCGACCAATCGGTCAGCAACTGAATATTCGTTCTGGCCGCTTTGTTGATGCAGCGCACTCACGCGCCTGAAAAGAACTGCTAGCATAGAGCCATCATCGCCCCTGCACACCCCAACCTACAAGTAGCCAGGACATGAGCCAAGCAGCCGAGCCGAGCCCGTTGTGCCCCGCCCAACAGCTGACGCGTAGCGGCCTGCGCAAGGACGACCCGCTCGACCAGGTGCTGCTGCCGCCCCTGCGCAAGCCGGTGTATATCCTGCTGCAGGACCACGAACGTGCCCAGCGCCTGGCCCAGCAACTGGAATTCTTTGGCCTGGTGGTGCAGGCGCTGGCCAGCGCCACGGCGTTTCAGGCCTCGATCGGCGAATACCCGCCCTCGGCCATCATCATGGATGTCGACTTCAACGGTGCCGGCCAAGGCTTGCTGCTGGCTGCCCAGGTGCAGCAGGGGTTGGCCCGGCATATACCGCTGCTGTTCTTCAGCCACCACGAAACCGACACCCCGACCCGCCTGGCCGCCGTGCGCGCCGGTGGCCAGGACTTCCTCACCGGCACCCTGGAAGCCTCCAGCCTGCTGGAAAAGGTCGAACTGCTGACCAATGCCACCCAGCATGACCCGTTGCGCGTGCTGATCATCGACGACTCGCGCACCCAGGCGTTGTACACCGAGCGCGTGCTGGCCAGTGCCGGCATGATCACCCGCAGCCTGACCGACCCGATCCGCACCATGGCCGAGCTGGCCGACTTCCAGCCCGACCTGATCATCCTCGACCTGTACATGCCGGCCTGCACCGGCCCTGAGCTGGCCAAGGTGATCCGCCACAGCGACCGTTATGTGAGCGTGCCGATCATCTACCTGTCTGCCGAGGACGACCTGGACAAGCAGTTGGATGCCATGAGCGAAGGCGGTGATGACTTCCTGACCAAACCATTTCGCTCACGCCACCTGATCACCACCGTGCGCAACCGCGCCGCCCGCGCTCGGCACCTGAAGGCGCGCATGGTGCGCGACAGCCTGACCGGGCTGTACAACCACACCCACATCCTGCAACTGCTGGAAGACTGCAGCTTCCGCGCCCGTCGCGAGCAGCAGCCGTTGAGCTTTGCCATGCTCGACATCGACCACTTCAAGAAGATCAACGACCGCCACGGCCACCCCATGGGCGACCGGGTGATCAAGAGCCTGGCGCTGTTTCTCAAGCAGCGCTTGCGCAAGACCGATTTCATTGGCCGTTACGGTGGTGAAGAGTTCGCCATTGTCATGCCCAATACCGCGCTGGACGCGGCGCACAAGGTGCTGGACGAAATCCGCCGGCGCTTTGCCGAGATTCTCTACCCGGCGCAGCCACGGGACTTGCAGTGCACCTTCAGTGCCGGGGTGGTGCAAATGGATGAAGGGCTGGATGCGCTGACCATGGCCAGTGCGGCGGACGAGGCGCTGTATCGGGCCAAGCATGCCGGGCGTAATTGCGTGGTGCGTGTAGAGCCCTGAATCAGGCTTTGCCTGTGCCGGCCTCTTCGCGGCTAAAGCCGCTCCCACAGGTAATCCACCGGACTGAGGGATTGCGCAGTCCCTGTGGGAGCGGCTTTAGCCGCGAAGAGGCCGGCACAGATTGATATGGAGGCACTGTGCCACTTTTTTATGGCGCCACCCCCCTGTCGTCATCACCCCGTCACAAAATCGCAATAACTTCAGCCACCGACCTCTCCCCTCCCCGCAGGAAGCTCGCGGCTATGCGCCTGAAGTGGCTGACCAATTTCAACACCCTGTTGCTGGTAACCGTGTGTATCGCCCTGGGCACCACCCTTTGGTGGTCGCAGCGGGCCCTTGAGCGCCCCTACCAGTTGATGGAGCGCTACCTGGGCCTGTCCCAGCAGTTCCAGAACCAGGCGGCCCGCAACATCCAGGGGTACCTGGGCAGTGGCGATGCCCTGCGCCACGCCGCGGCGATGGAGGCCAACCAGCAACTGCAGGCCGCGCTGGCCGAATGGCCCAGCGAACTGGCCGACAAACTGCGCCCCAGCCTGGACAGCCTGCAAGCCTTTACCGCCGCGGAGCTGCTGGCCGCCGGCAAGCTGGCCGGCGACCCGCAAGCCCTGCTGCTGCAGGCCGAGCGGGAACTGGGTGCCAACTTCGAACAACTGGCCGGCTACGCCCGCGACAGCGGCAGCGCCGACGCCAACCGCTACCTGGTACCACTGCTCGACGCCACCGTGCACCTCGGTCGCCTGTCGCTGGCCCGGGACAAGCTGGTCAGCAGCGGCCGTCCGGAGCTGGCCGACGAAGTGGAGCGCGAACTGCAACTGATCCGTGCCCAGGCCCAGGCGATCGACGCCTTGCCCTTGCTGGGCGTAACCCGTAGCGCCGAATCCGGTGCCGACGACTTCGCCGCGATGATGGGCCTGGAAACCCAGGCCAGCGCCCAGCAGGAAGACATTGCCGTCGGCCTCAAGCGCGAACTGCAGAGCCTGCTCGGCCGCTACCCGGCCGAACTGCAGCGCACCCGCGAACAGATCGAGCGCCGCGTCGCCCTGGCGGCCAGCACCGGCCAACGCCTGGAGGCCGTGCAACAGGCCATTGCGGCGCTGGAGCCCGAGGTACGCGGCCAGCATGGGAAAATTGCCGCCGAAGTGCGCATCATCCAGGGCCTGATGATCGGCCTGATCCTGCTTATCGCCCTGCTGATCGACACCTTGCAACGCCGCCTGGCGCGCATCCTGACCGGCCTGGCCCCTGCCCTGTCGCGCTGGGCCGAGGGTGACTTCGCCGAGGCCATCGCCCTGGGCAGGACCAACCGCGAACTGCGCGACATCCAGGAATCGCTCAACCGCCTGCGCCAGTACCTGGTGGAGCTGGTCGGCACCATCCGCCACAACGCCGAGCAGGTGGCTGGCAGCAGCCACGCCCTGGCCGGCATGAGCGCCGCCCTGCATGACGGCGCCGAACGCCAGGCCGGCGACACCGGGCAGATCCGCGATGCGTTGGGTGAGCTGGAAGCGACCATCCAGCAAGTGGCCGGCGACGCCAGTGCCGCAGCCGACGCCAGCCGCGATGCCGGGCGTGCAGTGGAGCAGGGCCAGGCGGTGATCGGCCAGAGCCTGTCAGGCTTGCGTGAGCTGGTCGACGAGGTGCAGGGCAACGCCCGCATGATCGAACAACTGGCGGAGGAGTCGGCCACCATCGGTGGCGTGCTGACGGTGATCCGCTCGATTGCCGAGCAGACCAACCTGCTGGCACTGAATGCCGCGATCGAAGCGGCCCGCGCCGGTGAGATGGGCCGTGGTTTCGCCGTGGTAGCCGATGAGGTGCGTTCGCTGGCACAGCGCACCACCGGTGCGACCGGCGAGATTCAGGCACTGATCGACCGCTTGCAGCAGGCAGCCAGAAGTTCGGTGGCCGGGATGCGTGCGCAGCTTGAGCATGCCGAGGCCACGGCCAACCAGGCGCAGGCGGCGGATGGGGCGCTGGACGAGATTGTCTGTGCCATTCGCACCATTTCGGACACTGCGGTGCGGATTGCCGATGTCACGGCGCAGCAGAGTGGTGCCGTGAGCGAGATTCGCGACCACAGCGAGCGGATTCATGAGCTGGGTGAGGACAACCTGCAGCGCATTGGCGAGGGGCGCGAGCAAGGCGAGCAGTTGCTGAGCCTGGGCGGTGAGCTGAACCGGGCGGTGCGGGCCTTCAGAGTCTAGGTTGGCCTGTACCGGCCTCTTCGCGGGTAAACCCGCTCCCACAGGGATAGCGCATGGCTTGAGGTTTATGCGGTCGAGGTGGGAGCGGGTTTACCCGCGAAGAGGCAGGCACAGGCAGTACATGAGCCAGCGGCCATGTGTCGCCCCCGCCACCCGCATGGCCCCAACCTGCACCAACTCCGCTATCATGCCCAGCACGTTCCACCTCGCGAGTCCGCCATGCGCCGCCTGTTTTTCCTGCTGTTCCTGCTGCTGGCCAGCCCTGCCTTCGCCACGGGCCTGCTCGACAACCGCCCCAGCGCCACCCTCGGCGCAGCTTCGCTGGCCAACAACGCCGACTTCCTGCCGGTACACGAGGCCTTCAAGCTCAGCCTGGTCCAGGCCGATGCGCAAACCATCAAGCTGCGCTTCGTCGCTACCGACGGCTACTACCTCTATCGCCACCGTTTCCAGTTCCGCACCGAACCGGCCGACATTGCCCTGGGCACACCAAACATCCCCAAGGGCGAGGCCAAGCACGATGAGTTCTTCGGTGATGTCGAGGTATACCACGGCGTGCTCGATATCGAGCTGCCGCGCAACGACCCGCGTGCCTTCACCCTGCTGGTGGGCTACCAGGGCTGCGCCGACAAAGGCCTGTGCTACCCCCCGGAAACCGCACGCCTGAGCATTGATGGCGAAGGCGGCGCAAGCACCCCGGCCAGCGCTGAACACGCCTGGACCTGGAAGTCGCTGCTGCTGTTCTTCCTCGCCGGGGTGGGCCTGACGTTCACCCCCTGCGTGCTGCCGATGCTGCCGATCCTCTCCGGCGTGGTGCTGCGTGGCCAGGCCGGCGGCCTGCGCGGGCTGGCGCTGTCGCTGGCCTACGTGCTGCCGATGGCAGCCAGCTTCGCGGTGCTCGGCGCCCTGATGGGGTTGTTCGGCGCCGGCCTGAACCTGCAGGCGCGCCTGCAGTCGGCCTGGGTGCTGGTGCCCTTCGCGCTGTTCTTCGTGGTGTTCGCCCTGGCCATGTTCGGCCTGTTCGAACTGAAACTGCCGCAAGCCCTGAGCAACCGCCTGAACAATGTCGCCAGCCACACCCGGGGCGGCTCGCTGCTGGGCGCGGCAATACTGGGCGTACTCTCCAGCCTGCTGGTTTCGCCCTGTGTGTCGGCGCCGCTGGCCGGTGCGTTGCTGTACATCAGCGCCAGCGGCGATGCCCTGGGCGGCGCACTCAAGCTGTTCGCCCTGGGCCTGGGCATGGGCGCACCATTGCTGCTGGTAGCTACCGGTGGCGCGGCCTGGCTGCCGAAAAGCGGCCCTTGGCTGAATTCGGTGAAGAACGCCATCGGCGTCCTGCTGCTGGGCTTGGCCATCGGTTTGCTCAGCCGTGTGCTGCCAGGCCCGCTGACCTTGCTGCTGGTCGGTTTCCTCGCCGCTGGCGTGGCGCTGTTCCTCGGTGCCCTCGAATTTGTCGTCAAGACCGCGCGCCAGCGCCTGGCCCAACTGCTCGGCCTGGCCTTGCTGGTGTACGCCCTGGCCTGCTGGTACGGCGCCCTCAGCGGCCACGGCGACCCGCTGCGCCCGCTGCCGCCGGCAACCCTTGTGGCCACCGGCAACGGGCCGGCGGTGCAGGCGGATAGCTGGCAGACCATCACTACCCCCGCCGCTCTGGACGCAGCCCTGGCCCAGGCCAAGGCGGCCGGCCAGCCGGTACTGCTGGACTGGTACGCCGACTGGTGCATCAGCTGCAAGGTGATCGAGCGCGAGGTGCTCACCGCCCCGCAGGTGCAAGCGCAACTGGCTGGCTTCAAGCTGCTGCGTTTCGACATCACCGAAAGCAATGCCGAACAACGCAGCCTGCTCGACCGCTACCAGCTGTTCGGCCCTCCCGCCCTGTTGTTCTTTGCCGCGAACGGTAGCGAAATAGCCGCTGATCGGGTCATTGGCGAGATAAATGCCGGTGAATTCGCGCAAATTCTGACGCGCGTGCGCGGCAAAGTCGGTCTATAACTTCCCGCGAGCTGTGAAAAATCCTGAAATCAGTGACCAAATTTAATTATTTGGTCACATACTTCGCGCGAACCTCGGACATCGTGCTGGCTATTGCCGGGAACTGGACACTTGCCGTCGCTTTACGGCACACTCGCCGCGCTGTGTCGAATTGCCCTACAAATCCAAGGAATCCGCAGATGGCAACGCTACTGGTGCTCCACGGCCCCAACCTCAACCTGCTCGGTACCCGCGAGCCTGGCCACTACGGCGCCGTGACCCTGGCCCAGATCAACCAGGACCTGGAGCAACGTGCCCGCGCCGCAGGCCACCATCTGCAGTACCTGCAGAGCAACGCCGAATACGAACTGATCGACCGCATTCACGCCGCACGCAACGAGGGTGTGGACTTCATCCTGATCAATCCGGCTGCTTTCACCCACACAAGCGTCGCATTACGTGACGCATTGCTTGCGGTGAGCATCCCATTCATCGAAGTGCATTTGTCCAACGTGCACAAACGCGAACCGTTCCGCCACCACTCCTACTTTTCCGATGTTGCCGTAGGGGTGATCTGCGGCCTGGGCGCCAGCGGTTATCGCCTGGCCCTGGAGTCCGCGCTGGAACAACTGGCTGCCAACGCACAGCCCAAATGATGAAAACCCTGGCCTCAGTGGGCCAGGGTTCGAGAGAAACGTTTCAGATACGTTTTTTTGTATTTCGCCCCCTGACCGAACCTTTGGGAGTTGATGATTAATGGATATCCGTAAAGTCAAGAAACTGATCGAGCTGCTGGAAGAGTCTGGCATCGACGAACTGGAGATCAAGGAAGGCGAAGAGTCGGTCCGTATCAGCCGTCACAGCAAGACCCCAGCTGCCCAGCAGTACTTCGCACCGGCTCCGGTAGCCGCTGCCCCTGTTGCTGCCCCGGTCGCCGCTGCCGCTCCGGCCGCTGAAGCCGCTGCCGCTGCCCCGGCCCTGAAAGGCACCGTGATCCGCTCGCCGATGGTAGGTACCTTCTACCGCAAGCCTTCGCCGACCTCGCCGAACTTCGCTGAAGTTGGCCAGAGCGTGAAGAAAGGCGACACCCTGTGCATCGTCGAAGCCATGAAGATGATGAACCACATCGAAGCCGATGTTGGCGGTGTCATCGACGCCATCCTGGTAGAAGACGGCCAGCCGGTTGAGTTCGACCAGCCGCTGTTCACCGTCGTTTGAATCGCGGAGAGCCAACGATGTCTGGGAAGCTCGAAAAAGTCCTGATCGCCAACCGCGGGGAAATTGCCCTGCGGATCCTGCGTGCCTGCAAAGAGCTGGGCATCAAGACCGTCGCCGTGCACTCCACTGCCGACCGTGAACTGATGCACCTGGGCCTGGCAGACGAGTCGGTCTGCATCGGCCCTGCATCGTCCAAGGATTCCTACCTGCATATCCCGGCGATCATCGCTGCCGCCGAAGTGACCGGCGCCACCGCGATCCACCCGGGCTACGGCTTCCTGGCGGAAAACGCCGACTTCGCCGAGCAGGTGGAAAAATCCGGTTTCGCCTTCATCGGCCCGAAAGCCGACACCATTCGCCTGATGGGCGACAAGGTTTCGGCCAAGGACGCGATGATCAAGTCGGGCGTACCGACTGTGCCGGGCTCCGATGGCCCGCTGCCGGAAGATGAAGAAGTCGCCCTGGCGATTGCTCGTGACGTCGGCTACCCGGTGATCATCAAGGCCGCCGGTGGCGGTGGTGGTCGCGGCATGCGCGTGGTGCACAAGGAAGAGGACCTGATTTCCTCGGCCAAGCTCACCCGTACCGAAGCCGGTGCAGCCTTCGGCAACCCGATGGTCTACCTGGAGAAGTTCCTGACCAACCCACGTCACGTGGAAGTACAGGTACTGTCCGACGGCCAGGGCAATGCCATCCACCTGGGCGACCGTGACTGCTCGCTGCAGCGCCGTCACCAGAAGGTACTGGAAGAAGCGCCAGCCCCGGGCATCGACGAGAAAGCCCGCCAGGAAGTGTTCAAACGCTGCGTCGATGCGTGCATCGAGATCGGCTACCGTGGTGCGGGTACTTTCGAGTTCCTGTACGAGAACGGCCGCTTCTACTTCATCGAGATGAACACCCGCGTGCAGGTTGAGCACCCGGTGTCGGAGATGGTGACCGGTATCGACATCGTCAAGGAGATGCTGAGCATCGCCGCTGGCAACAAGCTGTCGTTCCGCCAGGAGGACGTGGTCATCCGTGGCCATGCGCTGGAATGCCGTATCAACGCCGAAGACCCGAAGAAGTTCATCCCGAGCCCAGGCAAGGTGAAGCACTTCCACGCCCCGGGCGGCAACGGCGTGCGTGTGGATTCGCACCTGTACAGCGGTTACTCGGTTCCGCCGAACTACGACTCGCTGATCGGCAAGCTGATCACCTACGGCAAGGACCGCGACGAAGCCATGGCGCGCATGCGCAATGCCCTGGACGAGATCGTCGTCGACGGCATCAAGACCAACATCCCGCTGCACCGCGACCTGGTGCGTGATGAAGGTTTCTGCAAAGGCGGCGTCAACATTCACTACCTCGAGCACAAACTGGCTAGCCAGGAGTGATCGCGTAGTGTGATGTACCGAAACCCCGGACTTGTGCCGGGGTTTTTTATTGCCTGTCAGGGCCTCATCGCCGGCAAGCCAGCTCACACAGGGATTGCACACGGCTTGAGGTCTATGCGGTCGAGGTGGGAGCTGGCTTGCCGGCGATTGGGCTGCAAAGCAGCCCCGGGCCCTACCCCTTCATGCGCGGCATCTCGATGTGGTGCTCATGCACCCGCCGGTACAAGGTCGCCCGCGATATCCCCAGAGCAATGTACCGAAAACCCCGGACTCATTCCGGGTTTGTTATTGCCTGGGGGATCCTGGGGCCGCTTTGCGGCCCATCGCGACACAAGGCCGCTCCTACAGGAGATCGCGCAATCCTTGGGCTGGCGCTGTGCCTGTAGGAGCGGCCTTGTGTCGCGAAAGGGGCGCAACGCGCCCCCAGGGCCCTACCCCTTCATCCGCGGCATCTCGATGTGGTGCTCATGCACCCGCCGGTACAAGGTCGCCCGCGATATTCCCAAAGCCCGCGCCGCATCGGCCGGCTTCCAGCGATGGCGGATCAGCGCATCCAGCAGCAACTGCCGGGCCGGACAAGACATGCTGCTTTCCGCCGAAGCGAGCACCTCGCCGCGTACTTCCTGCGGCAGGTCCTGCACCTGCACCCGCCCGCCCTCGCTCACCGCACAGGCATAGCGCAACACCTGCCGCAGCTGGCGCAGGTTCCCCGGCCAGCGGTAAACCAGCAGCGCCTGCAGCGCATCATCCGCCAACACCACCTCGACCCCGCAGGCCTCGGCCTCCTCGGCCAGCAACTGGTGAATCAACCCCAAGCGGTCCTCACGCTCGCGCAGCGGCGGCAACGCGAAGCGGGCATTGGCCAGGCGGAAGTACAGGTCCTCACGAAAACGCCCATCCTCCACCATCGCCGCCAAATCGCGGTGGGTCGCGCAAATCACCTGGATATCCACCCGCTCCCGCCGCGCTGCGCCCAGCGGCGCCACTTCACCCTCGGCCAGCACGCGCAGCAACCGGGTTTGCAGGTTCAGCGGCATGTCGCCTATTTCGTCGAGGAACAGCGTGCCGCCATCGGCCTGCTGCAACAGCCCCTGCATGCCTTTGCTGGAAGCCCCGGTGAAGGCCCCGGCCACATAGCCGAACAGCTCGCTCTCGATCAGGCTTTCCGGAATGGCCGCGCAGTTCAGGGTGACGAACGGGCCATCGCGACGCAGGCTTTGCTGATGCAGCTGGCGGGCGAATACCTCTTTGCCTGCCCCCGTCTCGCCTTGCACAAGCACCGCCAGGTTGCAGTCCTTGACCCGCGTGGCCAGGCGCAAATGCTGCTCGATGCGGGCGTCCTGGGCCTGGCGCAACGGCTGCGCACGCTGGCGCTGGCGGGGTGCGCTGACCCGGCCGTACAGCCCACCCAGGCCCGGCAGGCGTTGAGCGGACGATGCGTTCACGCGGCGCAGCTGGTCCATGTCGAACAGCTCGCCAATGTGCTCGGGCAAACGCCCCAATTGCTCCACCAGCCGCTGGCGCGCCAGGCTGTTGATCGCCTGCAGGCGGCCATCGCCATCCCAGGCCAGCAGGTAGTCGGGCTGGCTTTCCACATAGCCCGGCGTGCCATGGGCACGCATTACCCAATGGCCCTGGGCACTGTGCATGAAGAAGGCATTTTCGATCTCGCGGGCAGTCTGCTCGACCAGTTGGCGGATCAGGTGCTGGCTGCGGCGGTCGTCCGGCGACTGCAAGGCCGAGACATCCACCACGCCCAGCAACTCGCCCAATGGGTCGAACACCGGTGCCGCCGTACAGGTCAGGCCAATGAACGCAGCGCGGAAGTGGTCGCGCTTGTGCACCGTGACCGGCGCCTTGCTGGTCAACACCGCCGCCACGCCACAGGTGCCCTCCTCGCCCTCCGACCAGCAGGTGCCCAGGTACAGCCCGGCCTTGCGGCAGTCGTTGCGGATGGCCGACTCGACTCGGTAATCGATGGTGCGCCCCAAGGCATCGGTGAGCAGTACGCAGTAGTCGGCACCGCGCACCCGCTCATGCAGGCGGGCCACGGCATCGCTGGCGATACGCAGGAACAGTTCGGCGCGCTCACGGCATTCGTTGAGCAGGCTTTGGGACAGGATGCGCGGCCCCTGCTGGGACCCGGGGTCGAGGCGGTACAGCTCCATGGAACGGCGCCATGAATCGAGGATCAGCGGTGGCACCGGCGCCTGCGGCAGGCGGTCGGCATTCTTCAGCACCCTGCTGACGCAGTCGACATGGGCTCGGGAGTTCGCGGCAAGCATTCAGGCCCTCCGGTTCTCGTTGCTGTTTTTATCGTTGTCCGGCCATTAAGCGCTTCCGGGCATGCCCCGACAAGCACTGCGTGATTACCGGCCCGCTTGAGACGCAGCGTCTCAGCGTCTCGGCAACGTCGGCCCCGCACTGGCACCGGGCGTCTCGCCAGCAGAACCATCAGCACCTGCCGGAGCGCAATAAAACCGCTCTATTGCAGGCACTTCAGCCAATTCCAAAGAAGCTGGCACCGTGCTTGCTCCTGCCCTGGAAAACAAGAATACGAGGTGCGCCATGCCGCTACCCGCCCCAACCGTCGGGATCATTGCCAACCCTGCCTCTGGCCGCGACCTGCGCCGCCTGACCGCCAACGCCGGGCTCTATTCGAGTACCGACAAGGCTTCGGCGATCCAGCGCCTGCTGGCCGCCTTCGGTGCCACCGGCATCGACCAGGTGCTGCTGCCCAGTGACATGACCGGCATTGCCGCCGCCGTGCTCAAGGCCAGCCAGGGCCCGGTCGCCCGTGACCAGCACTGGCCGGCCATCGAAATACTCGACCTGCCGCTGACCCAGACCGTTGCCGATACCCGCCTGGCCACCCGCCGCATGGTCGAACGCGGTGTGGCGATGATCGCCGTGCTCGGCGGCGACGGCACCCACAAGGCAGTTGCTGCCGAGGCCGGTGACGTACCGCTGCTGACCTTGTCCACCGGCACCAACAATGCCTTCCCCGAACTGCGCGAGGCCACCAGCGCCGGCCTGGCCGGTGGCCTGCTTGCCAGCGGCCGGGTACCGGCCAGCATCGGCCTGCGCCGCAACAAGCGCCTGCTGGTTAAGGTGCCCGAACAACAGCTTGCCGAATGGGCCCTGGTGGAGGTGGCGGTGTCGCCCCAGCGCTTCATCGGCGCTCGGGCACTGAGCCGCAGCGAGGACCTTTGCGAAGTCTTCGCCTGTTTCGCCGAACCCCATGCCATTGGCCTCTCGGCCCTGTGCGGCCTGTGGTGCCCGGTCTCGCGCCAGGACCCGCACGGCGCCTGGGTACGCCTGAACCCCGGCGCCGAGCAGGCGCTGCTCGCACCACTGGCACCCGGCCTGCTGCAAGGCTGCGGCATCACCGCCAGCGGCCCACTGACGCCCGGCGTAGCCCATCGCCTGAGCCTGGCCAGCGGCACCCTGGCATTGGACGGCGAGCGCGAAATCGAATTTTCCGAGCACGACACCCCAACCATCACCCTCGATCACCAAGGCCCGTTGAGCGTGGATGTCGAGGCCGTGCTGGCGCATGCCGCCCGCCATCACCTGCTGGCCGTACCGCGCGGCCACCGGTTGCACCCTGCAAACCCGTGTTGAGACAACCCTGGAGAACAACAAGATGTCCAATCAACTCAGTACCGAACAATTGCTGCATGCCTATGAAGTGATGCGCACCATCCGCGCCTTCGAAGAACGCCTGCACGTGGAGTTCGCCACCGGCGAGATCCCCGGCTTCGTCCACCTGTATGCCGGCGAAGAGGCTTCCGCGGCCGGGGTGATGGCCCACCTGCGCCACAGCGACTGCATCGCCTCGACCCACCGTGGCCATGGCCACTGCATCGCCAAGGGCGTGGATGTGTACGGCATGATGGCCGAAATCTACGGCAAGAAGACCGGCGTGTGCGGTGGCAAGGGCGGTTCGATGCATATCGCCGACCTGGAAAAAGGCATGCTCGGCGCCAACGGCATCGTCGGTGCCGGTGCACCGCTGGTAGCCGGGGCCGGGCTGGCGGCCAAGATCAAGGGCAACGACGATGTGTCGGTGGCCTTCTTCGGCGATGGCGCTTCCAACGAAGGCGCCGTGTTCGAAGCCATGAACATGGCCTCGATCATGAACCTGCCGTGCATCTTCGTGGCCGAGAACAACGGCTACGCCGAAGCCACCGCCTCGACCTGGTCGGTTGCCTGCGACCATATCGCCGATCGCGCGGCCGGGTTCGGCATGCCCGGTGTCACCATCGACGGTTTCGATTTCTTTGCCGTGTACGAGGCCGCCGGTGCTGCCATCGAACGTGCACGCTCCGGGCAAGGCCCGTCGCTGATCGAGGTCAAGCTCAGCCGCTACTACGGCCATTTCGAAGGCGATGCACAAACCTACCGCGCCCCGGACGAAGTGAAGAACCTGCGCGAATCCCGCGACTGCCTCATGCAGTTCCGCAACAAGACCACCCGCGCCGGCCTGCTCACGGCTGCGCAACTGGACGCCATCGACGCCCGCGTCGAGGACCTGATCGAAGACGCCGTGCGCCGCGCCAAGTCCGATCCCAAGCCACAGCCCGCCGACCTGCTCACCGACGTCTACGTCGCCTACCCCTGAGCTGCGGATTACAAGAACAACAGGAGAATCACCATGGCAAGAAAGATCAGCTACCAGCAGGCCATCAACGAAGCCCTGGCCCAGGAAATGCGCCGCGACAACACGGTGTTCATCATTGGCGAAGACGTTGCCGGCGGCGCCGGTGCCCCCGGCGAGGATGACGCCTGGGGTGGCGTGCTGGGCGTGACCAAGGGCCTTTACCATCAGTTCCCGGGGCGCGTGCTCGACGCGCCGCTGTCGGAAATCGGCTACGTCGGCGCCGCCGTTGGTGCTGCCACCCAGGGCCTGCGCCCGGTGTGCGAGCTGATGTTCGTCGACTTCGCCGGCTGCTGCCTGGACCAGATCCTCAACCAGGCCGCCAAGTTCCGCTACATGTTCGGCGGCAAGGCGGTCACCCCGCTGGTGATGCGCACCATGTACGGCGCCGGCCTGCGCGCGGCGGCCCAGCACTCGCAGATGCTCACCTCGCTGTGGACGCACATTCCCGGCCTGAAGGTGGTCTGCCCGTCCTCGCCGTACGATGCCAAGGGCCTGTTGATACAGGCGATCCGCGACAACGACCCGGTGATCTTCTGCGAGCACAAGCTGCTCTACAGCATGCAAGGCGAGGTGCCGGAAGAGGTCTACACCGTGCCGTTCGGCGAAGCCAACTTCCTGCGCGATGGTGACGACGTGACCCTGGTCACCTATGGCCGCATGGTGCATGTGGCGCTGGAAGCAGCCAACAACCTGGCCCGCCAGGGTATCGACTGCGAGGTGCTGGACCTGCGCACCACCAGCCCGCTGGACGAGGACAGCATCCTGGAAAGCGTGGAAAAGACCGGCCGCCTGGTGGTGATCGACGAAGCCAACCCGCGTTGCTCCATGGCCACCGACATCAGCGCGCTGGTGGCACAGAAGGCCTTCGGCGCGCTCAAGGGCCCGATCGAAATGGTCACCGCCCCGCATACTCCCGTGCCGTTCTCCGATGCACTGGAAGACCTGTACATCCCTGACGCGGCGAAGATCGAGGCTGCGGTACGCAAAGTGATCGAAGCCGCAAGGAGTGCCGCATGAGCCAGATCCATACCCTGACCATGCCCAAGTGGGGCCTGTCGATGACCGAGGGCCGGGTGGACACCTGGCTGAAACAGGAAGGTGACGAAATCAACAAGGGCGACGAGGTGCTGGACGTCGAGACCGACAAGATCAGCAGCAGCGTCGAAGCCCCGTTCAGCGGAGTGTTGCGCCGCCAGGTGGCCAGGCCCGATGAAACCCTGCCGGTCGGTGCCCTGCTGGCGGTGGTGGTGGAAGGCGAAGCCGAAGAAGCTGAAATCGATGCCGTGGTGCAGCGCTTCCAGGCCGAGTTCGTCGCCGAGGGTGGCGCCGACCAGGCCCAGGGGCCGGCCCCGCAGAAGGCACAAGTGGGGGGCCGCCTGCTGCGCTGGTTCGAGCTGGGCGAAGGCGGCACGCCACTGATGTTGGTGCACGGTTTTGGCGGCGACCTCAACAACTGGCTGTTCAACCACCCGGCGCTGGCTGCCGAGCGACGGGTGATCGCCCTCGACCTGCCGGGCCATGGCGAGTCGGCCAAAGCCCTGCAACGGGGCGACCTGAATGAGTTGAGCGAAACCGTGCTGGCCCTGCTCGACCACCTGGACATCGCCAAGGCCCACCTGGCCGGCCACTCCATGGGCGGCGCGGTCAGCCTGAACGTGGCGCGCCTGGCGCCGCAGCGGGTGGCCAGCCTGAGCCTGGTGGCCAGTGCCGGGCTGGGCGAGGCGATAAACGGGCAGTACCTGCAAGGCTTCGTCGCTGCCGCCAACCGCAATGCCCTCAAGCCGCAGATGGTGCAGCTGTTTGCCGACCCGGCACTGGTCACCCGGCAGATGCTGGAGGACATGCTCAAGTTCAAGCGCCTGGAAGGGGTGGACGACGCGTTGCGCCTGTTGGCATCGGCCATCGCCGACGGCGACCGGCAGCGCCACGACCTGCGCGGGGTGCTGGGGCAGCACCCGGCCCTGGTGGTGTGGGGCGGCAAGGACGCGATCATCCCGGCCAGCCATGCCGAAGGGTTGGAGGCTGAAGTGCTGGTACTGCCCGAGGCTGGGCACATGGTGCAGATGGAGGCGGCCGAACAGGTCAACCAGCAACTGCTCGCGTTCCTGCGCAAGCACTAAGCCCTTTCCGTGAGCCTGGAGAACAACAATGAATGACCTGAGCCACACCCACATGCGTGCCGCCGTCTGGCATGGCCGCAATGATATTCGCGTCGAACAGGTGCCCCTGCCGGCCGACCCTGCGCCCGGCTGGGTACAGATCAAGGTGGACTGGTGCGGCATCTGCGGCTCCGACCTGCACGAATACGTCGCCGGCCCGGTATTCATCCCGGTGGAGGCACCGCACCCGCTGACCGGCATCCAGGGCCAGTGCATCCTCGGCCACGAGTTCTGCGGCCAGATCGCCAAGCTGGGTGAAGGCGTGGAAGGTTTTGCCGTCGGTGAACCGGTGGCTGCGGACGCCTGCCAGCATTGCGGCACCTGCTACTACTGCACCCACGGCCTGTACAACATCTGCGAGCGCCTTGCCTTCACCGGCCTGATGAACAACGGCGCCTTTGCCGAACTGGTCAACGTGCCCGCCAACCTGCTGTACCGGCTGCCGCAGGGTTTCCCGGCAGAGGCCGGGGCGCTGATCGAACCGCTGGCGGTGGGCATGCATGCGGTAAAGAAGGCCGGCAGTCTGCTTGGCCAGACGGTGGTGGTAGTTGGAGCCGGCACTATCGGTTTGTGCACCATCATGTGTGCCAAGGCGGCAGGCGCGGCGCAGGTGATCGCCCTGGAAATGTCCTCGGCACGCAAGGCCAAGGCCAAAGAGGTTGGCGCCAGCGTGGTGCTGGACCCTAGCCAGTGCGACGCCCTGGCGGAAATCCGCAAGCTGACGGCCGGGCTGGGGGCGGATGTGAGTTTTGAATGCATCGGCAACAAGCACACGGCCAAGCTGGCCATCGACACCATCCGCAAGGCGGGCAAGTGCGTGTTGGTGGGGATATTCGAGGAGCCTAGCGAGTTCAACTTCTTCGAACTGGTGTCCACCGAAAAGCAAGTGCTGGGAGCGTTGGCGTATAACGGCGAGTTTGCCGATGTGATTGCCTTCATCGCTGACGGCAGGCTGGACATTCGCCCGCTGGTGACCGGGCGGATCGGGTTGGAGCAGATTGTCGAGCTGGGCTTCGAGGAGTTGGTCAACAACAAGGAGGAGAACGTGAAGATCATCGTTTCGCCGGGCGTGCGCTGATTGCACCTCAAAGGCAACACGGAACCTGTGGGAGCGGGTTCACCCGCGAAGAAAGCCACACGGTGCATGGCACCGGCTCCGCCGGTGTTCGCGGCTAAAGCCGCTCCCACAGGTAGTGCGCAAAGCTGAAGGTCCCCGCAATACCTGTGGGAGCGGGTTCACCCGCGAAGAAAGCCACACGGTGCATGGCACCGGCTCCGCCGGTGTTCGCGGCTAAAGCCGCTCCCACAGGTATTGCGCAAAGTTGAAAGTCACCGCAATACCTGTGGGAGCGGGTTCACCCGCGAAGCAGGCGACGCGGTGCCTGGCACCGGCTCCGCCGGTGTTCGCGGCTAAAGCCGCTCCCACAGGTATTGCGCAAAGCTGAAAGTCTCCGCGGAACCTGTGGGAGCGGGCGTGCCCGCGAATCAGGCAACTCGGTGGATGGCACCGGCTTCGCCGGTGTTCGCGGGCACGCCCGCTCCCACAGGTTCCGTGCCAGCTTTGGATGCAGTGCAGGCTCGAGAGCTGCGCCAGCACATGCCTTCGCTGTTTCAGGATCCCATTCTGCGTCATACTCGGCAGACCTATTGCCCGGTTCTCGCCATGCGTTCACTGCTCCCCGTCACCCTGGTCCTGCTGCTCGCCGCCTGCGGCGATGGCGAATCGCTGCTCCCGCCGGACGCGCGCCTGCCTGACGGTGGGCGGTACCGGGGGCAGGTGGTCGATGGCCTGCTGCAAGGCGAGGGACGGATCGACTACCCCAACGGCAGCTGGTACGCCGGTACCTTCAAGGACGGCCAATGGCACGGCCAGGGCGAATGGCACGGCCGCAACGGCGAGGTGTACCGCGGCCAGTTCGCCGCGGGGCTGTTCCAGGGGCTGGGTGAGCTGAATACCCCGGGCAGCCACTATGCCGGCACCTTCAGCCACGGCCGCCGCGACGGCGAAGGCACCCTCAAGCAAGCCGACCAGACCTACCGCGGCCAGTTCAAGGACGACCTGTACGAAGGCGCCGGCGAGCTGGAACTGGCCGACGGCAGCCGCTACCAGGGCCTGTTCGCCAAGGGCAAGCCCAACGGTGCCGGGGTACGCAGCGATGCCAGCGGCAACCAGTTCAGCGGCCACTTCATCAACGGCCAGCTGGAAGGCAGCGGCACCTACGACAGCGTCGACGGCGAGCAGTACATCGGTGAGTTCAAGGACAACCGCCTGGAAGGCCGTGGCCGCTTCGAAAATGCCGACGGTGATGTGTGGATCGGCGAATTCAAGGACGGCTCGCTGGTCGGCGAAGGCGAACTGCTGGGCAGCGATGGCAGCCACTACAAGGGCACCTTCGCCGACTGGCGTCTGTCGGGCCAGGGCAGCCTGCAACTGGCCGACGGCAGCAAGTACATCGGTGGCTTCCTCAACGATGCCTACCACGGCCAAGGCCGGCTGATCATGACCAACGGCAAGGTCGAAAGCGGCACCTGGAGCAACGGCGTGCGCGTACGGGACCAGAACGGCAAACTGTTGCCCGACCCGCTGGACCTGGCGCTGCTCAACCAGGGCCGTTTGCTGGACGAAGCGCTGGCCCGGGTGCCGCGGTCGGCGCCAGCAGTCCAGCTGTACAGCCTGGTGGTTGGCGGCGATGGCCAGCAGAGCGTGTTCATGCGCGAAGCCGACTACGTCAGCAACATGCTCAAGGTGCGCTTTGGCGCCCGTGGCCAGGTGACCTTGGTCAACCACCGCGATCACATGACCACCCGCCCCATGGCCACGCGTGAAAACCTTACCCGCGCCGCCCGAACCCTGGCCGAGCGCAGCGGCCCCGAAGACCTGGTGTTCATCTACCTCACCAGCCATGGCAGCCACGACCACCAGCTGGTGTTCGACCAACCGCGCCTGCAGCTGGCCGACCTGTCCGCCGACGAACTCGCCAGCGCCCTGGCACCGCTGAAGGACCGCGACAAGGTCATTGTCATATCCGCGTGCTATTCAGGGGGCTATATCGCCCCGCTCAAGGATGAGCGCACGCTGATCATGACCGCCGCCCGGGCCGACCGCGTGTCCTTCGGTTGCTCGGAAGAAGCCGATTTCACCTACTTCGGCGATGCCCTGTTCGCCGAAGCGCTGAACCAGACCGACGACCTGAAACAGGCGTTTGAACTGGCGCGCGCCAGCGTTGCCGAAAGAGAACAAAGGGAAGGTTTCGAGGCCTCCGAACCGCAGCTGTGGGCGCCGCCGAATGTGCTTGAGCACTGGCAGCACCTGCGCCGGCAACAGGCCGAAGAAGCATTGCGTAACGCCACACAGGCCAACGTGGGGGAACAGGCGCAAACGCCACGCAACCACTAAGCTTGTGTGTAACAAGGGAGAGACATCATGTATTTGACGCCTCAGCATGTCCTGCTTGCCGGTGCCACGGGTCTGACAGGTGAACACCTGCTCGACCGCCTGCTCAACGAGCCCACCATCACCCGCGTACTGGCGCCAACCCGCCGGCCACTGGCCGAGCACCCGCACTTGGAAAACCCGGTAGGCGACCCGGCGGTGTTCCTTCCACAGCTGGCCGGGCGGGTCGATATCGCCTACTGCTGCCTGGGCACCACGCTGAAGCAGGCCGGTTCCGAATCGGCCTTCCGCGCGGTGGACCTGGACATGGTGGTGGCGTTCAGCAAGCGCGCCCGGGAGTTGGGCGCACGGCATCTGCTGGTGGTCAGTGCCTTGGGCGCCGACCCGAAATCGTCGGTTTTCTACAACCGGGTCAAAGGCGAGATGGAAGAGGCACTCAAGGCCCAGGATTGGCCGCAGCTGACCATCGTGCGGCCATCGTTGCTGCTGGGCGAGCGGGTCGAGCCGCGGCTCAGCGAACAGTTGGCTTCGCCGTTTGCCAAGCTGATACCCGGAAAGTATCGGGGGATCGAGGCTTGTACCTTGGCCCGGGCGCTGTGGCGGCTGGCGCTGGAGGAAGAGGACGGTGTGCGGATTGTGGAGTCGGATGAGTTGCGCAGGTTGGGCAAGAATTAGGCTTTACCTGCCAGGGCCTCTTCGCGGGTAAACCCGCTCCCACAAGGATTTGCATCGATTTCAGACCTGGTGCAGTACCTGTGGGAGCGGGTTTACCCGCGAAAGGGCCCTTACAGGCCGCCGGTGGCCTGGAAGCCTACACCGGCCGCTGTCAGCAAAGACAACGGCAGCAACAGGGTATCGAGCAACATGCTCCCCGGCAGGTCCAGCCCCGGATACGCCGGCGCATCAGCCCCGTAATGATCCCGCGGGCAGCACCCGCCATTGATCACATACAAGTCCAACCGGGTACCGGCATACACCACCGGTGCCCCGGGCTTGTTGGCATCCAGCGTGCGCACCGTGGCGCAGCCACCAAGCAGCACCAGCGCCAGCAAACCCGCCAGCGCTCGCTTCAATCATCCACCCCGAAGTGGTGCTCACCCCAGCGCGGCAACATGTCCTGGGGAATGTTCAGCAGGTTGAGAATGCGCGCCACCACGAAGTCGACCAGGTCGTCGATGGTCTGCGGCTGGTGATAAAAGCCCGGCGCCGCCGGCAGGATCACCGCGCCCATCTGCGACAGCTTGAGCATGTTCTCCAGGTGAATGGTGGAGAACGGCGCTTCGCGCGGCACCAGGATCAGCTGGCGACGCTCCTTGAGGGTAACGTCGGCAGCACGTTCGATCAGGTTGTTGCAGGCACCTGTGGCAATCGCCGACAAGGTGCCGGTGGAACAAGGCACCACTACCATTGCCGCCGGGGCGCCGGAACCCGAGGCCACCGGCGACATCCAGTCCTCCTTGCCATACACGCGGATCTGCCCGTCGGCAGCGCCGGTATATTCGGTGAGGAAGGCCTGCATCGCCTGCGGCTTGGCCGGCAGCACCACGTCCGTCTCGGTAGCCATCACCAGTTGCGCGGCCTTGGAGATCAGGAAGTGCACCTCGCGGTCCTCACGCACCAGGCAGTCGAGCAGGCGCAGGCCATACTGGGCGCCAGAGGCGCCCGTCATGGCCAGGGTGATGCGTTCCGGCCCGCTCACTTCAGTGCCTCGGCCAGCTTGCCGTGCAGGCCGCCGAAGCCGCCGTTGCTCATGATCACCACATGGGTACCTGGGCGAGCCTGGCCCTTGACCCGCTCGATGATCGCTTCGAGGCTGTCGGCCACCACGCTGGGCACTTTGCATTGCGCGGCGGTGGCAGCCAGGTCCCAGCCAAGGTTGGCCGGGGCGTACCAGATCACCTGATCGGCGTCGTTGACGCTTTCCGGCAGGCCGTCACGGTGGGCACCGAGCTTCATCGAGTTGGAACGCGGCTCGATCACGGCGATCACCGGGGCCTCGCCGACGCGCTTGCGCAGGCCGTCGAGGGTGGTGGCGATGGCGGTCGGGTGGTGGGCGAAGTCATCGTAGATGGTCACGCCCTGCACTTCGGCAACCTTCTCCATGCGCCGCTTGACGCTCTTGAAGGCGCTCAGGCCTTCGATGCCCATGGCTGGCACCACGCCTACATGGCGCGCCGCTGCCAGGGTGGCCAGGGCGTTGGCGACGTTGTGCTGGCCAGTCAGCGCCCAGTCCACCACGCCCTGCGCTTCGCCGTCGAACAGCACTTCGAAGCGCGAGCCGTCGGGGCTGAGCAGACGGGCTTGCCACTGGCCACCTTCGCCGGTGGTCTGCACCGGGGTCCAGCAACCCATGCCGATCACCCGCTCCAGCGCCAGCTCGGTGGTGGGGTGGATGACCAGGCCTTCGCTAGGGATAGTGCGCACCAGGTGGTGGAACTGCCGCTCGATCGAGGCCAGGTCGGGGAAGATGTCCGCATGGTCGAACTCAAGGTTGTTGAGGATCGCCGTGCGCGGGTGGTAGTGGACGAACTTCGAGCGCTTGTCGAAGAAGGCGCTGTCGTATTCGTCGGCTTCGACCACGAAGAACGGCGTATCGCCCAGGCGCGCCGACACCGAAAAGTTCTGCGGCACACCGCCGATCAGGAAGCCCGGGCTCATGCCGGCATGTTCCAGCACCCAGGCCAGCATGCTGCTGGTCGTGGTCTTGCCGTGGGTACCGGCAACGGCCAGCACCCAGCGGCCCTGCAACACGTGGTCGGCCAGCCACTGCGGGCCGGAAACATAGGGCAGGCCCTTGTTCAGCACGTATTCCACCGCCGGGTTGCCACGCGACATGGCATTGCCGATGACCACCAGGTCTGGCGCCGGATCCAGCTGGGCCGGGTCATAGCCTTGGGTCAGCTCGATGCCCTGGGCTTCGAGCTGGGTGCTCATCGGGGGATACACGTTGGCGTCCGAGCCGGTGACGCGGTGGCCAAGTTCCTTGGCCAGCACCGCCAGCGAGCCCATGAAAGTGCCGCAAATACCGAGAATGTGAATATGCATGGTCGACCTCGCAAAACATCGAGGCAGGGTAGCCCAGGGCGCGACAAATCGCACCAGATGTTTCGCTCAGTCGGCCCTGGTGATGCCGTGTTTGCGCAGTTTTCGATACAAGGTATTGCGGCTGATGCCCAAGTGCTCGGCGACACGGGTGAGGTGCCAGTGTTTTGCCTCTAGCGTCTCCAACAATGCTTGCCGCTCCGCATCCTGTAGAAGCGGCCTTGTGTCGCGATCGGGCTGCGAAGCAACCCCTGCAAATTGGTCGGCGCGGCTGGGACCCTGGGGCCGCTCTGCGGCCCTTTCGCGACACAAGGCCGCTCCTGCAGGGACGGTGCCGTTGCGGAGAATGGCGGGAAGATCCGGGAACATGATGCGGGAGTCTTCGCAAAGTGCCACCAGGGTACGCAGCACGTTGCGCATCTGCCGCACGTTGCCCGGCCAGGCGAAGTCGAGCAGTGCCTGCCGTGCCCTGGGCTCGATATCGATCGGTTCTCCCTGCGCCTCCTGACGCAGCAGAAAGTCCAGCAACTGCGCCTTGTCACTGCGCTCGCGCACCGCAGGCAATGCCACTTCCAGGCCATTAAGCCGGTAATACAGGTCCTCGCGGAAACTGCCCTGCTCCACCCGTTCCAGCAGGTCTCGGTGGGTAGCGCTGATAATGCGCACGTCGACCGCCTGCGGCTCGCCACCGATCGGCACCACCTGGCGCTCCTCCAGCACGCGCAGCAGGCGGGTTTGCAGGGCCAGTGGCATGTCGCCAATCTCGTCCAGCAGCAAGGTGCCGCCATCGGCCTGCAGCAGCTTGCCGCGCATGCCTTCCTTGCGCGCACCGGTAAAGCTGCCGCCGCGGTAGCCGAACAGTTCGCTCTCGATCAGGCTCTCCGGGATCGAGGCGCAGTTGATGGCGACGAACGGCTTGCCGCGCCGCTCGCTGGCCTGGTGCACGGCCTGGGCAAAGGCCTCCTTGCCACAGCCGGTCTCGCCGCGCAGCAACAGCGGCACATCGCGCTCGAACACCCGCACGCTGCGGCGGAAGTCGTTCTGCAAGGCCGGGTCGAGCAGGCAGATAAGCGGTTCCACTTCCCGTGCGGGTCGCGGCTGGGCGGCCGGCACCGACCACACCGGTGCGCGCGCCTGGCCACGCAGGCTGGCGAACACCTGGCGCCCGTCCAGGGTATGCAGCGGCCAGGCCGTGCTGCCACCGGGCGTGGCGCGACTGAACAGTTCGTCGTGGCTGCAAGCGAAAAAGCGTTCCAGCGGTTTGCCCAGCACGCCACCACGCACCGTGCCCAGCAGGTTAAGCGCGCTCTGGTTGACGGCGCAGATGCGCCCGTCACCGTCGAACGCCAGCAGGCCTTCGCTGAACAGGCCGACCGACTCGGCCTGCAGGTGAAAACGCAGCAGCCATTGCTGTTCGAAATGGCGCAGGAAGTAGCAGCTTTCGATCATCTTCGCCGACAGGTTGACCAGGGCCATGGTGTGGAACTGGCTCTGGCGGGAAACGTCGGGCCGCGCCGAAGACACATCCAGCACTGCCAGCAGCTCGCCATGCGGGTCGAACACCGGGCTGGCGGAGCAGGTCAGGCCGGTGTGGCGGCCACGGAAGTGCTCGTTCTGATGGATGGTCAGCGCCTGGCGCTCGACCAGGCAGGTGCCGATGCCGTTGGTGCCCTCGCGCGCCTCGCTCCAGTCAGCGCCCAGCCACAGGCCGGCGCGCTCGAAGCTGCGCCGCTCGGTCGGCGCGCTGACACAATTCAGGATCACCCCACGGGCATCGGTCAGCAGCACTGCATGGCCGGCCCCGGAAAGCTGCTGGTGCAGGCTGTTCATTTCATGGTCGGCAATCTGCAGCACCTGGCGCAGGCGCTCGCGGCTTTCCAGCAGGCGCCCATGCTCGAGCACCACCGGAGCCTCGATCACCGACGGGTCGAGGTGGTAGTCCTCCAGGCAGCGCAGCCAGGAGCGGGCGATGGACGGGTCACTGCCGCCCTCCCCGGCCCCACCATGGGCGACGGTATGGACTTGCTGGGCATGGCGGCTGAAATGATTGCTCTGCATTGTTGTAGTTCTCCGCAGATAGAGAGTCCCGCCAGCATCCTCCACCCGGGAAGGCTTTGCAATGCACCCTCCGGTTACGTGTCGCAAATGGCACAAAGTGTCACCCCCGCGCGTACCGGCGCTGGCACAGCGACCGTGGGCCAGGCCCAAAGAACCGAGCCAAGTCATTGATTTGCCTGGTGCTCGAAACGCTGGCCCAACCTTTGCTCTACGCTTTCCAACTCCCTAACAAACACAATAGCCAGGAGACACACCATGCGTTACGCACATCCCGGTACCGAAGGCGCGAAGGTTTCCTTCAAGAGCCGCTACGGCAACTACATCGGTGGTGAGTTCGTTCCTCCGGTAAAGGGGCAGTACTTCGAAAATACCTCCCCGGTGAATGGCAAGCTGATCGCTGAATTCCCTCGCTCCACTGCCGAAGACATCGATAAAGCCCTGGATGCCGCCCACGCTGCGGCCGACGCCTGGGGCCGCACCTCAGTGCAGGACCGCTCCAACGTTCTGCTGAAGATCGCCGACCGTATCGAGCAGAACCTCGAACTGCTGGCAATCACCGAAACCTGGGACAACGGCAAGCCGATCCGCGAAACCCTCAATGCCGACATTCCGCTGGCGGTCGACCACTTCCGCTACTTCGCTGGCTGCATCCGCGCCCAGGAAGGCGGCGCCGCGGAAATCAACGAAGGCACCGTGGCGTACCACATCCACGAGCCGCTGGGCGTGGTCGGGCAGATCATCCCGTGGAACTTCCCGATCCTGATGGCCGCCTGGAAGCTTGCCCCGGCACTGGCCGCCGGCAACTGCGTGGTGCTCAAGCCGGCCGAACAGACCCCGCTGGGCATCACCGTGCTGCTGGAAGTGATCGGTGACCTGCTGCCAAAAGGCGTGCTCAACGTGGTGCAAGGCTTTGGCCGCGAAGCCGGTGAAGCACTGGCCACCAGCAAGCGCATCGCCAAGATCGCCTTCACCGGCTCGACCCCGGTCGGCTCGCACATCATGAAGTGCGCCGCCGAGAACATCATCCCGTCCACCGTCGAACTGGGCGGCAAGTCGCCGAACGTGTATTTCGAAGACATCATGCAAGCCGAGCCAAGCTTCATCGAGAAGGCGGCCGAAGGCATGGTGCTGGCGTTCTTCAACCAGGGCGAGGTATGCACCTGCCCGTCACGGGCACTGGTACAGGAGTCGATCTATCCGCAGTTCATGGAAGTGGTGATGAAGAAGGTGCTGCAGATCAAGCGCGGCGACCCGCTGGACACCGACACCATGGTCGGCGCCCAGGCCTCGCAACAGCAGTTCGAGAAGATCCTGTCGTACCTCGACATCGCCCAGAAGGAAGGCGCCGAGTTGCTGACCGGCGGCAAGGTCGAGAAACTGGAAGGCTCGCTGGCCACCGGTTACTACATCCAGCCGACCCTGCTCAAGGGCAACAACAAGATGCGCGTGTTCCAGGAAGAAATCTTCGGCCCGGTGGTCAGCGTCACCACCTTCAAGGACGAAGCCGAAGCCCTGGCGATCGCCAACGACACCGAGTTCGGCCTGGGTGCCGGCGTGTGGACCCGCGACATCAACCGTGCCTACCGCATGGGCCGTGGGATCAAGGCTGGCCGCGTGTGGACCAACTGCTACCACCTGTACCCGGCGCATGCCGCGTTCGGTGGCTACAAGAAGTCGGGGGTCGGGCGTGAGACCCACAAGATGATGCTCGACCACTATCAGCAGACCAAGAACCTGCTGGTGAGCTACGACATCAATCCGTTGGGCTTCTTCTAAACCGCGTCGCGGCCTTCGCGGGCTCGCCCGCTCCAACAGGTATTGCACTGGTCTTGAAACTTGTGCAGTCCCTGTGGGAGCGGGCAAGCCCGCGAAGAGGCCAGGCCTGCATATACAAAACCCAGAGCGGTAACCGTGCACCAACCGCTCTGGCTCGCTTCCTGCAGTACCCATCACCATCGGCCCGGAACCCGTCCGGCCACCAAGAAAAACAACAGGTGAATCTATGCCAAGCGATCATTCCGCCGGCTCGCCGGCAGGCTCTTCCGTCGACTTCGAAAAAGTCGGCTCGGACTACTTCCAGCAACGTGAACTGAAAAAAGGTGCCGCCGGCTGGGTCCTGCTGGTCGGCCTGGGCGTGGCCTACGTCATCTCCGGCGACTATGCCGGCTGGAACTTCGGCCTGGCCCAGGGCGGCTGGGGCGGCATGTTCCTCGCCACCCTGCTGATGGCCACCATGTACCTGTGCATGTGCTTCTCGCTGGCCGAACTGTCGTCGATGATCCCCACCGCAGGCGGCGGCTACGGCTTTGCCCGCAGTGCCTTCGGCCCCTGGGGCGGCTTCCTCACCGGGACGGCGATCCTCATCGAGTACGCCATCGCCCCCGCCGCCATCGCGGTGTTCATCGGCGCCTACTGCCAGTCACTGTTCGGCATCGGCGGCTGGATGATCTACCTGGCGTTCTACATCGTGTTCATCGGCATCCACATCTTTGGCGTGGGTGAGGCGTTGAAGCTGATGTTCATCATCACCGCCATCGCCGCCATCGCCCTGGCCGTGTTCCTGGTGAGCATGGTGCCCCATTTTGATGCAGCCAACCTGTTCGACATCGCCAAAACGGACGCCGTGGGCGCCAGCAGCTTCCTGCCGTTCGGCTATGTCGGCGTGTGGGCGGCCATCCCCTATGCCATCTGGTTCTTCCTCGCCGTAGAGGGCGTGCCGCTGGCTGCCGAAGAAACCAAGAACCCCAAGCGTGACCTGCCACGCGGCCTGATCGGCGCCATGCTGGTGTTGCTGGCCTTCGCCCTGCTGATCCTGGTGGTCGGCCCGGGCGGCGCAGGCTCCGAAGCACTGAAAGCGTCCGGCAACCCGCTGGTAGAAGCCTTGTCCAAAGCCTACGGCGGTAGCACCTGGATGGGCGGCTTCGTCAACCTGGTCGGCCTGGCCGGGCTGATCGCCAGCTTCTTCTCGATCATCTACGCCTACTCCCGGCAGATCTTCGCCCTGTCCCGCGCCGGCTACCTGCCGCGCAAACTGTCGGAAACCAACAAGAGCAAGGCCCCGGTACTGGCCTTGATCATCCCCGGGATCATCGGCTTTGCCCTGTCGCTGACCGGCCAGGGTGACCTGCTGATCCTGGTGGCGGTGTTCGGCGCTACCCTGTCGTACGTGCTGATGATGGCCGCGCACATCACCCTGCGCATCCGCCGGCCGAAGATGGAGCGCCCATACCGCACCCCCGGTGGCATCTTCACCTCGGGCCTGGCACTGGTACTGGCCTGCATCGCCGTGGTCGCCGGTTTCCTGGTCGACCCACGGGTGGTGATTGGCGCCGCAGTGATCTATGCGGTATTAATTGCCTACTTTGCTTTCTACAGCCGCCACCACCTGGTCGCGGGTACACCGGAAGAGGAATTCGCCGCGATCCAGAAGGCCGAAGAGGCCTTGCACTGATCGCCGCCACCCGCCGCGGGGCAACCCGCGGCTCTGGAGAGTCTGTATGGCAAGTTTCGTACACACGGTCGGCCACCTGGTCTACCGCTTCGACAGCCTCAAGGAAGTGATGGCCAAGGCCAGCCCCGCCCGCTCGGGGGACTACCTGGCGGGCGTCGCGGCCAGCAACGACGGCGAACGGGTCGCCGCGCAGATGGCCTTGGCCAATATCCCGCTGACGCATTTCCTCAACGAAGCGCTGATCCCTTACGAAGATGATGAAGTCACGCGCCTGATCATCGACACCCACGATGCCCAGGCCTTCGCCCCGGTCAGCCACCTGACCGTGGGTGGCCTGCGCGACTGGCTGCTGAGCGAAGAGGCCAACGAGGACAGCCTGCGCAACCTGGCACCCGGGCTGACGCCGGAAATGGCCGCCGCGGTGTCGAAGATCATGCGCGTGCAGGACCTGGTGCTGGTGGCACAGAAGATCCGCGTGGTCACCCGGTTCCGTGGCACCATGGGCCTGCGCGGGCGCCTGTCGACGCGGCTGCAGCCCAACCACCCCACCGACGAGCCAGCCGGCATCGCCGCCAGCATTCTCGACGGCCTGCTGTACGGTAACGGCGACGCCATGATCGGCATCAACCCGGCCACCGACAGCATCGCCTCGATCTGCGCCCTGCTGGAAATGCTCGACGCCATCATCCAGCGCTACGACATCCCCACCCAGGCCTGCGTGCTGACCCACGTCACCACCTCGATCGAGGCGATCAACCGTGGCGTGCCACTGGACCTGGTGTTCCAGTCCATCGCCGGTACCGAGGCGGCCAACGCCGGGTTCGGCATCAACCTGAACGTGCTGCAGGAAGGCTACGAAGCGGGCCTTTCGCTGAAACGCGGCACCCTCGGGCAGAACCTGATGTACTTCGAAACCGGCCAGGGCAGCGCGCTGTCGACCAACGCCCACCACGGCGTCGACCAGCAGACCTGTGAAACCCGCGCCTATGCCGTGGCCCGCCACTTCAAGCCATTCCTGGTCAACACCGTGGTCGGCTTCATCGGCCCGGAGTACCTGTACAACGGCAAGCAGATCATCCGCGCCGGCCTCGAAGACCACTTCTGCGGCAAGCTGCTGGGAGTGCCGATGGGTTGCGACATCTGCTACACCAACCACGCCGAAGCCGACCAGGACGACATGGACACCCTGCTGACCCTGCTGGGTGTGGCCGGGATCAACTTCATCATGGGCATCCCCGGCTCCGACGACATCATGCTCAACTACCAGACCACCTCGTTCCACGACGCGCTGTACGCGCGCCAGACCCTGGGCCTGAAGCCCGGGCCGGAGTTCGAGGCATGGCTGGCCCGCACCGGCATCTTCACCCAGGCCGATGGCCGGGTGCGCTTTGGTGACAACCTGCCGCCGGCCTTCCGCCAGGCCTTGGCACAGCTTGCATAGGGATGACCATGGACCACCGCACGCCTACCCCCGACAACCCTTGGCTGGCCCTGCGCAACCTGACCCCGGCGCGCATAGCCCTGGGCCGCACCGGCACCAGCCTGCCGACCGGTGCGCAGCTGGACTTCCAGTTTGCCCACGCCCAGGCCCGCGATGCCGTGCACCTGGCCTTCGACCATGCCGGCCTGGCTACCCAGCTGAGTGACCGCGGGCGCGAAAGCCTGGTGCTGCACAGCGCCGCCAGCGACCGCAACCAGTACCTGCAACGCCCGGACCTGGGGCGACGGCTGAACGAAGATTCGGTTGCCGCGCTGCGCCAGCACGCCCAGGCCAACCCCGGCGGGGTCGACCTGGCCATCGTCGTCGCTGACGGCCTGTCGGCACTGGCCGTGCACCGCCACACCCTGCCGTTCCTGGCGCGCTTCGAGGAACAGGCCGCCGCCGACGGCTGGACCAGCGCCCCGGTGGTGCTGGTGCAGCAGGGCCGCGTGGCAGTGGCCGACGAGGTTGGTGAGCTGCTGGGCGCACGGATGACGGTGATGCTGATCGGCGAACGCCCGGGGCTCAGCTCGCCCGACAGCCTTGGCCTGTACTTCACCTATGCACCGAAGGTCGGCCTGACCGATGCCTACCGCAACTGCATTTCCAACATCCGCCTGGAGGGCCTGAGTTATGGCATGGCGGCGCACCGCTTGCTGTACTTGATGCGCGAAGCCTGCCGGCGCCAGCTTTCCGGGGTGAATCTGAAGGACGAAGCCGAGGTCCATAGCCTGGAGAGTGAACACAGCACCGGCCAGAAAGGTAACTTCCTGCTCGGCAAAGGGTAAAAAACATGTCACGGAAGGCGGATTGCACTTGCACCGCGCATTGGGCAGCATGCCCTTGAAGGCTGATGGCAATCCGCTGTTTCCCCTAATGGACTCTGAGGGCCGCACATGCGCATCATCAAGGCAACCCTGGAACACCTCGACCTGCTCACGCCGATGTTCGTCAAATACCGTGAGTTCTATGGGCAGCTACCCTACCCTGACAGCTCGCGCAGTTTCCTGGAAAAGCGCCTGAAGCGGGATGAGTCGGTGATCTACCTGGCGCTACCCGATGATGACGACGGCAAACTGCTGGGATTCTGCCAGCTGTACCCAAGCTACTCATCGCTGTCGTTGAAGCGGGTATGGATTCTCAACGATATCTATGTGGCCGAGGACTCGCGGCGCATGCTGGTGGCCGACCACCTGATGCGCGAGGCGAAGAAAATGGCCAAGGAAACCAACGCCGTGCGCATGCGGGTGTCGACCAGTGCGGACAATGAGGTAGCGCACAAGACTTACGAATCCATCGGGTTTCGTGAGGATAACGAGTTCAAGAGCTATATCCTGCCGATCAGCCAGGATTGACTGTGCTGGCCTCTTCGCGGGTAAACCCGCTCCCACAGGCATAGCGGCGCATCTGAAGTCGGTGCTGTACCTGTGGGAGCGGGTTTACCCGCGAAGAGGCCGGTACAGGAATACCCCCCTGCCGTAACCCCCCGCTACAAACTCCCCGGGCATGTTCCTGACTTAGCCGTATAATGGCCCACCTGTCATGTGTGAAAATTTACCCATCCCCAGGTAACCGAGCCTACGCCCAAGAACACAGGTGCTGTACATGGATTTCAACCCGCTGGACCTTATCCTGCATCTCGATGCCTACCTCGATCTGCTGGTCACCAACTACGGTCCCTGGATCTACGCCATCCTCTTCACCGTGATCTTCTGTGAAACCGGGCTGGTGGTCATGCCCTTCCTGCCCGGTGATTCGCTGCTGTTCATTGCCGGCGCCGTGGCCGCCGGTGGCGGCATGGACCCGTTGCTGCTGGCCGGCCTGCTGATGGCCGCCGCAATCCTCGGCGACAGCACCAACTACGTGATCGGCCGCACGGCCGGCGAGCGGTTGTTCAACAACCCCAACTCGAAGATCTTCCGTCGCGACTACCTGCAACGTACCCACGACTTCTATGAACGCCACGGCGGCAAGACCGTGACCATGGCGCGCTTCCTGCCCATCCTGCGCACCTTTGCACCGTTCGTCGCCGGTATCGCCCACATGCACTACCCGCGCTTCCTCGGTTTCAGCGTCGCCGGTTCGCTGCTGTGGGTCGGCGGCCTGGTGACCTTGGGCTACTTCTTCGGCAACGTGCCATTCATCAAGCAGCACCTGTCGCTGATGGTAGTGGGCATCATCATCCTGTCGCTGGTGCCGATGATCCTCGGCCTGCTGCGTGGCCGCCTGGGCCGCACGGCCAAGGCCCACTGAAACCTGCAGATGTGGTCGTTCAGCGCCTGGCGGCGCAAGCGCACCCTGGCGCGCTACCCCATCACCCCCCAGCAATGGCAGGCCGTGCGCGAGCGCCTGCCGATGCTGGACGGCATCACGGACGAAGAAGATCGCTGGTTGCGTGAAGCCTGCATCCTGTTCCTGCTCGACAAGCACCTCACCTGCCTGCCCGGCGTCGAGCCGGATGACGAGCAGCGCCTGTTGCTGGCGGCCCAGGCGCAGTTGCCGCTGCTGCACCTGGGCGAGCTGAACTGGTACCAGGGTTTCCACGAAATCATCCTCTACCCCGACGACTTCAAGAGCCCCCAGCGCCACCGCGATGCCAGTGGCGTGGAGCACGTGTGGGACGGCGAGCACAGCGGCGAGGCCTGGCAGCAGGGCCCGATCATCCTCGCCTGGAACGGCGTGCTGGCAAGCGGTGGCTGGGAGGCCTACAACCTGGTCATCCATGAACTGGCGCACAAGCTCGACATGCTCAATGGCGATGCCAACGGCCTGCCGCCGCTGCACAGCGGCATGCCTGTGGATGAATGGGCAACCGCCATGCAACAGGCCTATGACGACCTCAACCGCCAGCTGGACGCCAACCCCGACGCCGAAACCGCCATCGACCCGTATGCCGCGGAGAACCCCGCGGAGTTCTTTGCCGTCACCAGCGAGTACTTCTTTAGTGCCCCCGACCTGCTGCAACAGGCTTATCCACAGGTCTACCGCCAGTTGTCGCTGTTCTACCGCCAGGACCCACTGGCGCGCCTGTGCCGGCTGCAGGCCGAACACCCGGAATACCGCGAAAGCCACGCCTGACGGGGCCGCACATCAGGCCAGGCGTGGCATGCCCATGCAGAATGTGCCTATAATCGCCGCCACTTTTTTGGTCAAACACGGGGGCACTGCCCAATGAGCTACAGCAAGATTCCGGCGGGCAAAGACCTGCCGAACGACATCTACGTCGCCATCGAGATCCCGGCCAACCACGCGCCGATCAAATACGAGATCGACAAGGACAGCGATACCCTGTTCGTCGACCGTTTCATGGCTACCCCGATGTTCTACCCAGCCAACTACGGCTTCATCCCGAACACCCTGGCCGATGACGGTGATCCGCTGGACGTGCTGGTCGTTACCCCTTACCCGGTAGCCCCAGGTTCGGTTATCCGCGCCCGTCCGGTCGGCGTGCTGAACATGACCGACGACGGCGGCGGCGACGCCAAGGTCATCGCTGTTCCTCACGACAAGCTGTCGCAGCTGTACGTCGATGTGAAGGAGTACACCGACCTGCCAGCCCTGCTGATCCAGCAGATCGAGCACTTCTTTGCCAACTACAAAGATCTCGAGAAGGGCAAGTGGGTCAAGATCGAAGGCTGGGAAGGCGCTGACGCCGCCCGCGCCGCGATCACCAAATCGGTTGCTGCCTACAAGGGCTGATGCCGGTTGCATGAAAAACCCCGCCTCGGCGGGGTTTTTTATGGCCATTCGTCAGCGACCTTCGTTCGCAGCCTTCTTGTTGAATGACCTGCCTTCGCGGTCGGTTGTAGGAGCGGCCTTGTGTCGCGATCGGGCGCGAAGCGGCCGTAAAATCAGCAAATGCGGTCTCTCAGGTAAATCGTGCGGGATGGTTTTGGGGACGCTTCGCGTCCCGTCGCGACACAAGGCCGCTCCTACAGCTACCGCGCCAACGTCTGATGCGGTAATAAATCCTACGCAGTCCTACTCCAACGCCCTACAAACAGGCGCTTTTCACACAAGCCCCATCAACATCCGGTTCATATCCTTGCTGGCACCCCGCCGCTACACTCGCCGCCATGAACACATCCGGCGACCGACTCAAAGCCCTCCTCCACGAATGTGGCCTGACCTCTTCCGATTTCGCCGCCCAGCGCAGCGTCACCCCCCAGCACGTCAACAACTGGCTCAAGCGCGGCGTGCCTTTGGCACGGCTGGACGAAATGGCCGACCTGTTCTGCGTGCATCGTCGTTGGTTGCGCACGGGCGAAGGCCCCAAACACCACAACCCGATCCTGCGCAGCTGCCCGCCAGGGCCGGCGCCTGCCAACCCGCGCACGCCGCTGTCAGCGCAAGGCGGCCGGGCACTGAAGGTGCCCTTTTACGAACTGCACAACGGCCTGCTGTCACCCGTGGCGGGCAAGCACATGTGCCTGCCCGCAAAAGCCCTGAAAGGGTTGGGAGTGCATGCCGACAACGCCATCTGCCTGGCGATGCCCGCCAGCAACATGACCCCGCTGATTCCGCTGCAGGCCACCCTGGCCATCGACCTGGGCATGACCCAGGTGTTCGAGGGCGAAACCTATGCCCTGCTGCACAACGGCGTGCTCAGGGTGAACAACCTCAGCCTCGGCCAGAACGGCACGCTGTACCTGCACAGCCATGATCGGCGCAACTATGCGGTCGAACGCTACACCACCGCCCAGCGCCAGACACAAAGGCTGGAGATTCTGGGCTGGGTGTTCCACTGGTCGCATTTCCGCCAGCAACGGCCCGACTGAAACAACCTGTGCCATTTTTTGCTGGGCATCCTGCGCGCGCCCTTGTATGCTACGCCGCACATTCAGCCCCGACCGGCGCGAGCCGCGGTCCAGAGGGCTCGGCGATATCCCACACGGGCATCTGCCATCTCTTTCAGGCCCTTGATGGCCACACAGTTAAGGCGATTGCGGCTTACCATAAATTAGTCGGAAGCGTCCCCGAGAAGCCGGCCACAAGCCGGCTTTTTAATGCCCGCCATTCTCATCCTCTGAAACTTTCTGCAGCCTTCCCATGGCCGGGGAATCGCCGTTGCGTGAGCGAAAAAAATCTCATTCGCCATTTATCTGACACTAAACTAACGCTCATCCGAAAATCGTCGGATAAATGACGTTTCGCGTGGAGCTTTCACCCTCCTGATCTAGGCTCAAGCCATATGGGAGGAGGTGTAGTCCATGCGCAAATTATTGATTGGCTCGTCGATCCTGGCTTGTCTCGTGGTGTTGGGCGGCTGGTTGAGTCGACCGCAGCCGGTGCCGGTCAGGCTGCTGGAAGTTGAGCGGGGGCCGGTGGAGACGGTGGTGGCCAACACGCGCGCGGGTACGCTGAAGTCCTGTCGACGCTCGCACCTGTCCTTCAATGTCGGCGGCCAGGTTGCCGAGTTGCTGGTCAGCGAGGGCCAGCGGGTCCAGCCGGATCAGGTGCTCATGCGCCTGCGGCAGGACGAGCAACAGGCCAGGCTGCAGGAAGCCGAGGCGCGGCTGGAGGCCCAGCGCAACACCCGCGAACAGCGCTGCCAGCAAGCTCTGCTGGACCGGCGCGACCTTGATCGCCTCGGCCAGTTGGCCGACCGCAAGCTGATTGCCGCCGACCGCCTCGATCAGGCGGCGACCAAGGCCAACCTGGCGAAACTGATGTGCAGTGCCAGTGCCGTGCTGATCCGCGAGGCCGACGCCAGCCTGCAGTTGCAGCGTTCACTGCTGGAACAGACAACCCTGCGTGCACCATTCGCTGGCATCGTCGCAGAAATCAACGGCGAACTCGGCGAGTTCGTCACCCCTTCGCCGCCAGGTATTCCCACGCCGCCGGCAGTCGACCTGATCGACGACAGCTGCCTGTTTGTAGAGGCACCGATCGATGAGGTGGACGCTGCCCGGGTTCACCCAGGAACCGCCGTACGGATCAGCCTGGATGCCTTCCGTGGTCAGCATTTCACCGGCCGCGTCAGCCGCATTGCGCCCTATGTGCGCGAACTGGAGAAGCAGGCGCGCACCGTCGATGTCGAGGTGCGCTTCGACCAGCCGCCGGCAGACCTGGCCCTGCTCACCGGCTATAGCGCCGATGTCGAGATCCTCCTGGAGCAGCACGCGGGTGCCTTGCGCATCCCCACCGAGACCCTGCTGGAGGGGCAGCGTGTGCTGCGATATGACCCGAGCGCCCGGGTGTTGCGCGAGGTACAGGTGCAAACCGGGCTGAGCAACTGGCGCTGGACCGAGGTGCTCGCAGGGCTGGACGAGGACGCACGCATAGTCGCCAGCCACGAGCAGGAAGGGCTCAAGGATACCGTGGCGGTGATCCCGGTGGATGCCGCGGAGACCAAGAAATGATCCGCCTGCGCGGCGGCAGCCGCAGCTTCCAGTTGGGCGAACAGCAGGTGATGGGCCTGGATGGCCTGGACCTGGACATCGCCGCCGGTGACTACATGGCGGTGATGGGCCCGTCGGGCTCGGGCAAGTCGACCTTGCTGAACATCCTCGGCCTGCTCGACGCGCCGAGCGCCGGCGAATACTGGCTGCAGGGCGAGGCCACGGCGGCGCTGAGCGAGGCGCGCCGCGCCCAGTTGCGCAGCCGACTGATAGGTTTCGTGTTCCAGTCCTACCACCTGATCGCACGACTGACGGTGCTGGAAAACATCGAGCTGCCGATGGTCCTTGCCGGCATTGGTGCGGCACAACGGCGCAAGCGCAGCAGCCAATTGGTGGCACGCCTGGGGCTGGGCGAGCGCATTGCCCACCGCCCGGCCGAGCTGTCCGGTGGCCAGCGCCAGCGCGTGGCGATCGCCCGGGCGATGGTCATGCAACCGGCGCTGCTGTTGGCCGACGAACCCACCGGCAATCTCGATAGCCAGGCCGGCGCAGAGGTCTTCAGCCTGCTGGAGGAGCTCAACGGCGAGGGTCTGACCCTGATAGTGGTGACCCACGATGCCAGCCTGGGCGCCCGTGCACAGCGCCAGCTGCACATGCGTGACGGGCGGATCCACAGTATTGCGCCGCAGTGGGCGCTGGCCTGATGCGCGCTGCCGATGCCCTGGGCTTCTGGCTAGGTGCCTTGCGTGGGCATCGCTCACGCAGCCTGATGCTACTGCTGGCCATCGCTATCGGGGTGGTCGCGGTCAACCTGCTCACCGGTCTTGGCGCGGGCGCGCGGGCCTTCGTCCTGAACGAGTTCTCGCTGCTCGGGCGCGACATCCTCATCGTTTTCCCGGGGCGCAAGGAAACCACCGGGCGAATGCCGCCGCTCACCGGGCTGACGCCACACGAGTTGACCTTGCAGGATGTCCAGGCCATCACCCGGTTGCCGGGCATCCGCCGGGTCGCGCCGCAGCAGGCCGGGCAGATGGAGGTGATAGTCGGCAACCGCAATCGTGAGGTGCTGACGCTGGGCACCACCCGGGACTTCTTCGCCATTCGCCAACTGACGGTCGTCCAGGGCCAACCCCTGCCGACGCTGGACCCTGAACAGGCCGAGGCCGTCTGCGTGATCGGCGGCAAACTCCGGCGCGAGCTGTTCGGGGCTCGCCCGGCCCTGGGTGAATGGTTGCGCGCTGGCGACCGGCGCTTCCGGGTGGTCGGCATTCTCGATGAGCGGGGCGAATCGCTGGGGATGGATTTCGCCGAGATGTTGATCATTCCGGTGGCCAGCGCCCAGGCCTTGTTCAATAGCGAGGGGTTGTCGCGGGTGTTTGTCGAGGTGCATGGTCCGAGCTTTCTCGACCGTAGCAAGCAGCTGATACTCGCCGCGCTCAAGGAGCGTCACGAGGGAGAGGAGGACGTCACCCTGATCAGCCAGGACAGCCTGCTCAGCGCCTTCGACCAGATACTCGCGGTGCTGACCCTGGCGGTGGCCGGCATTGCCGCGATCAGCCTGCTGGTGGCAGGCATCCTGATCATGAACGTGACCTGGATTGCAGTAAGCCAGCGCAGCGCCGAGATCGGCCTGCTCAAAGCCATAGGCGTGACGGCGGCGCAGCTGCGCCTGCTGTTCCTCGGCGAGGCGGCGCTGTTGGCCCTGACAGGGGCACTGGCAGGGCTGCTGCTGGCCGAAACCTTGCTCTGGCTGGGGCGCCTGGCGTTCGATCTGCCGCTCTATGCCCCCTGGTGGGCGCGGGCTGGCGCAGTGCTGCTGGCACTCGGCACGGCGCTGCTGTTCGCCTGGCTGCCGGCCGCTCGGGCCTCGGCGCTGGAGCCGGTGGCGGCGCTACGCCCGCCGGGGGCGCACTGATGCGCTGGCAAGATGGTTTCCGGCTGACCAGCTCGGCGCTGACCTGCCGCCCGCTGCGCAGCCTGCTGACCCTGCTCGGGGTAGCGATCGGCATAGCCGCCGTGGCACTGCTCACGGCCATAGGCGAAGGCGTGCGCGGCTATGTGCTGGAGAACTTCTCGCAGTTTGGTACGCGGATCATCACCGTGCGCCCGGGCAAGACCCAGACCAGCGGCCTCGGCGGCCTGCTTGGCAGCGTGCGGCCACTGACCATCAGTGACACCGACGCCCTGCGGCGCTTGCCGCATGTCGAGGCGGCGGTGCCGATCATTCAGGGCAGCGGGAATATCCAGTTCGGTCAACTGAGCCGGCGCAGCGACATTCTCGGTGGCGGCCAACAGATGGCGCAGGCCTGGCGCATGCAACTGAGCCTGGGCGAGTTCCTGCCCCCGGCCCGTGACGGCCGTTCGCCGCCCTATGTGGTGCTCGGCCATCAGCTGCGTACCGAGCTGTTCGGGGCGCGCAACCCGCTGGGTGAGCTGATCCGCGTCGGCGGCGTGCGTTTCCGGGTAATCGGCGTGATGGCGGAGAAAGGCCAGTTGCTCGGTTTCAACCTCGACGATATCGCCTACATCCCGGTGGACTGGGCGGAAAGCCTGTTCAACCGCACCGGGGTGGTCAAAGCCCATGTGGTGTTTGGCGCAGGTACAACTTCACGGGCATTGAGCCGGCAGATTCGCGAGGTGCTCGGCGAACGACACGGTGCGGAGGATTTCAGCCTGACCACCCAGGACGACATGCTGCGCAGCTTCAACCGCGTTCTCGGCACCCTGAGCCTGGCCATTGGTGCCTTGGGGGGCATTTCGCTGCTGGTCGGCGCCGTCGGCATTCTCACCATCATGACGACCACTGTGGGCGAGCGCACGGCAGAAATCGGCCTGTTGCGGGCGATTGGCGCCAGTCCGCGGCAGGTACTTGGGTTGTTTCTGGCTGAAGCGACGCTGCTGTCCCTGGCCGGTGGCCTGCTTGGCCTGCTGTTGATGGGCATGCTGCTGGGGCTACTGCACCTGGCCATGCCGAGCCTGCCCTTGGCGCTGCAACCGCTGTTTCTGCTGCTGGCGCTGCTGCTGGCGGCGATGCTCGGCATTCTCGCCGGCCTGGCTCCGGCCGTGCGGGCGGCCCGCTTGCATCCGGTGGCGGCGCTGCGCATCGAGTAGCGGCCAGGCCAAAGAGCCGCTTGATGGGGCTGCTTTGCAGCCCTTCGCGGGCACGCCCGCTCCCACAGAATACATAGCCCAAAGATTTCGCAGGGCCTTGTGGGAGCGGGTTTACCCGCGAACACCGGCAAAGCCGGTGCCATACACCGCGTCGCATTCTTCGCGGGTGAACCCGCTCCCACAGGGTGCGCGGCGCGCTTACTGAATTTGACCCACCACAAGCTGACAGAAAAGTAATCTGAAGCTCAGCCAGCTGACAGCGCAGGTCCGCTAGCGTGAAGGAAGATTGTGGGGCTTCTGGACCCACGGCTGGGGCGTTCAACCGCCTGAACACCAGCAACTTTTCGACTGACTGGACGCAACGGCATGCAAAGCAAAACCACCAGACGCTCCTTCGTCAAAGGCCTGGCCGCTACCGGACTGCTTGGCGGGCTGGGCATGTGGCGCACGCCGGTCTGGGCCGTGACCAGCCCCGGCCAACCGAATGTGCTGAGCGGCACCGACTTCGACCTCTACATCGGTGAGCTGCCGGTCAACATTACCGGCACTGCGCGTACAGCGATGGCCATCAACGGCTCCATTCCCGGGCCCATCCTGCGCTGGCGCGAAGGCGATACCGTCACACTGCGTGTGCGCAACCGCTTGCAACAGGACACCTCCATCCACTGGCACGGCATCATCCTGCCGGCGAACATGGACGGCGTGCCGGGCCTGAGCTTCCATGGCATCGCCCCCGACGGCATGTATGAGTACAGGTTCAAGGTCCAGCAGAACGGCACCTACTGGTACCACAGCCACTCCGGTTTCCAGGAGCAGGTCGGGGTGTATGGTGCCCTGGTCATCGACGCGAAAGAACCTGAGCCGTTCAGCTATGACCGGGACTATGTGGTCATGCTCAGCGACTGGACGGATGAAGACCCTGCACAGGTGCTGTCCAAGCTCAAGAAGCAGTCTGACTACTACAACTACCACAAGCGCACGGTGGGTGATTTCGTCAACGATGTGAGCGAAATGGGCTGGTCCGCCGCGGTAGCCGACCGCAAGATGTGGGCCGAGATGAAAATGAGCCCCACCGATCTCGCTGACGTGAGCGGCTACACCTACACGTACCTGATGAACGGCCAGGCCCCGGACGGTAACTGGACGGGCGTGTTCAAGCCGGGCGAGAAAATCCGCCTGCGCTTCATCAACGGCTCGGCCATGACGTATTTCGATGTGCGAATTCCCGGCCTGAAGATGACGGTTGTCGCGGCGGATGGGCAGCATGTCAAACCCGTTGCGGTCGACGAGTTCCGCATCGCCGTTGCCGAAACCTACGATGTCATCGTCGAGCCCGAAAGCGAGCAGGCTTACACCATCTTCGCTCAATCCATGGACCGTACCGGGTATTCCAGGGGCACCCTGGCTGTTCGCGAAGGCTTGCAAGCCCCTGTTCCAGCTGTCGATCCACGGCCGATCATTTCCATGAGCGATATGGGCATGGATCACGGCGACATGGCTGGCATGGACCACGGCAACATGGCCGGCATGGACCATGGCGACATGGCTGGTACCAGCGCGCCCATGCAGAGCCACCCAGACTCCGAGAGCAACAACCCGCTGGTCGACATGCAGACGATGACGCCGACACCAAAACTGGGCGATCCGGGCATCGGGCTGCGTGACAACGGCCGCCGCGTGCTGACCTATGCGGACCTGCGCAGCACCTTCCCGGACCCGGACGGCCGCGCGCCTGGTCGCACAATCGAGCTGCACCTTACCGGCCACATGGAAAAGTTCGCCTGGTCCTTCGACGGCATCAAGTTTTCCGATGCCGAGCCACTGCGCCTCAAGTATGGCGAGCGCCTGCGCATCACCCTGGTCAACGACACCATGATGACCCACCCCATCCACCTGCATGGCATGTGGAGCGACCTGGAGGATGAGAACGGCAACTTCATGGTGCGCAAACACACGATCGACATGCCGCCTGGCTCAAAACGAAGCTACCGCGTCACTGCAGATGCTTTAGGACGTTGGGCCTATCACTGTCACCTGCTGTTCCACATGGAAATGGGCATGTTCCGCGAAGTCCGTGTGGACGAATGAACTGGAGATCCGAGATGAGCAAACCAATGAAACGAAGCGCGTTTTTCCTCTCTGCTGCAATGGCCGGCCTGTTTGCCGTTTATGCCCCGTCGTCGTGGTCCGGCGACAACAATCAGCAGCCTGCCGATGCCACAAAAGCCAAGGGTGCCCAAGGCATGGACCATGGTTCGATGAAGGGCATGGATCATGGCGCCATGAAGGGCATGGACCACGGTTCGATGAAGGGTATGGACCATGGCTCGATGCAAGGCATGGACCACGGCAAGATGATGGAATCCCATGGCAGCGACAAAGCCGAGGCAGGGAAAGATGCTCAATAGCCTGGCACGACCATCGCTGCTGGCATTGACCGTTTCGCTCGGCGTGCTGGGCGCTGCGCCCAGCTTCGCCGCTGAAGAAATGGACCATTCGATGATGGACCACGGCAAGATGGATCATGGCAGCATGCCGGGCATGGATCATGGAGCCATGAACCATGAAGCGATGGATCATTCGAAAATGAACCACGGCTCGGCGAATACGCCGACGACCAGCCGTACCCCTATCCCGGTGCTGACCGATGCCGACCGCCAGGCAGCCTTCCCCCCGTTGGGCGGGCATCAGATGCACGACAGTGCGGTCAACAGCTTTTTCCTGCTGGATCAACTCGAGTACCAGGACGCCGATGAAGGCAGCACGCTGGCCTGGGATGCTTCTGGCTGGGTAGGCGGCGATATCAACCGGCTGTGGATCCGCTCCGAAGGTGAACGTACCAACGGTGTCACCGAGGATGCCGAATTGCAGCTGCTGTACGGCCGCTCGATCAGCCCATGGTGGGATGTGGTTGCCGGGGTGCGACAGGACTTCAAGCCTGAATCCCCCCAGACCTGGGCGGCGTTCGGTATCCAGGGCATGGCGCTTTACGACTTCGAAGCCGAAGCCACCGCGTTCATTGGCGAGAACGGCCAGACTGCCGCGCGCCTGGAAGGCGACTACGACATTCTGCTGACCAATCGCCTGATCCTGCAGCCGACCGCTGAAGCCAATTTCTACGGCAAGAACGACCCTGGGCGCGGTGTGGGTTCCGGCCTGGCCAATACCGAAGTCGGGCTGCGCCTGCGCTATGAAATAGTCCGCCAGTTCGCCCCCTACATCGGCATCACCTGGAACCGCTCCTACGGCAAGACCGCCGATTTCATCCGCGACGAGGGTGGTGATGTGGATGAAGCGCGTTTCGTGGCCGGTATCCGCATGTGGTTTTGAGAACCAGACATGAAAAGAACAATAACAACGCTTGTTGCAGCAGGCGCGGTGGCCAGCGTGGCCGTGCTGGGTGCTGCGTACTCCGGCCTGGTCAACGTCGGGGCCGATGATCCCCATTTCCCCGCCGTGCATGCCTTTCTGGCCATGGCACGGGACCGCTCGATCGCAGTACGGGCCAGGGACATCGAGGTGCCGGACCTGAAAGATGAAACGCTGATTGGTACCGGCGCCGGTAACTACAACGCCATGTGCATCGGTTGTCACCTTGCCCCTGGCGTCGAGAAGACGGAGCTCAGCCAGGCTCTGTATCCATCGCCCCCCAACCTGGCCAAAAGCGGGATTGGTGGCGACCCCGCTGCGGCGTTCTGGATCATCAAGCACGGCATCAAGGCCTCTGGCATGCCGGCCTGGGGCAAGAGCATGGGCGATGAATACATCTGGGGCATCGTCGCCTTCCTGGACCAGTTACCCCAGTTGAACGCAGAACAATACAAAACGATGGTCGCGGCCAGTGGCGGCCACCAGCATGGTGGTGGCGAAAGTGAAATGCACAATCATGAAGGCCAGCACCGCGGCAACGTGCCTGGCCATCATGGTGAGCAGGCCTCGGGCGCAGGCCAGCATGATGAGGGGCATTCAAAGGCCCATACTCATCGCGATGGCAAGCAGCACATGCATAAAGACTGAAGGCAGCTTCGCACTGCCCTCAGTTGTCACGCAGGGTATGCAGCACGCGATCCGCCAATGCCAGGCAACTGGTCAACCCCGGTGACTCGATACCAAACAGGTTCACCAGCCCCGGCACACCATGCTCGGCGGGCGTACTGATGACAAAGTCCGCCGCCGGGTCCTGAGGGCCGCTGATTTTCGGGCGGATGCCGCTGTAGGCCGGTTGCAGGCTGGCGTCGGGCAGGTCGGGCCAATAGCGCCGTACGGCGGCATAGAAGCTGTCGCCGCGCCGGGGGTCTACCGGGTAGTCGATATGTTCCACCCACTCCACATCCGGGCCGAAGCGCGCCTGGCCGCCCAGGTCGAGGGTCATGTGCACGCCCAGGCCGGCGTGTTCCGGTGCGGGGTACACCAGGTGCCGAAATGGCGCACGACCGCTCAGGCTGAAATAGCTGCCTTTGCATAGATAGGCTTTGGGTACATGGGCCGGGTCGAGGCCGGTGATGTGCCCAGCGACTTCAACTGCAGATAACCCGGCGCAGTTGACCAGCCGCTGGCAGGTCAGGCTCATCGGCTCGGCACCGCCCATGTCCAGGCTGAAACCGGCCTCGATCACCCGCGCGGCAAGCAGTGGGGTATGCAGTACCAAGGTGGCGCCCGCAGCCTCGGCGTCACCCAGCAGGGCGAGCATCAAACCGTGGGAGTCGATGATGCCGGTGGACGGCGACCACAGCGCGGCGACACATGACAGCGCCGGCTCCAACTCACGCGCCTGGTCGGCGTCGAGCCATTGCAGGTCATCGACACCATTGCGCCGGCCCTGCTCCAGCAGGCGCTGCAAGCCTTCGACCTGGGCCGCATCGGTGGCGACGATCAGTTTGCCGAGGCGCTGGTATTCAACGCCCCGACTGTCGCAATAGGCATACAGGCGTTGCTTGCCCTCGACACACAGCTGCGCCTTGAGGCTGCCATCGGGGTAATACAGGCCGGCGTGGATCACCTCGGAGTTGCGCGAGCTGACCCCGACGCCAATGCCCTCTCCCGCCTCCACCACCAGCACTTCATGGCCAGCCTGGGCCAAGGCGCGCGCCACCGTCAGGCCGACCACACCGGCCCCGACCACCACACACTCGATATCAACGCTCACCTGCACCTCGCTTGTCGAAAGGCTTGACTGGCCTGTATTACCCCAGGCGCCACTCTAATCAAGCGGGCCATCAGGTGTATACCGACAGGTTTGCAGCGCCTATGAGACCGAGCGCCGCGCGGGCGGCGCTCGGTCTCATAGGCGCTGCAATTGCCAAGGCGAACCCCTTGCGGCCTTCACACAACCTGAAGGCAAACACTCACTGCTTCATACCCAACTCAGCATCATCCATCAGCGCCTTGGCCATCGCACTCAGGTAGTGCGCAGCCCAGATCATCATCGGCTTCTCATCCATCAGGCCGGTGATGGTCAGTTCGCGGACATAGCCCATCAACTCCGAAGACTGCTCTCGGGCATCGCGGCAGGGGATGCCGGGCTCGATGCGGAACAGTGGGTGGGTGCCATGTTCGCCTTGGTAGAACGTGGTCTTGCCGACAGTGAATTGGGTGTCTTCTGTGGTCATTTTTGAATCCCCTGAAAGTTCTCGACTGCCTGGACGGGCCCTTTCGCGGGTGAACCCGCTCCCACAGGTACTGTGCAAGTCTTGAAGACTGTGGTGATCCTGTGGGAGCGGGTTTACCCGCGAAAGGGCTTGCCCAGACAACACATCACTCAAGCCTCAGTGCAAAGTTCTGGCCCCAGTGGGCATCTGCACCTGAATCAATGCCGACTCCAGCAAAGCCCGCAGCGTCTCCAGTTCATGCATCGACGTCATCATCAAAGCCGACGCCGGCGACTTGGGCTGCAGCAGCATGGCCTGATGCACAACGGTCGCAGCGCACAGCGCATAGTCCGTGGCCTGGATCAGGGTGTCTTCAAGGGAATGAATATCGTGGGGTGGATCGGGGACAATCTTAAGCATGGTGAGGTTCTCAGTTGATTGGCCAGAACCGCCATTCATTACTTGCAGTGTGATGGGTGGCGGCCACGTACAGGTCTGCAAGACCGGCAGAGAACGAAACCGGCAGGTTCGAAAACCTCCCGTACGCAGCCACCATCAAGCGCGCGCAATGGCATGCCATTGGCTATTGGTGATCGGTAATCGTTCTCTGAGCGGGCTTGCAGGCCCGGTCGCTGATTTGGCAACGACTGGGCCACACTAGGCCGCCAGGAGCACCACCGCAATGGCTCAAGGGCGCTAGGAAGCTATTTCAGAAATGGCCTACGCGCAACGGGAAAAATCTGATTATCAGAAGTCATAACGCGCCCCAACCATCATGCTCCGCGACGGCCCGTAGAAGTTGAACGTCGAGGTCGACCCCACCCGCGACAGATAGTCCCGGTCGAACAGGTTGTTGATGTTGAAGGTGGCCGTCAGCTTCGAGGTAACCGGATAAGACAGCATTGCATCCACCGTCGCATAGCCTGGCGCGTCGATGCGCACACCGCCGTTCTCGGAATAGAAGTTACTCATCGCCGAAATACCGCCACCAATGGCCAGGCCGTTCAGCGGCCCTTGGCTGATGGTGTACTTGCTCCACAGCGATGCCTGGTTGCGCGGCATAATGAAGAAGGTGGTTTCGGCATCGCCCTTGAGGGTTTCGGTTTCCATCCAGGTGTAGCCGGCCAGCACTTCCCAGTTCGGCGTCAGCTTGCCGCTCACTTCCACTTCGGCGCCTTTCACACGGGTCTTGCCGGATGCAACAGAGTCAGTGGTAGCCACACCGTCGGCGTCATACACGGTGGTCGCGCGGTTCTTGTCCGTCAGGCGGAACACCGAGAAGCGAGTATTCAGGTCGCCGCCGAAGTAGCTGCTCTTGAGACCGAACTCGTACTGCTCGCCCTCACGCGGCTTGAGCACCCGGCCATTGCTGTCGGTGTCGGACTGCGGCTTGAAAACCTGCGAATAGCTGGCGTACAGCGCATGGTTCTCGGTCAGGTCGTAGACCAGGCCGCCATACGGGGTGAAGTGGCCATCCACGCGCTTGCTGTCGTTGGTGGTGGCGCCGCTGCTGAGGGTAGTGGTGTAGAAATCACCGCGATACCAGCTGAAGCGGCCCCCGGCGATCAGCGCCAGACGCTCGACCGGGCGGAAGGTGACCTTGGAGTACAGGCCGTATTCCTCTTCCTGCATACCGGTCTCGGTGCTGTAGTTGGGCGATGGCTTGGCGAACTGCTTGGGCGAGTATGTATCGACGTTGATGGCGCCCAGGTTGGTTGTGCCGTTGAGGTACTCGGTGTCGTAGTTCTTGTAGTCGCTGCCGACCACGAATTCGCTGACCTGGCCGAAGGTTTCGAACGGCTGGCTGTAGCTGGCGTCCAGCGAGTAGGTGTCCTGGGTGAAATCGCGGGCGCTGGCGCGCTCGGAGTTTGCGCCAGTGGTGGCGTTGGTCGCGGTGAAGGCGTACAGATAATTGGTGTCGCGATGCGAGCCACGGGCTGCGACACGGCCATAGCCGCCGTTGTCGAAGCGGTGGGTCAGCTCGGCGACCAGGTCGGTGGTCTTGCCGTCGAAGTAATTCCAGTCAGCCCCCAGGAACTTCGAATGGCTGAAGTCGGGTACTTCGCCGTACAGCGTTGCCGGATAGCCATTGTGCGGGGTGATGTTCTTCACTTCATGAATCAGGCCGAACGACAGGGTGGTGGCGTCGTCCAGGTCGACGTCCAGCGCACCGTAGTAGCTGTTGCTGGTGTTGGCGTTGTAGTCGACCTCGCCATTGGTGTCGTCACGCGAGGCGATGAAGCGCCCGCGCACGCGGCCGGCATCATCCAGCGGCCCGCTCAGGTCGATTTCTTCGTGGTTGGTGTCCCAGGTGCCATAGCTGCCTTCGACATGCCCCTGGAACTCGGCGGTCGGGCGCTTGCGCACCATGTTGACGATGCCGCCCAGTTCGCTGGTGCTGCTGAACAGCCCGGCCGGGCCACGCATGATCTCGACACGGTCGAATGCCGCCAGCGACGGTACTGTACCGAAGATGCTGGCCATGGGCGCCGGCAGGCCGTCGATATTGAACTCGCTGTACTCGTAGCCACGGGCGTAGATCGACGAACGGCCACTGTCGTTGGTCAGGGTGCGCAGGCCGGCGGTGTACTTGGCCAGGTCATCGAGGTGCACGAACTGGCGGTCCTTGACGTAGTCCTGGGTGTAGACGGTGATCGATTGCGGGATGTCCTTGAGCGCTGCGGGGGTCTTGGTGCCCACGGTGGCGGCATCCACGCTGTAGCCGCCAGTTTCTTCCGACGGCAGCATGTCATACAGGCGGTTGCCTTCGATGGTCAATGCCGGCAGGTCAAGCGCGCTGTCCTCGGCAGACGCCTGAGTCGCTACCGTCTCGGCCAGTGCCGACAACGAAAACGGCGCCAACAGCCCCAGCACCAGCCAGCCCCGACCCCGTCGCGAGTCCCCCAAACTTTTGAAACTGCTCATGACACACCCTTTCCCCAAATGGTAGTAATTCGCAAACGAAACAAGTTGCTTTTTGCGAACGATACCGAAGGGAAATCGGGGGTGCAGCAGGATTAACCTTCTTAACACATCCAGGCGTTGCCCTCGCCCTGCCGGCAATGGGATGATTCGTAACTGATACGAATTCTCATTCAAGGCTCGCCGTGCCCACCTCACTCCTCCTAGCCGAAGACGACACAAGCCTGCGTCAGGACCTGGAACGCCATTTCCGAAACCGGGGTTTCCGGGTGCACGCATGCGCCACCGGCGCCCAGGCCCTGAATGCCATACAGCAATCACGGTTCGAGCTGGTACTGCTGGATATCATGCTGCCAGGCATCGACGGCCTCAGCCTGCTCGACGAGTTGCGCCAGCAGCAGGCGGTGCCGGTCATGCTGATGTCGGCGCTGGGGGCCGAGCAGGATCGCATCAGTGGCTTTACCCGGGGTGCGGACGATTACCTGCCCAAGCCCTTCAGCCTGGCCGAGCTGGACGCCCGGGTCGATGCATTGCTGCGGCGTGTGGCGTTCGATCATGGTACGGCGCTGCGTGCCGACGTCGGCGAGGTGATGCTCGACCAGGACCGCCAGGACGTTATCCACAACGGCAAGGCTGCCGGCCTCACCGCGTCCGAATTCCGCTTGCTGGCCACCCTGCGGGCCCACCCCGCCGAAGCCTTGAGCAAACCATTCCTCTACCAGACCGTGCTGCACCGGGCCTACACCCGCCTGGATCGCGGCCTGGATGTGCATGTATGCAACCTGCGCCGCAAGCTGGCCGACATCGATGCCCAGCACCTGCAGATCCAGGCCGTACGCGGCCAGGGGTACATCCTGGTCGACACGGAAAAAGCCTGATGCGCCGTCATCCCCTGCTATGGAAACTGGCCGTACTGCAGGTTGGCTTCTGCCTGTTGCTGACCTGGCTGATCTGGACCTGGGGCCTGTCGGTGGAGCGCAGTACCTACTTCCTGTCCCAAGCCGACCAGGACTACCTGGCGCGCTTTGCACAGCAAGCCGAACAGGCCTGGGAGCAAGGCGGCGCGGAGGGTGCCGAGGCCTGGCGCAGGCAACTGGAACAGGCCGAGGGCACTTGGGTGGCGCTGGTCGGGCCGCACCTGCAGAGCCTTGGCAGCACCCCACTGAGCGCTGAGGAAGCTAGCCACCTGACCTTCATGCGCAAGCTCGACTGGCCGATGAGCCGGCGCCTGCAGGATGAACTGCCCTACGTCAGCATCGAGTTCCCGCGACACCCCGAGCACGGTCGCCTGGTAATGCAATTGCCCGAACACCTGTTGCCTACCGGCCTGACCCCATGGACCCATGTAATCACCCATGGCGTTGCCCCCACGCTACTCGCCCTGCTGCTGGTTCTGGCGCTGTACCGCCACCTTGTGGTGCCACTGAACCGCCTGCGCGACCGCGCCGACGCCCTGCGTGCCGACGACCTCGACAGCCCGGCCCTGCCCCTGCAGGAGCGGCGCGATGAGCTTGGTGAACTGGCGCAGGCCTTCGAGCACATGGCCGGGCGCCTGCGCCAGAGCCTGGAGCAGCAGCGCCTGTTGCTGCGCACGCTGTCTCACGAACTGCGCACGCCGCTGGCGCGGCTGCGCATCGCCCATGACAGCGGCTTGCCGCCGGCCCAGTTGCGCGAGCGCCTGGACCGCGAGGTCGCCGACATGCAGAAGCTTCTGGAGGACACGCTGGACCTCGCCTGGATGGACACCGAACAGCCCAGCTTGCCGACCGAACCGGTATTGATGGTTTCGGTGTGGGAAGCCTTGTGCCAGGACATCTGCTTCGAAAGCGGCTGGGACCGCGCCCGCCTGCCCTGCTCGCTCGGCCCCGACTGCGTGGTGCAAGCCCACCTGGACAGCCTGGCCCAAGCCCTGGAGAACCTGATGCGCAATGCCATCCGCCACTCGCCGGCCGAGGGCCGGGTCAGCCTGGATGGCTGGTTGGAGGGCGACTGCTGGCACCTGCGCCTGAGTGACCAGGGGCCCGGGGTGCCGCACGCCGAGCTCGAACGCATCTTCAAGCCCTACCAGCGGCTGGCCGACAGCGGCGCGGGCTTCGGCCTGGGCCTGGCCATCGCCCGCCGCGCCATCGAACTGCAAGGCGGTCGCTTGTGGGCCAGCAACGGTCACCCAGGCCTGTGCCTGCACATGACTTTGCCGATGGCCCGGGACTGTTTAGAAAGTTAATGCGCTTTACGCTCAATCAGGACTGATTATCATCTTGGCGTTTCTGCCTTGCGCTCCTTGCAAAGCCCTGATGAGACACCTGATGAGCAAAATGACCCTGACGCTGGCTTTGGCACTGGCCCTTGCGGCCCCTGCTGCCCTGGCGCAGCCCGAGCATCAACTGAGGATGGATTCCTCGCTGCTGCAGCGCCAGGACCTGGCCTACCGCTTCAGCCAGCTCGACCTGGACTCGGCCGATGGCCAGCGTCATTACCGCTTGTGGGTAGGCAAACCAGACCGCCCGGCGCCAGCGGCGGGTTACCCGGTGCTGTGGATGCTCGATGGCAACGCCGCGCTGGGGACGCTGGACAGCCTGCTGCTGGGCAAGCTTGCCGCCGGCCAGGCGCCATTGCTGGTGGCCGTGGGGTACCAGACCGATCAGCGGATCGAGCGGGTCGGGCGTACCTATGACTACACCCCGGCGTTGCCTGGGCCGGCTGCGCAACTGGACCCGTTGACCGGGCAACCGAGCGGTGGCGTGGACGAGTTCCTCGATCTGCTGAGCGAGCGCATGCGGCCGCTGGTGGCGGGTGTGGCACCGATCGACCTGCAGCGGCAGACGTTGTGGGGGCATTCCTACGGTGGGTTGGCCGTGCTGCATGCGCTGTTCACCCGGCCTGGGGCTTTCAGCGACTATGTGGCGGCCAGCCCTTCGCTGTGGTGGCATGACGGTGCGATCGTGCGTGAGGCGCAGGGGCTTGACCAGCGCCTGGGTAGCAGCCGGCCTCGATTGTTGCTGATGCGCGGGAGTGAGGAGCCGGCTAACCCGCGCATGCCGGTGCAAGGAGATGGAGAACGGGCGGCGCGGGAGCTGGTGGCAGACCTGGCCAAGGTGCCGGGGTTGCAGGCACGGTTCGAGCGGATTGACGGGCTGGGGCATGGGCCGATGTTACCGGCTTCGCTGAAGCGGGTGATTGAAGGGATGTCACAGTTGAGCCGATGACGATCTGAACACATTGAAATGAAGGGAAACCATGATGCCTGGGCGAAGTACTGCCTTGCCGCCAGAAATGGCCTATAGCCATCACTCATGATTTACTGATACGGTTCATTCATGTGCTCTCTGAATCATGGATGAACGATGCGTCAAAGATACCATTACCTTATTGAGATAGACCTGAAAAACAGCGAAAAGCCAGAAACACTTTTTTCTGGGTTTATCGATTACAGCGGCGGCGGTTCGTATCAAGACCAACTGGTAATCACAAACCGAAAAATCTCAATAAACTGCACCCGAGCCTCGAAAATAGATTTGAATGGCGTATTCAACAACTACCAAAGCGCACTGTATGGGCAGATCACTAAAGCCATATTCTTCTACATCTGCAGAAAAACGACAATCCCAGAACTAACCTCCATAACCATATCTACCCAATATCGCGACCGCCCGGCCGGTGTAAAGAAGATCGAAGATACCGACTTCAAAAGCCACGCCAAGCTCACATGCGAATTCCTTTCTGGCTTCAAGATTGATCGACTTGAAGCCATCCTCGCAGAATCAGAAAAAGGTGCAGGTCTTCTTAAGGCTGTATCTCACCTGACTCGTTCGAAAACCAAACATGACATTTATGACCGGTTTGACTCCCTGTGGAAGTCATTCAATGCTCTTTATCGGACTATCGCCAGGAAAAGCACTGATTTCGAATGTCAACAGACGACCAGATCACTTCTCCTAGATCATGCCCGAGCGTCGGAAAGCTCGAGAACCTTGCTGGGAGACATAACAGCAGATGAACTACGCCAAAAACTCCGCTGGAGGCAGTTGATCCTCAACGATTACGAACATGACGGCAAGGCAGGCGCATTCAAAGATTTCGTACTGAGGTACACAGACGCAAGACTCATGCAAGTATTCAAAGAGACTTTGTCTTACCGTAAGGATTCGCTCACCAAAGCCCAGCACATCGGCGCCGTAGAGGCACATATAGAAAAACACCTCAAGGCAGGCTTATCGAAAAGCCAGGAAGTCATTGCCATCCTCTGCATCAAGTATGCTTACTTCGTTAGAAACAAATCCGCTCACGGAGAGCGCCTTGACAGGATCATTGGCCTGAGCAACAAGGAAGTCATCGAAGTGAAATGGCTCAGTGACCTACTTGAGTGTTTGATAATTGATCTGATAAATGCCAATGATCTCTATTAAACTCAGGCCGGCTGAGGAAGAAACCGCGATACTGACCTAGGCTACCCTGATAAGCCAAAGCACCATGGGCAAGCGGTACCGCCAAAGGTCGTAGAGCCGTGGGTTGCCAGCGAGGTGGCAATGTGCTGTATGCTTGGCGGGTCTTCAGGGCGGGGTGAAAGTCCCCACCGGCGGTAAATCGAAAGATGAGCCCGCGAGCGCCCCGGCCATGCCGGGGGTCAGCAGATCTGGTGAGACTCCAGAGCCGACGGTCATAGTCCGGATGAAAGAAGGCGTCAGGCAGGGGCCATCCGGGCGCCCCTGCGCGCGCATTTTGTTCGCCCCGAGACGTTCATCGATCATTCACGAGGAGCGTTTCATGTCCACCAAGCACCACCCGCAATTCCCCAATGTCAGCGCCGCCATCGCCGCCTTCCAGGCCGGGCGCCCTGTGCTGCTGCTCGACGACGACGACCGCGAGGACGAAGCGGACATCATCGCCGCCGCCGAGAACATCTCGCTGCAGACCATGGCCATGATGATTCGCGATTGCAGCGGCATCGTCTGCCTGTGCCTGGACGAGGCCACCGTCGACGAACTGCAACTGGCACCCATGGTACAGAACAACCAGGCCCGCCATGGCACCGGCTTCACCGTCACCATCGAGGCGGCGGAAGGCATCACCACCGGGGTGTCCGCCCAGGACCGCATCACCACCATTGGCGCGGCACTGCGCTCCACCGCGGACCAGCGCCATATCGTCAGCCCGGGGCATGTGTTCCCGCTGCGCGCCCGCAATGGCGGGGTGCTGACCCGCCGTGGCCACACCGAAGGCTCGGTGGACCTGGCACGCCTGGCCGGGTTGCGCCCGGCGGCAGTGCTGTGCGAACTGATGAACCCCGATGGCACGATGGCCCGTGGCGAACAGGTGGCGGTGTATGCGCGGCAGTACAATCTGCCGGTGCTGACCATCGAGGAACTGGCGCGGTACCGTGAGGCCATGCTGGAGCTGGAAGCAGAGCCAGCCTGATCCACCGCACGGGGCCGCTTTGCGGCCCATTCGCGGGTAAACCCGCTCCCACAGGGACCGCGCAGACTCGGAACCGGTGCAGTACCTGTGGGAGCGGGTTTACCCGCGAAGAGGCCGGCAAGTCCAACCTCAGGCTGCCTGAAGTTTGCTCCCCCCGCCCCGCTCTGCTAGTGTCGCGCCGTTCTGAATGCCACCGAGACAGTCGCCATGGCCCGCAAAAAAGCCTCCCTCGATTTCGAGCAATCCCTCGCAGACCTGCAAGCACTGGTCGAGCGCCTGGAGAACGGCGAGTTGTCGCTGGAAGAGTCGCTGGCCGCCTTCGAGCAAGGCATCGCCCTGACCCGCGATTGCCAGGGCGCCCTGGCCCAGGCCGAACAGAAGGTGCAGATCCTGCTGGAACGCGATGGCGAACTGGCAGCACAGCCCTTCGACGCGGAGCCGGAAGCATGATCGGCACCTACCAGGCCAGCTGCCAGGCGCGGGTCGACGCCGCCCTCGAACCGTTGTTCGTCGCCCCGACCAAGGAACTCGAACGCCTTTACGCCGCCATGCGCTACAGCGTGATGAACGGTGGCAAACGCGTTCGTCCGCTGCTGGCCTACGCGGCCTGCGAAGCCTTGGGCGCCCCGGCCGAACAGGCCAACGGCGCAGCCTGTGCGGTGGAACTGATCCACGCGTACTCGCTGGTGCATGACGACCTGCCGGCCATGGATGACGACGACCTGCGCCGCGGCCAGCCGACCACCCACAAAGCCTTCGATGAAGCCTGCGCGATCCTCGCCGGCGACGGTTTGCAGAGCCTGGCCTTCAGCGCCCTGCTCGACCCGCGCCTGAGCCCGCAGGCCGACAGCATTCGCCTGGCCATGGTCCAGGCCCTGGCCAAGGCTGCCGGCCCGGCAGGCATGGTCGGTGGCCAGGCCATCGACCTGGGCTCGGTTGGCCTGAAGCTGGACCAGCAGGCCCTGGAGTTCATGCACCGGCACAAGACCGGTGCGCTGATCGAAGCCAGCGTGCGCCTCGGCGCCCTGGCCAGCGCCCGCGCCGAACAGGCGCAACTGGATGCCCTGCAGACCTATGCACAGGCCATCGGCCTGGCGTTCCAGGTGCAGGACGACATCCTCGACGTGGAAAGCGACACCGCCACCCTGGGCAAACGCCAGGGGGCCGATATCGCCCGTGACAAACCGACCTACCCGGCACTGCTGGGCCTGGAGGCGGCCAAGGCCTATGCGATCGAACTGCGCGACCAGGCGCTGGTCGCACTGCAAGGGTTCGGCGAAAAGGCCGAACCGCTGCGGGCGTTGGCGCGTTACATCGTCGAACGCCGCAATTAAGCAACGACACCAATCCCTGTGGGAGCGGGTTTACCCGCGAATGCGATGTTGAGTCTACCGCCGCATTCGCGGGTGAACCCGCTCCCACAGGGGCCGCGTAACCCGTGGTTGAATGGGCAGTATTTCCTACAATGGGGTAAACTGCCGCGTCTTCACACACCTATAACGACTCGCCTGATGCCCACGACGTTTCAAGAGATCCCCCGCGAACGCCCGGTCACGCCGTTGCTCGACCGCGCTGACACGCCTGCCGGCCTGCGCCGGCTGGCCGAAGCCGACCTGGAGACCCTGGCCGACGAACTGCGCCAGGAACTGCTCTACACCGTGGGTCAGACCGGTGGGCATTTTGGTGCCGGCCTGGGTGTCATCGAGCTGACCATCGCCCTGCACTACGTCTTCGACACCCCCGACGACCGGCTGGTGTGGGACGTGGGCCACCAGGCCTACCCGCACAAGATCCTCACCGGGCGCCGTAACCGCATGCTCAGCCTGCGCCAGAAGGACGGCATCGCCGCCTTCCCGCGCCGCAGCGAGAGCGAGTACGACACCTTCGGCGTCGGCCACTCCAGCACCTCGATCAGCGCCGCACTGGGCATGGCCATTGCCGCCCGCCTGCAGAACAGCGACCGCAAGTCGATCGCGGTGATCGGTGACGGCGCGCTGACCGCCGGCATGGCCTTCGAGGCGTTGAACCACGCCCAGGAAGTCAACGCCGACATGCTGGTGATCCTCAACGACAACGACATGTCGATTTCGCGCAATGTCGGCGGCCTGTCCAACTACCTGGCCAAGATCCTCTCCAGCCGCACCTACGCGAGCATGCGCGAAGGCAGCAAGAAAGTGCTGTCGCGCCTGCCGGGCGCCTGGGAAATCGCCCGCCGCACCGAGGAGTACGCCAAAGGCATGCTGGTGCCGGGCACGCTGTTCGAAGAACTGGGCTGGAACTACATCGGCCCGATCGACGGCCACGACCTGCCGACCATGATCGCCACCCTGCGCAACATGCGTGACCTCAAGGGCCCGCAGTTCCTGCACGTGGTGACCAAGAAGGGCAAGGGCTTCGCCCCGGCCGAGATCGACCCGATCGGCTACCACGCCATCACCAAGCTGGAGCCGGCCGACAAACCCGCCGCACCGAAGAAAGCCAGCGGCCCGAAATACTCGGCGGTGTTCGGCCAGTGGCTGTGCGACATGGCTGCCGCCGACAACCGCCTGGTGGGCATTACCCCGGCGATGAAGGAAGGCTCCGACCTGGTCGACTTCAGCGAGCGCTACCCGGAGCGTTACTTCGACGTGGCGATCGCCGAGCAGCATGCCGTGACCCTGGCGGCCGGCATGGCCTGCGAGGGCAGCAAGCCGGTGGTGGCGATCTACTCTACCTTCCTGCAGCGCGCCTACGACCAGCTGATCCACGACGTGGCGGTACAGAACCTCGACGTGCTGTTCGCCATCGACCGCGCCGGCCTGGTCGGCGAAGACGGCCCGACCCATGCGGGCAGCTACGACCTGTCGTACCTGCGCTGCATCCCGGGCATGCTGGTGATGACCCCAAGCGACGAGAACGAGCTGCGCAAGATGCTCAGCACCGGCCACCTGTACAACGGCCCGGCGGCTGTGCGCTACCCGCGTGGCACCGGCCCGAACGCGCCGATCAGTGGTGACCTGGAACCGCTGGAAATCGGCAAGGGCGTGGTCCGTCGCCAGGGCGAGAAAGTCGCCTTGCTGGTGTTCGGCGTGCAACTGGCCGAGGCCATGCAGGTGGCTGAGCAGATCAACGCTACCGTGGTCGACATGCGCTTCGTCAAACCGCTGGACGAGGCACTGGTGCTGGAACTGGCCGCAAACCATGAGCTGCTGGTGACCATCGAAGAAAACGCCATCATGGGCGGTGCCGGTGCGGCTGTGGGTGAGTTCCTGGCCAGCCAGGCGATCGTGAAACCGCTGCTGCACCTGGGGTTGCCGGACATCTATGTCGAGCATGCCAAGCCTGCGCAGATGCTGGCTGAGTGTGGGCTTGATGCGGCCGGGATCGGGGCTTCGGTGAAGGCCCGCATGGCCAGGCTCGGGCTTTGATTTTTTGGGGCCGCTTTGCGGCCCATCGCGACACAAGGCCGCTCCTACAGGGACCGCGCAGTTATTTGTAGGAGCGGCCTTGCGTCGCGATCGAGGGCGCAGCCCTCGCAAAAGCTCACTTGGATACTGGCGCGTTAGCCTCGAGCAGCGCACACAAGCGCGCCGTAGCTTCGATCATCTGCCCACTAGGCCGCTCCAGGCCTTTGTCTGGCACCACCAGTAAACGATCATCGGCAACCGCGCGCAGTTGCGGCCAGGCCTTCCAACTCTCCAGCTGCGCCTCATCACCCGCCAGAATGACCTGCGGGTTGCGCAGCAGCACAGACTCCACATTTACCTGCGGCGCCGGCTGGGTGAGATCGGCGAAGACATTACGCGCGCCGCAAACGGCCAGGGCATCGCTGACCACCTGCCGGCCACCGAGCGTATACAGCGGTCGGTCCCAGACCTGGTAGAACACCTGCAGGGGCTCGTCCCGTCGATACTGCTGGCGCAGCTGCCGCAGCCGGTCACGCAGGGCCTGGGCATACCGATGGCCCTGTTCGGCACGGCCGATACGTTCGGCTATGGCTTCGATCTGCTCGATCAGCTGGTCGATGTCATGGGGTTCTGCGCTGTACGTTGCGATGCCCAGGCGCTTGAGCTGGCCACGTTGGGCCGGCGACACGCTGCCCGGCCACAGCAGCAACAGGTCGGGGCGAAGGCTGAGCAAGCGTTCGAGGTCCAGTTGCCCCTGGCGCCCCACCGAGGGCAGCTCGCGCAGCGCCGCCGGCCGTTCGCCACCGTCGAGCACACCTACCAGCAGGTCATCGGCCTGCAGTTCGAGCATGATCTCGCTCATCGACGGGGCCAGGCTGACCACCCGCAGGGGTTCGGCGGCCAGTGCGGAACAGGCGAACAGCGCCAGCAGGCCGGGCAGCAGGCGCATCAGCCGAGCTGGCGTGGAATGCGATAGAGGTACAGCACTACTGCGGTGGACAACGCCAGCAGGATCTGCGGCACCGCCTCGAGGCCGACCAGCACCGACAAGGCGGCGACCCAGGCCGGGAAGCAGGCATACAGCATGGCCAGGCGCCGCACCCGCGCCAGCTCGATCCAGGCGGCAGGCTCTTCGCCAGTGCCGAGCACCTTGGACGTAGCGATGAGGGCGCGCTTGTAGGCACCGAAGCGCGGCAGGCTGAGGAACATGGTCGCCGCGCCAGCAATGAACAGTGGCATGGCCAGCACCGAGGCCAGCGCATCACCGCCACCGAAGGCCCAGGCCATCACTGGCAGCGGCACCAGGCCCACCGCCAGGTACTGCCACCAGGCCAGCGCCAGGCGCCGCTTGACCTCGGCGCGGGTCACGCCTGAGGCACCTCGCCCTGGTGCTCGTTACCCAGCATGTGGCCCAGCTTGCCGGCCTTGGTTGCCAGGTAGTAGCGGTTGTGCGGGTTGTGCCCGGTGTGCAGCGGTACGCGCTCGGCGACGACGATGTTCATGTCGGTCAGGGCTTTGACCTTGCGCGGGTTGTTGGTCATCAGACGCAGCGACTTCACGCCCAGGTGCTCCAGCATCGGCAGGCACATGGCGTAGTCGCGCTGGTCGGCGGCAAAGCCCAGGCGCTCGTTGGCCTCGACGGTATCGGCGCCACCATCCTGCAGCTCGTAGGCGCGAATCTTGTTCAGCAGGCCGATGCCACGGCCTTCCTGGCGCAGGTACAGCAGCACGCCACGGCCTTCACGGGCGATGGCCTGCAGCGCGGCTTCCAGCTGCGAGCCGCAGTCGCAGCGCTGGCTGAACAGGGCATCGCCGGTCAGGCACTCGGAGTGCAGGCGCCCCAGCACCGGCTGGCCGTCCGCGATGTCACCCAGGCTGAGCACCACGTGCTCACGGCCAGTGGCTTCGTCGAGGAAGCCATGCATGGTGAAGGTCGCGAAGGGAGTCGGGAGTTTAGAGGCGGCAACAAAGACGACGGGCACGTTGTGCTCCTGGAATAAGTTGAAAATTTCTCGTGGGCCGATTGTATCAGCAGGTTGAGGGATGTGGGCTGGCTGAATACCGTGGCTTAAGATCGAAAAGTTCGATGCTTATTAGGCCATCGATCAACCCTGCCCCCTACGCGGGCTTCTGTGGGAGCGGGTTCACCCGCGAAGAAGGTAACGCGGTGCCTGGCACCGGCTTCGCCGGTGTTCGCGGGTAAACCCGCTCCCACAGGGACCGCACAGGCCTTGGTGCTCTGCGCCTCAATGCGGTTTGCTATTCGGGCTGAACGGATACGGCTGCTGCCAGTGCTCGAAGATCGGCTTCAGCTCGCCACTGCGCACCAGCTCGGCCATGCGCTTGTCGAACAGGTCGCGCAGGGCCTTGGCCTGGTCGTTGCGGGCAAAGGCCAGGTACAGCGGCAGCTCGGCCACATGGGTGCGGCGGAAGCGCTCGGGTTGGGAGGTCTGGCCGAGCACGTAGTCGACCTCGGTCAGCGCATCGATGTAGTAGTCCACGCGGTCATGCTCGAGCATCGGCAAAATGCCTTCGCGGCGCTGCACTTCGCGAAAGTCATGCACATTGGGCAGGTAGCTGCCGAAGTCGTAGCCGCGCACCCAGGCCAGGCGGTACTGGCCTATGGTCTGCTGGGTAGGCACAGGCTTGCTGACCAGCCCCAGGGCGTAGATGTGGTCCATGTCGAAGTGCCAGCGCGGGTACAGGTTGTCGTCGTTCTCGTCCTTGTACGAGCCTACCCAGGCGTCAGCCTCGCCACGCTTGACCAGCCCGATCGCACGGCTGTAGGGCGCACTCTGTGTCACCACCTTGACCCCGGCCGGCTCGAACACCTTGCGCAGCACGTCCCAGGCCACCCCGGTACCGTCGGCGTTGGTGTAGTCGAGCCACTCTTCGCTGACCAGGTGGATCTGCTTCGGCACACCTTCGGCAGCCGCCGCCCACGGGGCAAGGCTCAGCAGCATTGCCAGCAGCACCGTCCTCATGGCCATTCACACGCTCCCTGTATCAGGCAACCGCCCACACCAGAACCTGCATCCCCAGCCAGGCAAACACGCCGGCCAGGATATCGTCGAGCATGATCCCGACGCCCCCATGCACATGGCGGTCGACCCAGCGGATCGGCCACGGCTTGAGGATGTCGAAGAAGCGGAACATCAGGAACCCCGCCAGCAGCCACTGCCAGCCTTCCGGCACCAGCCAGAGGGTAATCCACATGCCGACGATCTCGTCCCAGACAATACCTTCATGGTCGTGCACGCGCAGGTCATTGGCGACCTTGCCGCAGAGCCAGAAGCCGAACAGCATGCTCACGCCCAGCAACAGCCAGTAGCCCCAGTCGGGCAGCATCTGCCACAGCGGAATGAACGGTATGGCCACCAGCGAGCCCCAGGTGCCCGGCGCCTTGGGCAAGGTGCCGGAACCAAAACCGAAGGCGATGAAGTGCCACGGGTTGCGCCAGACCGAAGGCGGAACGAACTCCGCAGGCACCTGGTTGGGGTGATCGGTCACGGTGTCTCCCTAAAGTGTTGATAGCCGCGTTGCCGCGGGGTGATGTCCTGGCCCTGCTGGTCGCGCAGGCTGACACCCTGCCCTTCGAGCACCCGCCCGACGACATGGAACGCAGCCAGGCCTTGTGCCTGCAGGGATGAAAGCTCGGCTGGCGGCAAGGTGAACGCCAGCACATAGTCGTCGCCACCGGTCAGCGCCGCCTGCACGGCGGCCTCGGCACCGAGGAACCCCTGCAGAGCGGCTGACACCGGTACCTGCTCCAGGTTCACCTCGAGCGCCACACGGGAGGCCTTGGCGATATGCCCGCAGTCGGCCAGCAAGCCGTCGGAAATATCCAGCGCCGAGGTGGCACGCCCGCGCAGCAGTCGGCCCAGGGCGAACTGTGGCGATGGCGACCAATAATGATCGAGCAACGGTTGCGCCAGCGCGGCATCAGCCTGGCGCTGACCCAGCACCAGCGGCAAGGCCCCTGCCGCGTTGCCCAACTCGCCACCAACGCACAGTAGGTCGCCCGGGCGAGCGCCGTCACGGCGCAACGCCTGCCCCGCCGGAACCCGGCCGAACACGGTCATGGTGATACTCAGGGGGCCACGGGTGGTATCGCCACCGATCAGGCTCAGCTGGCAGTGGCCGGCCATGCGGTTGAGGCCGCTGGCATAGGCTTGCAGCCAGTCGGCGCTGACCTCGGGCAAGGTCAGGGCAAGGGTGAAACCGATGGGGGTGGCGCCCATGGCAGCCAGGTCGCTGGCCGCCACGGCCAGCGAGCGCTGGCCGAGCAACCAGGGGTCGCACACCGCCGGAAAATGCACCCCGGCAACCAGGGTGTCGGTAGACACCGCCAGTTGCTCGCCGGCGGGAAGGCTCAGCAGGGCGCAGTCGTCACCGATGCCCAGGGCCACGCCTTCACCGCCTTGCGCACAGGGCGCGGCGGCGAAGTAATGGCTGATCAGCTCGAACTCACCCATGGTCCGCAAGCGCCAGGATCAGCGCTTGTTCGCCTTGACTTCTGCTTCGCGCAGGGCCGGGGCGAGCTTGTCCAGCACGCCGTTGACGAACTTGTGGCCGTCGGTGGCGCCGAAGACCTTGGCCAGTTCCACGCCTTCGTTGATCACTACGCGGTACGGCACGTCAACGCGCTTGATCAGTTCCCAGGTGGACAGGCGCAGCACGGCCAGCTCGACCGGGTCGAGCTCTTCCAGTGCGATGGCCATGCACGGCACCAACGCTTTGTCGATTTCGCCCTTGATTGCCGGGACCCCATGCAGGATCTCGCGGAAATAGGCACCGTCGACATCGGTGAAATCGTTATCGACCCGGAACTGCGCTTCGATCTCGTTCAGCGAATGCTGCGCCATGTGCCACTGGTACAGTGCCTGGGTCGCGAGCTTGCGGGCTTCGCGGCGCTTGGCGCTCTTCGATGGCTTGCCGGCATCCGCAGGTTTTGGATCGCGCGGGTTGAAACGATCGCTTTCGTCGCTAATCACTTGGCCTCCAACTGCGCCAGCAGGCTGACCATTTCCAGAGCGGACAGGGCAGCTTCAGCACCTTTGTTGCCGGCCTTGGTGCCGGAACGCTCGATGGCCTGTTCGATGGAGTCGACGGTCAGTACGCCGAAGGCCACCGGAACACCGAACTCCATGGACACCTGGGCCAGGCCCTTGGTGCATTCGCCCGCCACGTATTCGAAATGCGGGGTACCACCACGGATCACGGCGCCCAGGGCGATGATCGCGTCGTAGGCGCCTTGCTGGGCGACCTTCTGTGCCACCAGCGGGATTTCGAATGCACCCGGGGCACGGATGATGGTGATGTCGCTTTCGCTGACACCGTGGCGTACCAGGGCGTCAACGGCACCGCTTACCAGGCTTTCGACGACGAAGCTGTTGAAGCGGCCAACCACCAAAGCATAGCGACCTTTGGGGGCGATGAAGGTACCTTCGATGGTCTTCAGGGTCATTCCGATATTCTCATCTTCAAGAGCGAGGCCGCATGCTGGCGGCCTCGACAGGGGTATGGACTCGAGCTGGAGGGCGTCACTGCCGCCTCAAGTCACTCGGAGGGCACGTATTCTACAACTTCCAGATCGAATCCGGATATCGCGTTGAACTTCATCGGCGAACTCATCAGGCGCATCTTGCGCACACCGAGGTCACGCAGGATCTGCGAACCGGCACCCACGGTGCTGTAGGTGGTCGGTGCCTTGGCGGGTGCATCGCCCGCGCTTTCGCGGATGTGCGCCAGCAGCACGTCGCCGTCCAGCGGGTGGCCCAGCAGCAATACCACGCCGCTGCCGGCCTCGGCCACGGCGGCCATGGCGGCGCGCAGGCTCCAGCGGCCCGGTTGCTTGACCAGCAGCAGATCGCGCAGCGGGTCCATGTTGTGCACGCGCACCAGGGTCGGCTCTTCGGCGCAGATCTTGCCCAGGGTCAGGGCCATGTGCACGTCGCCTTCCACCGCGTCGCGGTAGGTGACCAGGTTGAACTCGCCCAGCTCGCTCTCCACCGGTTGCTCGGAGACGCGCTGCACGGTGCGCTCGTGGATCATGCGGTAGTGGATCAGGTCGGCGATGGTGCCGATCTTCAGGCCGTGCTCGGCGGCGAACACTTCCAGCTCGGCGCGGCGCGACATGGTGCCGTCGTCGTTCATCACTTCGCAGATCACGCCGCTCGGCTCGAAACCGGCCATGCGCGCCAGGTCGCAAGCGGCCTCGGTGTGGCCGGCACGGGCAAGGGTACCGCCAGGCTGGGCCATCAGCGGGAAGATGTGGCCTGGGCTGACGATGTCTTCGGCCTTGGCGTCCTTGGCAGCGGCCGCCTGCACGGTGCGTGCGCGGTCAGCGGCGGAGATGCCGGTGGTGACACCTTCGGCGGCTTCGATCGACACGGTGAACTTGGTGCCGAAGCCCGAGCCGTTGCGCGGCGCCATCAGCGGCAGCTTCAGCGTTTCGCAACGCTCGCGGGTCATCGGCATGCAGATCAGGCCACGGGCGTGCTTGGCCATGAAGTTGATGTGCTCGGGCAGGCAGCACTCGGCTGCCATGATGATGTCGCCCTCGTTTTCGCGGTCTTCGTCATCCATGAGGATGACCATTTTGCCCTGGCGGATGTCTTCGACCAGTTCTTCGATGCTGTTGAGCGCCACGCGGCACCCCCTTCTCAATCAGGATTTCAAGAAGCCGTTGGCGGCCAGGAAGCTTTCGGTAATGCCACTGCCCTTGCTCGGTTCGGCGGCCTTGTCACCCAGCAGCAGACGCTCCAGGTAACGGGCCAGCAGGTCGACCTCAAGGTTTACCCGACGCCCTGCACGGTAGTCGGCCATGATGGTTTCGGACAGGGTGTGCGGGACAATGGTCAGCTCGAACTCGGCGCCATTGACCTCGTTGACCGTCAGGCTGGTGCCGTCGACGGTGATCGAACCCTTGTGGGCGATGTACTTGGCCAGTTCCTTCGGTGCGCGCACGCGGAACTGGATGGCGCGGGCGTTATCGCTGCGCGAGATGATTTCGCCGACCCCGTCGACGTGGCCGCTGACCAGGTGCCCGCCCAGCCGGGTGGTGGGGGTCAGGGCTTTTTCCAGGTTGACCTTGCTGCCGCTCTTGAGGTCGATGAAGGCGGTACGCTTGAGGGTTTCGACGCTGACGTCGGCCCAGAAGCCGTCACCCGGCAGTTCGACGGCGGTCAGGCACACGCCGTTGACGGCGATGCTGTCGCCGAGCTTGACGTCACCCAGGTCGAGCTTGCCGGTTTCGACGTAGACGCGCACGTCGCCACCCTTGGGGGTCAGGCTGCGGATGGTGCCGATGGATTCGATGATGCCGGTGAACATGGGGTCTTCCTCAAAAACGGTTTGCGCGGGGCAAGCCTGGCATTATACGCCGGGCGCCGGCAGGGGGATGGCCGTGACCCGCCAGTCATCGCCCACTGCGCGCATTTCGGTAATTTTCAGCCGCGGTGCTTCGTTCATCTTGTCCAGTGGCCAGTCCAGCAGCGGGCGGGCCTGGGAACCGAGGAAAGTGCCGGCGACGAACAACTGGTACTCGTCGATCAGGCCTTGCCGGGCGAAGGCGCCGACCAGGCCGGCACCGGCTTCCAGCAGGATTTCGTTGACGCCACGGGTTGCCAGGGCCTGCAGCAGCACCGGCAGGTCTACCTGGCCATTGTCACCCGGCAGGCTGAGCAGTTCGTGGCCGGCAGCGGCATAGCGCGGGTCATCTGCGACAGCGCTCACCACCAGCACCGGGCCAGCCTGGAAGAACGGTGCATCCAGCGGCAGGCGCAGGCGGCCATCGACCAGCACGCGCAGCGGTGTGCGGCTGAGTGCCAGGGCGGTGGTTTCGGCATCCAGGCCCAGCTCGGCGCCGCGCACGGTCATCCGCGCGTTATCGGCCAACACGCTGGCGGCGCTGGTCAGCACCACGCTGGAGCGGGCGCGCAGGCGCTGCACCGCCGAGCGGGCGGCCGGGCCGGTGATCCACTTGCTTTCGCCACTGGCCATGGCGGTGCGGCCATCCAGGCTCATGGCCAGCTTGGCGCGAACGAACGGCAGGCCGTGCTCCATGCGTTTGAGGAAACCGGGGTTGAGTGCGCGGGCCTCGGCCTCGAGCACGCCGCTGGCCACTTCGATACCGGCCTCGGCCAGGCGCCGCAGACCCTGCCCCGCCACTTGCGGGTTGGGGTCCTGCATGGCGGCTACCACCCGTGCTACCCCGGCCTTGACCAGCGCTTCGGCGCACGGCGGCGTGCGGCCATGGTGGCTGCACGGCTCGAGGGTGACATAGGCACAGGCGCCACGGGCACGCTCACCAGCCTGTCGCAGGGCATGCACTTCGGCATGTGGCTCGCCGGCGCGCACATGCCAGCCTTCGCCGACCACCTCGCCATCGCGCACGATCACGCAGCCTACGCGCGGGTTCGGGTGGGTGGTGTACAGGCCCTTGCGCGCCAGCTCCAGCGCGCGGGCCATGTAGTGGGCGTCGAGGATGGCAGCTTGGCTGGGCATGGTCACTCTTTAGCCGGCTCGCGAGCCAGGCGGTCGATTTCTTCGCGGAACTCGTCGAGGTCCTGGAAGCGGCGGTAAACCGAGGCAAAACGGATATAGGCCACTTCGTCGAGCTTGCGCAGCTCGGCCATGACCATTTCACCCACCACCAGCGATTTGACTTCACGCTCGCCGGTGGCACGCAGGCGGCTCTTGATATGCGCCAGCGCAGCTTCCAGGCGCTCGACGCTGACCGGGCGTTTTTCCAGTGCCCGCTGCATGCCGGCGCGCAGTTTTTCTTCGTCGAAGGGTTGGCGCGTGCCGTCCTGCTTGATCAGCCGGGGCAGCACCAGCTCGGCGGTTTCGAAGGTGGTGAAGCGCTCGCCGCAGGCGACGCATTCACGGCGGCGGCGCACCTGCTCGCCCTCGGCGACGAGGCGAGAGTCGATGACCTTGGTGTCGTTGGCACCGCAAAAGGGACAGTGCATGGTGGCAGGCAACAAAAAAAGGGAGGGCCATGGTAGCGCATCCCACTGGCAAGACAAGCCAAAGGGGTTAACATCCATGGGAAATCTGCCCGTGAAGGACTACCCCATGCACTACCGAGCGCTCGTCGTGCTGTGCTGCGCCGCCCTGCTCGCCGCCTGCGGCAGCGACAGGCCGAAGCCCGACACCCCTCCGGCCCCCACGCCAGCCCGCACGGCCAAGCCGGCCGCAGTACTGGGCCCGCTGCCGGCCTACCAGCGCGAGCTGAGCGGCACCTTGCTGGCAATCCCGGCCGGTGCCGACGTGGAGCTGGCCTTGCTGGTCATCGACGAACGCGACCGCCCACAACGCCTGCTGGCCAGCAGCAACCTGACTGGCACCGGCCAGGCCCTGCCCTACCAACTGCGCTTCAACCCCGAGGCCTTCCCCGCCGGTGCCCGGGTCGAGCTGCGCGGCCGCGCCAGCAGCTCTGGCCAGCTGATCATGCACCTGCCGCCGGTGCGCATTACCCAGGCCCAGACCCAGGCCATCGGCCCGCTACGTTTCGAGAAGGCGCCGTAAGTGGCGCCAGTCTGCCTACAACAGCCCCTGCAACAGGCCCTCAGCGGCCTGATCGGCGAAGCGCGTCTTGTCGTCAGCGAGCTGCCCGGCTGCGACCTCAAGCTGTGGCTGATCGACGACCAGAACATGGACCGCGCCTTCAGCAGCGAAGAGACCCGGCGCATTCTTGAAGAACCGCCCTACTGGAGCTTCTGCTGGGCCAGCGGCCTGGCCATGGCCCGTTACCTGGCCCAGCACCCGGAATGGGTAGCCGGCAAGCGCGTGCTGGACTTTGGCGCCGGCTCCGGTATCGCCGGTATTGCCGCCGCCCGCGCCGGTGCGCTGGAAGTGGTGGCCTGCGACCTCGACCCGCTGGCACTCGATGCCTGCCGCGCGAATGCCGCGCTGAACGGGGTGGAACTGGGTTACAGCAGCGATTTCTTCGCCGAAGACGACCGCTTCGATCTGATCCTGGTTGCCGACGTGCTGTACGACCGCGCCAACCTGCCGCTGCTGGATGCCTTCCTCGGCCGCGGCCGCCAGGCGCTGGTGGCCGACTCGCGGGTACGCGACTTCAGCCACCCGCTGTACCAGCAGCTGGGCGTGCTGGAAGCGCTGACCCTGCCGGACCTGGCCGAGCCGCACGAATTCCGCCGGGTCAGCCTGTACCACGCCAGCCGCGACACCTTATAGTGGTGTTATCCACGAGTTTGCGAGAGTCGCGATGACCCAAGACACGCCTTACATTTTCGACGCTACCGATGCCACCTTCCAGCAACTGGTTATCGAGAACTCCTTCCACAAACCGGTGCTGGTGGACTTCTGGGCCGAGTGGTGCGCACCGTGCAAGGCACTGATGCCACTGCTGGCGAAGATCGCCGAGGGTTACCAGGGCGAGCTGCTGCTGGCCAAGATCAACTGTGATGTGGAGCAACAGGTGGTTGCCCAGTTCGGCATCCGCAGCCTGCCGACCGTGGTGCTGTTCAAGGACGGCCAGCCGGTGGACGGCTTTGCCGGTGCACAGCCGGAATCGGCGATCCGCGCCATGCTCGAACCACATGTGCAACTGCCCGCCGCACCCAGCGCATCGCCGCTGGAGCAGGCCAAGGGGCTGTTTGCCGAAAGCCGCTTTGCCGAGGCCGAAGCACTGTTGCAGGCACTGCTGGGTGAGGACAACAGCAATGCCGAGGCGCTGATCCTGTATGCCCGTTGCCTGGCCGAGCGCGGGGAGCTGGGTGAAGCCCAGGTGGTGCTGGATGCGGTCAAGACCGACGAGCACAAGGCTGCGCTGGCCGGCGCCAAGGCCCAGCTGACCTTCCTGCGCCAGGCTGCCAGCCTGCCGGAAGTGGCCGACCTGAAAAGCCGCCTGGCACAGAACCCTCAGGATGACGAGGCGGCCTATCAGTTGAGCATCCAGCAACTGGCGCGCCAGCAGTATGAAGCGGCGCTGGAAGGGTTGCTGAAGCTGTTCCAGCGTAACCGTGGTTATGAGAACGGGCTGCCGCAGAAGGCGTTGCTGCAGGTGTTCGAGTTGCTGGGCGGTGATCACCCGCTGGTCGGCGTGTATCGTCGCAAGTTGTCGGCGGCGATGTTCTGACCTGAGGCCTATTGCGAGGGCTTTGCCCTCGTTCGCGGGCACGCCCGCTCCCACAGGGTATGCACTGAATTCAATACTGGTGGTATACCTGTGGGAGCGGGCAAGCCCGCGAACGAGGCCAGCACAGGCAATACAGATTTATCCCACCCAGTGATACACCGGCGCGTCCACGCCACTTTCCACCTTGACTTCACTGCTATGCCGCAAGCGCACCAGCAGCCGTTTACCCGCCGCCGTACTCCCCGCCAGCCCCTCCAACCGATCCAGCAATTCCGGCCCGCTCATCTGCCCTGCCAGGCGCAACACCTCACGTGCCGCAGTCCATTGCCCGTCATCCTGACGAGTTGTCGCCACGGTTTCCGTTGCTGCATTCTGCGGCACAGCGGGCAATTCGATCTGCCGCCCCAGTTGCGCCCACTCTTCAGGCGCCAGCTCGATGGTCAGATCCACAGGCCAGTCACCAATCTGTCCACGAATTCTCATGCTGCATTCCCTGAACCCAAGTCAATGCCACCATCCTACCCCAACATGAAACCTGCGCCACGCAGGCTGGCAGCACGCCGAAAAGTTGTTATAACATAACCCAATCTTCCCGCCCGCTCCGGAGTCGTCCATGCGTCGCCTGTTGCTCGCCCTGCCCTTCGCCCTGCTGCCCCTGGCCGTGGCCCAAGCCCACGATGATGACCATGATCACGACCACGCCCACGGCACCCTCGGCGCCCACGAGCATGGCGTGGCCAAGCTCAACGCCGTGCTCGATGGCAACACCCTGGAGCTGGAGCTGGACAGCCCGGCAATGAACCTGGTCGGCTTCGAACACGCCGCCAACAGCGACGCCGACAAGGCCAAGGTCGCGGCGGTGCGCCAGCAGCTGGAGCAGCCACTGAAGCTGTTCGGCCTGCCCGCTGCCGCAGGCTGCAAGGAAGACCAGCAGGAACTGGAAAGCCCGCTGTTCGGTGATGCCCCGAAAGCCGACGACGATGGGGACGAGCACCAGCACCAGCACAGCGACATCGGCGCCCATTACCAACTGACCTGCGCCAACCCCGACAAACTGACGGAGGTGGACCTCGCTCCGCTGTTCAAGGCCTTCCCGGCCACCCAGAAGATCAACGTTCAACTGATCGGCCCCAATGGCCAGAAAGGCGTGGAAACCACGCCGGCCAAGGCCGCGGTCGCGTTCTGAATGCGCCAGCCGTTGATCGAACTGCATGACCTGGTGTTCGCCTGGCCCGGCCAGCCGGCGCTGCTGGATATTCCGGCATTCCGCCTGGAAGCTGGCGAGGCCCTGTTTCTCAAGGGCCCCAGCGGCAGTGGCAAGACCACATTGCTGGGCCTGCTGGGCGGGGTGAACGTAGCGGGCCAGGGCCGCATCCAGTTGCTCGGCCAGGACCTCAGCCGCCTGGGCCAAGGCGCCCGTGACCGCTTCCGGGTCGACCACACCGGTTATATCTTCCAGCAGTTCAACCTGCTGCCGTTCCTCTCGGTACGCGAAAACGTCGAGCTGCCCTGCCGCTTCTCGCGCAGCCGCAAGGCCCGCGCCGAGCAGCGCCATGGCAGTGTCGACCAGGCAGCCAGCACGCTGCTGGCCCACCTGGGCCTGGACGACCCCGCCCTGCTCGCCCGCCGCGCCGACAGCCTGTCGATCGGCCAGCAGCAACGGGTCGCTGCCGCCCGCGCACTGATCGGCCAACCCGAACTGGTGATCGCCGACGAACCGACCTCGGCGCTGGATGCCGACACCCGTGAAGCGTTCATCCGCCTGCTGTTCGATGAATGCCGCGCCGCCGGTGCCAGCCTGCTGTTCGTCAGCCACGACCAGAGCCTGGCGCCGCTGTTCGACCGCCACCTGTCGCTGGCCGAACTCAACCGTGCCGCCAAGCCCCGGGAGGCCTGATGTACCTGCTCCGCCTTGCCCTGGCCAGCCTGGCCAACCGCCGCTTCACCGCATTCCTCACCGCCTTCGCCATCGCCCTGTCGGTGTGCCTGCTGCTGGCCGTTGAACGGGTCCGTACCGAAGCCCGGGCCAGCTTCGCCAGCACCATCAGCGGTACCGACCTGATCGTCGGCGCCCGCTCCGGCTCGGTGAACCTGCTGCTGTACTCGGTGTTCCGCATCGGCAACGCCACCAACAACATCCGTTGGGACAGCTATGAGCACTACGCCAAGGACCCGCGGGTGAAATGGGCCATCCCCATCTCGCTGGGCGATTCGCACCGTGGTTATCGAGTGATGGGCACTACCGGCGACTACTTCAGCCATTACCAGTACGGCCGCCGCCAGCACCTGGAATTGAGCCAGGGCCGCGCGTTTGCCGATGATCCGTTCGAGGTGGTGCTGGGTGCCGAAGTGGCCGAGGCGTTGCACTACAAGCTGGGCGACAAGCTGGTGCTGGCACATGGTGTCGCCGCGATCAGCCTGGTCAAGCACGATGACAAACCGTTCACCGTGGTCGGTGTGCTCAAGCGCACCGGTACGCCGGTCGACCGCACGTTGCATATCAGCCTGGGCGGCATGGAAGCCATCCACATCGACTGGCACAACGGTGTGCCGGCCCGTGGCGCCGGGCGTATCAGCGCCGAGCAGGCACGGACCATGGACCTGCAGCCTGCCGCCATCACTGCGTTCATGCTCGGCCTGAACAGCAAGATCGCGACATTCAGCCTGCAGCGGGAGATCAATGAATACCGCAGCGAGCCGTTGCTGGCGATCCTGCCCGGGGTAGCCCTGCAGGAGCTGTGGAGCCTGATGGGCACCGCGGAGCAGGCGTTGTTCGTGGTGTCGCTGTTCGTGGTGCTGACTGGCCTGATCGGCATGCTTACGGCGATTCTCACCAGCCTCAATGAACGGCGCAGGGAGATGGCGATATTGCGCTCGGTTGGCGCCAGGCCGTGGCATATCGCAGGGCTGCTGGTGCTGGAGGCACTGTCGCTGGCGGCGATCGGGATCGCTGCCGGGCTTGGCTTGCTGTATGCGGGAATCGCCCTGGCGCAGGGGTATGTGCAAGCCAACTACGGTTTGTATTTGCCGCTGGCCATGCCGAGCGCTCATGAATGGACGTTGCTGGCTATCATCCTGGGAGCTGCGCTGTTGATGGGCAGCGTGCCGGCGTCGCGGGCCTATCGGCAGTCGTTGGCCGATGGCTTGTCCATTCACCTCTGAGGGCGTGCAATGATCCAATACCTCACTGCCTTCTTCGCGGGTGAACCCGCTCCCACAAGGTCCACCACAAGCTTCAAAGCCTGTGCAGGACCTGTGGGAGCGGGTTCACCCGCGAAGAGGCCAGTACAGGCAGTACAACTACTCCTGGTCATGCTGCTTTCACTGGCATCGCCCACCTGGGCCTCGGAACCCCGCGAACTTGACTGGCCCGCCCTCATCCCCGAAGGCGCCCCGGTCATCCCGCCCCAACTCGCGCCGCTGCACGACATGTCGCAGCTCAGCAACGCCCTGTCCGCCGAGTCCGCCCCACCGGCGCGCCAGCAGGCACCCGACGCCCCGGTGGTAAAAAGCCTCGACGGCCAGCAGATCAAACTGCCCGGCTACATCGTGCCGCTGGAGGTGAGCGAAGAAGGCCGCACCACCGAATTCCTGCTAGTCCCCTACTACGGCGCGTGCATCCACGTGCCACCACCACCCTCGAACCAGATCGTGCACATCTTCAGCGAAATGGGCGTGCGCGTAGAAGACCTCTACCAGCCCTACTGGATCGAGGGAAAGCTGCAGGTTAGAGCCTCCAGCAGCGAACTGGCCGATGCCGGCTATCAGATGGAAGCCGAGAAAATATACGCTTATGAGCTGAGATGAGAACTGTTTCGAATTCGTGACGACGCTTCTTTGAGCTGGGTCAAACTTTCTGTTTAACGGCATCCGTACCATTGGACTACTCGATTACTCACGTCCTCTGGGAGCTTCCATGAACAAGTCCTTGCTCAGCGCCGCCCTCGCGGCCCTGGCGCTCGCTGCCCCTGTCGCCCACGCCCACCAGGCAGGCGATATCATCGTCCGCGCAGGTGCCATTACCACAGCTCCCAACGAAAGCAGCGGCGACCTGAAATTCGACGGCAACAAAGTCTCGGGCACCAAGGCGACTCTGGACAGCGACACCCAACTGGGCCTGACCTTCGCCTATATGCTCACCGACCATATCGGCCTCGAGCTGCTGGCTGCCACCCCGTTCAAGCACACCGTCGGCGTCAAAGGCCTGGGCGGCGGCCTGGACGGCAAGCTCGCCGACATCAAGCAGCTGCCACCGACCCTGTCGTTGCAGTACTACCCGATGGAACCGACTTCCAAGTTCCAGCCGTATGCCGGCGTCGGCATCAACTACACCCTGTTCTTCGATGAAGACCTCAGTAGTGCACGCAAGCAGCAGGGCTTCAGCAACCTGAAGCTGCAAGACTCGGTCGGCATCGCCGGTCAGCTGGGCATGGACTACATGATCACCGACAACTTGCTGGTCAACGCATCGGTCTGGTACGTCGACATCGACACCAAGGCCAGCGTCAACGGCCCGAGCGCACTGGGCTACAGCAAGACCAAGGTCGACGTCGATGTCGACCCGTGGGTGTACATGGTCGGCCTTGGCTACAAGTTCTGACCTGAACACTGCAGGGCGGCTTCGGCCGCCCTCGCGCGTTGCAGCCATCGCCAGTACCCCAGCGCCACCGCGCTGATGCCCATCCCAAGCCAACACACCGCTGCCCAACCCCAATGGGCATACACCCAGCTCGCCAGCACTGCCCCCACTCCACTGCCAAGCGAATAGCAGCACATGTAGGCGCCGATCAACCGGCTGGCCATTGCACCACGCCCGGCCAGCAGCAGGCTCTGGTTGATGACATGCACCGCCTGCACGGCAAAGTCCAGCATCAGCACACCCAACCCGAAGACCATCAGTGAATGCCCGACGAAGGCCGTGGGCAGCCATGACAGCACCAGCAGAACCAGCGCCAGACCGGTGGTGCGCTCCCCCAGCCCCTGGTCGGCCAGGCGACCGGCGCGCGCTGCCGCCAATGTGCCGGCAACACCCGCCAGGCCGAACAGACCGACCTCGGTATGGCTCAGCGCCAGTGGCTCGGCACTCAGGGGCATGACCATGGCACTCCAGAGCACGCTGAACGCAGCGAAGATCAACACGCCGAACAGCCCGCGCTGACGCAGCAGCCGGTCGTGCCGGTACAGCCTGAACTGGGCAACGATCAGCGCCCGGTAGCCAGACCGCAGCGACACCGGTTGCCCCGCGGGCAGGCTGCGCCACAGCACCAGGGCCAGCAGCATCAACAGCCCTGCGGCAATCAGGTACACGCTGCGCCAGCCAGCCAGGTCGGCAAGCCCGCCCGAGACCAGCCGCGCCAGCAGAATGCCCAGCACTATGCCGCTGGTGACGGTGCCCACGGCCTGCCCTTGCTGGCCGGGGGCGGCAAGGCTCGCTGCATGCGCCACCATCACCTGCACCATGACCGCCATCAGCCCGGTGATGGCCAGGGCCAGCAGCAATAGCGCCCAGTTGGGTGCCATGCCTACCCCAACCAGCGCCAGGGCCGAGAACAGCAACTGCCCGAGCAACAGGCGCTTGCGGTCGATCAGGTCACCCAGCGGCACGATCAGCAACAACCCCAGTGCATAGCCCGCCTGGGTCGCGCCTACTACCCAACCGATCTGCTGCTGCGCCACGCCCAGGTCAGCGGCCATCGACTCGAGCAGAGGCTGGGCGAAATACACAGTCGCCACGGCCGTGGCGCTGGTGATGGCCAGCAGCAGGGTTATCCAGCGTGTCAGTGTCAGTGCAGGGTTCATCGGGCTGGCCTCGTCAATCTGGTTTCGAATTGAAACCACATGCTGGCTATTTAGCAAATGTGGTTTTAATCTGCAACCAGATGATCACGAAAGGCCCCGTCCATGCTCGATGAAAACAATACGCAATGCCCCGTCGCCCGGGCCCTGGAGGTGCTGGGAGACCGTTGGGCGCTGATGATCCTGCGCGACGCCTTCGATGGGCTGCGGCGCTTCAGTGAATTCCAGAAGAACCTGGGGCTGGCGAAGAACATCCTCGCCTCACGGCTGAAGTGGCTGGTGGAAAGCGGGCTGCTGACGCTGCAGCCGGCGTCGGATGGCAGTGCCTACAAGGAGTATGTGCTGACCGAGAAAGGGCGATCGGTGTTCCCGGTGGTGGTTGGCTTGAGGCAGTGGGGGGAGCGGTTTCTGTTCGAGGCGGGCGAGGTGCGTTCGGAGTTGGTGGATGGTGCCAGAGGGCAGGCGATCGAACCTTTGCAGGTACGGGCCGAGGACGGGCGGATTCTGGCTGCCGAGGATTGCCGGCGCAGAGTTGTGCGCCATGGGTGATTCTGGGGCCGCTGTGCGGCCCTTTCGCGACACAAGGCCGCTCCCACATGGACCGCACATCTATTGGCTTTACGCGGTCCCTGTGGGAGCGGCCTTGTGTCGCGATAGGGGCGCAAAGCGCCCCCAAGCAATTCAGCCCTTGCCCAGAAGCCGCGACAAGCCCTCGACCATCGGCGTCGCCTGCGGAAACTCGAACCGCGCCAACAAGCGCTGGTTATCCGCCCGCGAATGGCGAATGTCACCCGAACGTGCCGCCACATAGCTGACCGCCGGCAAGCTACCCACCACCTTCTCAAGCGCTGCCAGCAACTGGTTGAGCGATGTGGCCTGGTTGAGGCCGATATTCACCGCCCCCTCCTCGACCTGCGGCTGCTCCAGCGCCTGCACCATCACCTGCACCAGGTCGCCCACGTAGAGAAAGTCCCGGGTCTGCTCGCCATCACCGAACACCGTAATCGGCAAACCCTTCACAGCGCGCTCGGAGAAAATGCTGATCACCCCGGAATACGGCGAGGACGGGTCCTGGCGCGGCCCGAAGATATTGAAGAAGCGGAACACCACCGGCTCCAGGCCATGCTGACGACGGTAGAAGTCCAGGTACTGCTCACTGGCCAGCTTGTCCACGGCATACGGGGTCAGCGGCGCCTTGGGGGTGTCTTCGGCAATCGACTCGCCTTCACCATTGTTGCCATACACCGCCGCACTGGAGGCAAACAGCACCCGGCGCAGCCCATGCACGCGCATGGCTTCGCACACGTTGAGGGTGCCGATGAAATTGCTCTGGTGGGTCCGCACCGGGTCCTCGACCGAGGCCTGTACCGAGGCCACCGCTGCCAGGTGCACCACGGCACTGCAGCCAGCCGCAACCTGCGTGACCAGACCGGCATCGGCAACATCGCCTTCAACCAGTTCCAGGCGTGGGTGGCCGACCTGCAGGTTGCCCCGCTGGCCTGTGGAAAAGTCGTCGAGAATGCGTACGGCGTAGCCTTTGTCCAACAACGCATCGCACAGGTGGGAGCCAATGAAGCCGGCACCGCCGGTGATCAGGATGGGGGCGTCAGCCATGGCGGTAGAACCGGTCCAGTAGAGGCGGCAGGCCGGCGCGCCAGGCGCGCGGCTTGATGCCGAAGGTATGAAGGATTTTCTTGCAGGCCAGTACCGCGTGCTGCGGCTCTTCGCTGGCATCCGGCCGTGCGGCATGGGCCTGCGGCGTCGGTGCCTGCACGGCCAGCTGGCGGTACTGGCCTGCTTCGGTAAGGATCGCCTGGCCCAGCGCCAGCGGCGTGGTCGCCTCGTTGCCGGCGTAATGGTAGGTGCCCCACAGCGGCGCACTGCAATCGAGTTGCTTGAGCACCGACAGGATCACCCGGGCGGCGTCGTCGACCGGCGTCGGGTTGCCACGCCGGTCATCGGCCAGCAGCAGTTCCTGTGGTTGCTCGGCGCGGGTCAGGAAGCGCCCCAGCGCCCCGTCGATGCTTTCGTCGAGCAGCCAACCAAAGCGCAACAGCACGTGCTGCGGGCAAGCCGCGCGCACGCTCTGCTCGATGCGCCACAGGGCCTGGCCACGCAGGCCCAGCGGTACCGGCTCGTCCTTTTCGCTATAGGCCGTGGCCCGCGAACCATCGAACACGCGGTAGCTGGAAGGCTGCACCAGGGTGATCTGGTGGTGCTGGCACAGTTCCGCCAACCGCTCCACAGCCCGCTCCTGCTGGGCCAGGCGCTGCTCACTGACCGACTCGGCCTGGAACCAGTCGAAGTAATAGGCCAGGTTGACCAGGGCATCGGGACGATGATCGTCGAGCAGCTGGGTGAGGCTGGCCGGCGTCCAGCCGTTCTCGGGCGGGCGCGGCGCCAGGAATGCGATGTCCTCCTCGGCCCCAAGACGAATCAGCGCTTGCCCGAGGGCATTGCCACCACCCAACAGCATTAGGCGCATACGCATAGAGTCAGCAGATCCGGAGAGGTTGGTTGAAGGAAAGGGGCCATTTTGCGGTTTCCTGCCCGGGAAGTCCAACACCGGGCCCGTTCGATGCCACAGGCGATAGTGATTCCAAAGTTCCACAGTTCAATAACACCACAGACAGAAATCTCCTACGACATACCAGGAACGAGCTGACTTCCATGCCGCAGCACAACCGCATTGAATAGTTGACTCCCCCACTTGCCAACCGGGGAGCTTCACAAAAAACAAGTACAGGGAACGTTCAATGCCTCGTTCGGAAGTTGCATACCTGGATTTCAGCCCGGAGCAAAGCAAGGCCATAAGCTTTGCAAGCCAGACCATTGCTGACTTGGGTGGCCCGGAGACCAAAGGAGTAGCACTTCAGGCTCGTGTATTCGCCGATCAACTCGAGCAAGCCTTGAGTGAGGAACAGCGTGCACTGTTACAACGCTTCAGTGAAGGCCAGCTATCTGCCTTGATGTACAGGCAGATGCCTTGTGCCAACGAGCCAATACCAGAGTACCTGCCCGACATTTCCGCCCTGGCGCAAAACCCTCGCTGCCAATACCTTGCCTCCCGCAATCAACTGCTGCTGGAGCTCGTGCGCTACCGCAGTTTCGCCTTCGATATAGACAACGATGGTAAACAGGTTCGCCTGGTCGGCAACTTCAAGGGCGGTGGCCGCATCCCGCGGCTCGACGAAAATCCCTGCCTGGAAGTTGAAACCAGCTCCCATGCGGGCTTGCGCTTGGGGCCGCACACTGAAGCGCCCTACAACTGCTCGACAATTTCCACCAATGCCAACTCCCCTGCTCCCTCTGCACTGATTCTGACTGCACGCTGGAACCCCGCCAATGAACCTACGAATGTCTTCCCGCTCCGGGAAATCATCGAACGCCTGGGTAGCCTGGACACACTTGCGCTGACTTCAACGTCCTTCGACTTCACCCGCAGTGACTGCTTCGCTCACGGACAAGGCAATGCAGGCAAAGCAGTTTCAATGCTGCAATTCGAGCCCAATGGTGGTTTCTCTGTTCGTTACAACAGCTATCGCTTCAGCCTGAATGAACGCGCCTGCAGCGCAGCGGCGCGCGCTTTCGACGCCTTTCAGAAAGCACTGGATAACGCTCGACCACTGGCGTTTGTCCTGCAGCCTGACAGCGCACTGTTGATCAACAACAGCCGAGCCTTGCACGGCCGCGACATGGTCCAGGACAACCGGCGGCTGCTCATCCGTCAATTCGGATACTCCCCCTTCGCAGTACCGTTGGTGCTCGCTGAAGACCCACTGCTCGTGCGTGGCTGATCACAGGAAAACACCCAATGATCGAATTCGACGTAACGCTTGTTCTGACACTCGCACTGGTGGCACTGATGGCCGGCTTTTTCGATGCCATCGCCGGTGGTGGTGGCCTGATCACACTGCCGGTGTTGTTCATTGCCGGTATCGAACCCTTGGCGGCAATTGCCACCAACAAGTTCCAGGCGGCTTCGGCTACGGTTTCGGCTACGTGCGCCTTTGCCCGCAAAGGCATGATCGACTGGCGACGAGGCAGTCCAATGGCTGTCATGTCGTTTATCGGTGGGGCGTTGGGTGCCTTGTCGATAACTTACGTGCCCAAAAGCGTTCTGCAGGCGTGCGTCCCACCACTGCTGATTCTGATAGCCGCCTACTTTGCCTTCAGCCCAAAGCCGAATGAACAAGCGCGCAAGGCAAAGGTATCGACCAGCCTGTTCTGCGTGACGGTTGCACCGATCATTGGCTTTTATGACGGTATCTTCGGCCCTGGTGTCGGCTCGTTCTTCATGCTGGCCTGCGTGATCCTCTTGGGCCAGCACTTGATACAAGCCGTGTGCACCAGCAAGCTTTTGAACGCAGCCTGTAACCTGGGCGCATTGTCAGTCTTTTCACTCAGCGGGGCGATCATCTGGCCACTGGCGCTGGCAATGGCGTTCGCGGCTTTTGTGGGGGCTCAATTGGGCGCACGCTGCGCAGTGCACTTTGGCCCACGGCTGATCAAGCCATTGCTGGTCTGTGTTTGCTGCATCATGGCAATCAAGTTGCTGCTCGACCCAGGCAACCCTGTTGGCGAGTGGTTACATCAACTTGTTCTCTGAAAAAAGCATCACTCGATTTCGAACAGACTGTTACGCAACGGCCCCACGCTGAGGCGCTCACGCACATCGTCATCTATGCGGGGATCATCCGGCTGGTACAGTTTTACCTGCCGGTAGACATTTATGCGATTGATCTCCTCTCCCAGGTAGTCCCACACAACCCGAGTGCAGGCCGGGTTGCGCCGGTCTCCGCTGGATACGCCGGCCTTCAGGCCGTTGAGGCGGGTAATGCGGCTTTTGAAACTGGGGATGAGGATAGTCTGGCTCATCTCGTTGAACGTCAGCGACTCGTAATCGACCAGGAACATCCGGTCCTGCAACTGGAACGCCGCTCCCAGATAGCGACAACGCACCTCGGCATGGGGGTTGGTGGCGCTGGAACGCTCCTGGCGTTCCTGGCGTTCGAAAAGGAACTGCCCGCGCTCCTCCCACAGGTGAACCAACGACACCAGGACCGTGCCCGGAACCGACATGCAGTTGGAATATTCCAGGTAGTAACCGCAATAGCGCGACAGGTTCCCCGCATGGGCGTGCAACGGACGGAACAGATCACTGATCGGGTCGCCAGGCTGCTCGGCCGGGGTCGACACGCGAGCACCGATCAGGCGGCTGAACTGCTCGGGTGGCAAATGCAATTCGTAATCTTCGACCCCGAAGAAATCGCCGATGCGCTTGAGGTTGTAGGCCGTCGGGCGGCTCTGCCCGCTCAGGTACTTGTTGAACTGCGCGCGGTTGATCGACAGCTGGCGGCAAACTTCGGAGATAGAGCGGTAGTGGCTGCAGGCCAGTTTGAGGTTGGTAGCGAAATGATCGCTCATGACTCGGGACTCAGGTGACGCGAATGGCGCAATTGTAGCATCAAGTTGCACCAAATCAGAGCAACCCGCGAAATTGTAACCGCTCTTGTCATAGCCAACCATGCGCCCCACGAATAGCGGTGCGCCTGCCGTCCGCTGATCTTTCCACACGAACAATAAGAATCGAGGTCATTTTCCAATGCTCGAAGTACTCAACGATTTCCTCTCGGGGAAACTTCTCATTGTGCTGATCGTAGGGCTGGGTAGCTACTTCACCATCCGTTCCCGGTTCGTCCAGTTCCGCCATTTTGGCCACATGTTCGGTGTGTTCAAAGAATCGCTGCGTGGCCAGGCAGGCCAGCTGAGCTCCTTCCAGGCCCTGATGCTGAGCCTGGCCGGCCGCGTGGGCGCCGGTAACATCGCCGGTGTCGGCATTGCCGTGACACTGGGTGGACCAGGCGCTGTGTTCTGGATGTGGGTCACCGCACTGGTGGGCATGTCCAGCAGCTTCTTCGAATGCACCCTGGCCCAGGTCTACAAGCGCGCCGATGGCGACGGCCTGTACCGTGGTGGCCCGGCCTACTACATCCAGCACGGCCTCAAGCTGAAAAGCATGGCCATCGTGTTCTCGATCCTGCTGCTGGTCACCTACGGCTTCGCCTTCATCGGCCTGCAGTCGTACACCGTGACCCACTCGCTGCAGAACGCCTTTGCCTTCGACCCCAAGCACACCGGCATCGTCCTCGCCGTGCTGCTGGCCATCACCTTCATCGGCGGCATCAAGCGCATCGCTGCGGTGTCCGACCTGCTGGTACCGGTCAAGACCCTGGCCTACATCGGCGTAACCCTGTACGTGATCGGTACCCAGATCGAGCACGTGCCAGCCATGCTGGAAACCATCTTCAAGAGCGCCTTCGGCCTCGACCCGGCATTCGGCGGCCTGCTCGGCAGCGCCATCGTCATGGGCGTGAAGCGCGGTGTGTTCGCCAACGAAGCGGGCCTGGGCAGTGCGCCTAACGTCGCCGCCGTGGCCGCCGTGAAACACCCTGGTGCCCAGGGCGTTGTCCAGGCCTTCAGCGTGTTCCTGGACACCTTCGTGATCTGCACCTGCACCGCGTTGCTGATCCTGTTGTCGGGCTTCTACACCCCGGGCTTCGAAGGTGACGGCATCGTCCTGACCCAGAACTCGCTGGCCGCCGTGGTCGGTGACTGGGGCCGCGTGTTCGTCAGCGTGGCGCTGTCGCTGTTCGTCTTCACCTGCATCCTCTACAACTACTACCTGGGCGAAAACAGCCTGCAGTTCCTCAGCCGCAACCGCGTGGTACTGATGGTGTTCCGTGGCCTGGTGCTGGCGCTGGTGGTATGGGGTTCGATGCAAGACCTGTCGACCGTGTTCGCCTTCGCCGACATCACCATGACCTGCCTGGCCTTCGTCAACCTGGTGGCCCTGGCCCTGCTGTTCAAGGTCGGCCTGCGGGTGATGCGCGACTACGACGACCAGCGCAAGGCGGGCGTCGACCAGCCAGTGTTCGACTCGGCCAAGTTCACCGACCTGGACCTGGACCGCAATGCCTGGCCTGCCAATCCGCAGGCGGAAACAGCCACTGACAAAGCAGTCGGCCAAGCTCAGACGCAGCGCTGATATCCTCTCCTGCCCAGCCGCCCCGTCCGCGGGCGGCTTTTCTTTCTCCGCTCATCGCTACGGATGCTTTCCATGCGTGCAGTAAAGAATCTTCTCGTTCTCTATACCGGTGGCACCATCGGCATGCTCGAAACACCGGAAGGCCTGGCGCCGGCCGGTGGTTTCGAAGCGCGGATGCGTGAACACTTCGCCCAGCTGGCCGATGCGCCCCAGGTGCAATGGACCCTGCAGGAACTGAACCCGCTGCTCGACAGCGCCAACATGCAACAGCACAACTGGCTGGCGATGCGCGATGCCATCGTCGCAGCGGTAGAGGTGGCTGGCCATGATGGCGTGCTGGTGCTGCATGGCACCGACAGCCTGGCCTACAGCGCCGCGGCATTGTCGTTCCTGCTGCTGGGCCTGCCGGTGCCGGTGCTGCTGACCGGCTCGATGCTGCCGGCGGGTAGCGCGGACAGCGACGCCTGGGACAACCTGTGCGGCGCACTGCGCCAGTTCGAACAGGGGCTGGAAGATGGTGTGCAGCTGTACTTCCATGGGCAGCTGCTGCATGGCTGCCGGGCGTCGAAGCTGCGCAGCGAGGCGTTCGATGCCTTTGCCGCGCTGCCGCGTCATCGTGACGGTGAGCGCGCCACGGCGATCCCAGCCGAACTTGGCTACAAGCACCCGCGCCAGCCGGTCAACCTGGCGGTAGTGCCGGTGTTCCCGGGCCTGCAGGCCGGGCACTTGCAGGCACTGCTGGGCAGCGGCGTGCAGGGGTTGCTGCTGGAGTGCTACGGCAGCGGTACCGGGCCGTCGGATGACCAGGCGTTGCTGGATGTGCTGAGCGCGGCACGCCAGCGGGGCGTGATGCTGGCGGCTATCAGCCAGTGCCCTGAGGGGTCGGTGGTGTTCGACACCTATGCGGCGGGTAACCGCTTGCGCGGGGCCGGGCTGGTCAGTGGCGGTGGCATGACCCGGGAGGCGGCGCTGGCCAAGATGGTTGCGTTGCTGGGGGCCGGGCTGGATGTGGACACGGCGGAGCGGTGGTTTGCCCTGGATCTGTGTGGGGAACGGGCCTGAGTGTTGCCTGGTCTGGCCCTATCGCCGGCAAGCCAGCTCCCACAGGGATAACACAAGGCCTGAGGCCTGTGGAGTACCTGTGGGAGCTGGCTTGCCGGCGATAGGGCCCTGACAGGCAAAAGAAAATGGCGGAAGGCAGCGGGAGTCGAACCTGCCCGGGAACGGCTGCCGTCCCCAACCGGGTTTGAAGCCCGGCCGCGCCACCGGGCGCGATTGCCTTCCTTGAACTCAGTGCCTGGCCTGCTGCTGGGCCAGGGCGCTGTCGGCGCGAATGTGACGCTGATCGGCCACCCTCCGGGTCAGGCCGATGCGGTCGAAGTACTCCAGAATCTGCACACTGCGCTTGCGACCGATGCCCAACATATCGCGAAACGCGGCAACCTGCACTATCGGCGTTTCACTGGCCTGCCCCAGCAGCAGCTCTGCCATGCGCTGTAGCGTCGCCTCGGGGTAGAACAGGTCGCGCACCACCTGGTGCACCAGGCCCAGCCGGGCCAGCTTGCGCAGCAACAGGCGCACATCGGCTTCGGCACAATTTTCCTCGCTCGCCAGCGTCCTGACCCAGGGCGGATCGTATTGCCCCGCCAGCAGCTTCGGTTGCAGATTTGCCCATAACGCACTGTCGGCTTCGCTCAGCTGCACCTTGTGATCGGGCAGGTGCAGCCAAGGCCCGCTGCTGGCAATGGCGCCGTCCTCGAGCAACTCATCCAGCAGGCTGACAAAAGCGGGCCGCTCCAGCGGCAAGGCAGCAAAGCGGCGCAGGCGGTCGCGGTCCGGGCCAAGCTGATCGGGCTCCTGTTCATGGAACCGCGCCAGCTGCTCCAGCACCTGGCGCTTGAGCGCCTGCCACCGGGCACTGGCAAACAGCAGTTGGCCCTGCCGCGTGGCCACCACCAGCACGTCTTCCGGCAACTGCCAGGTTTCGCGCAGGCGATTGAACTGCCGCTCCAGACGCTGTGGGTCGATACCCCCTGGTGCGCTGGCAAGCAGTGCCGGCAAGGCCTGCTCCAGGTCCTCGGCATCACGCAGCACCTGCAATTGGCGCAGGCGCTCATCGCTGCGACGCTGACGGCTTGGCGCGAACGGGTCGAGCACCTTGCCGCCCCCCAAGGTGCGCTGGGCACGCTGGTCGCGCAGCACCAGGCGGTCGCCGTGTACCGCCTGCAGCGGCGCGTTGAGCAACAACTGGGCGAACATGCGCTGGCCCGCCGCCAGGGTTTCACCTTCGAGCAAGGCCACCCGGGCGGTTACGTCCTGGGTGCCGAGGTGCACGTGCACAGCGCTGAAATGTTCGAAGGTACGGGTCTCGCCCGGCAACAGGTTCAGCTCGATATCCACCCGCACACTGGGGGCGTGCAGCCACTCGGGCACTAGCCAGTCCCCCCGGCGCACCTGCTCCACCGCCAGCCGTTCGGCAGCGATGTTCAGTGCCACCCGCTGGCCCGCTTCGGCCACCAGCGCGGCCTGGTTCTGCGCATGCAGGCCACGCACCCGCACCGGTTTACCGGCCTTGCCCAGCAACAAGGTGTCGCCAGCACTGACCCGCCCAGCCAGCGCCGTGCCCGTGACCACAACACCCGCACCGGTAACGGCGAAGGCGCGGTCGACGGCCAGACGGAAACCGCCACGCACGCTGCGTTGGCGCACGCGCTGTTGCGCGGCCAGCACGGCCTGGCGCAGGGCATCGATACCTTCGCCGGTCACACTCGACAACGGAAACTGCCGTGCACCAGCATACGGGCCCGGCGCCAGAAGCTCGCTGACCTGTGCCTGCACTTCGACCAGGCGGGCCGGCTCTACCCGGTCACATTTGCTGATCGCCACCAGGGCCTGAGGGATGCCCAGCAGCTCGATGATCGCCAGGTGCTCTCGGGTTTGTGGCATCACCCCGTCGTCGGCCGCCACCACCAACAGCACCAGGTCGATGCCGTGGGCGCCGGCCAGCATGTTGTGGATAAAGCGCTCATGGCCCGGTACATCGATGAAGCCGGTCAGCGCTGCCCCCTCGGTCAACGCCGCATAGCGGTAGCCAAGGTCGATGGTCATGCCACGGGCGCGCTCCTCCTGGCGATGGTCACCGGCCTGGCTGGTCAGGGCCTGGAGCAATGCGGTCTTGCCGTGGTCGATGTGGCCGGCGGTACCAACGATCACTGTACCGGCCCCAATTGCAGGGCGGGCAACTGCGCCAGCCACTGGGCTTCGTCATCCAGCTGGCGCAGGTCCAGCCACAGTGCGTCATCGGCGATACGGCCGAGCACCGGCACCGGCAAGTCACGCAAGGCCCGCTCCAGCACATGCAGGCTGCGCCCGCGCAGCTTCTTCGACACCTGCGGGCGCAGGCACAACGCCGCGCTCGGCAGGCGGGCCACCGGTTGGCTGCCACTGCCAATCATGCCCAACGCCGGCTCCACACTGACCGCCCATTGTTCGCCGAGGCGGGCCTTGAGCTCTGGCGCCAGGCGCTCGGCCTGGGACTGGATTTCTACCTGGCTGCGGGTCAGCAGGCGCAGACTGGGCAGGCGCTCGGCCAGGCGGTCGGGGTTGCGGTACAGCGCCAGCACCGCTTCGAGTGCGGCCAGGGTGATCTTGTCGACCCGCAGCGCGCGCTTGAGCGGGTTCTTCTTGATCCTGGCGATCAGCTCCTTGCGCCCGACGATGATTCCGGCTTGCGGCCCGCCCAGCAGTTTGTCGCCGCTGAAGGTGACGATATCGGCGCCGTCAGCCAAGGCCTGGCGCACGGTCGGCTCGGCGGGCAGGCCCCAGCGGGTAAGGTCAAGCAGGCTGCCGCTGCCAAGGTCTTCAAGTAGAGGCAAGTCATGTTGGTGGGCGATGCGCGCCAGCTCGGCAGTGGGCACCTGGGTAGTAAAGCCCTGAATGCTGTAGTTGCTGCAATGCACCCGCATCAGCAGGCCGGTACGTGGGCTGATGGCGGCCTCGTAGTCACGGGCGTGGGTGCGGTTGGTGGTGCCGACTTCGTGCAGCTTCACGCCGGCGCGAGCCATGATGTCTGGGATGCGGAAGGCACCGCCGATCTCGATCAGTTCACCGCGGGAGATGATCCCCTCCTTGCGCGCGCCCAGGCTGTTGAGCGCCAGCAGCACGGCGGCGGCGTTGTTGTTGACCACGGTGACGGCTTCGGCGCCGGTCAGCTCGCGGATCAGGCCTTCGATCAGGTCGTCACGGTCGCCGCGCTTGCCGGTGGCCAGGTCGAATTCCAGGTTGAGCGGGTAGCGGGCGGCGGTCTGCATGGCCTCGATGGCCTCCTCTGGCAACAAGGCGCGGCCGAGGTTGGTGTGCAACACGGTGCCGGTGAGGTTGAACACACGGCGGACCTGGCTGCGTTGCTGGGTGGCCAAACGTTCGCCAGTGCGGCCCAGCAGGACTTCAGCGGCCAGTTCGGCGGCACTGAGTTGGCCGGTGCGGGCGGGGTCGCGCAAATCGTCGAGCAGTTGCCGCAGGGTGGCCAGGACCGCGTCGCGACCGTGGCGGTCGATCAGCGGGAGGCAGGCCGGGTGGCGCAAAAGGGTGTCGATGGAGGGCAGGCGTGGGGTGTCACTGGCTAGGCTGGAGGACATGCGGTACTACCTTGGACTGATCCGTTGTCTGTACTGGCCTCTTCGCGGGTAAACCCGCTCCTACAAGGGCCGTGCAAGCCTCAAAAGCTGCGCGGGCCCTGTGGGAGCGGGTTTACCCGCGAAGAAGGCGACTCGGTCTTACAGTGTAGACACTCTCCATTACCCGGGTGCGAGCATCAGGTTCGGTGCCAACCGATGGAAGCCCTCCTCGTCCAGGCGAATGTCCAGTGCCAGGCTGGCCAGGTCATCGGCCAGCGGCTCGGCCGCCGCATCGTTTTCCAGGTAGTTCTGCTTCAGGTAGCTCTCGCACTCCGGGCAGCACTCTGCCCGTAGCGGCGCCTTGCCCGGCGCATGGCGGTCATCGTCAAGGCTGGTATAGCGCAGGTCCTTGCTCGACTCGCAGTACACGCATTTGACCCGCACCACATGCCATTCGCAGGCACACAGCGAACAAGCCAGGTAACGCAGGCCATTGTGCTTGCCGCGGTTGCGCACCACCCCGGCCATCGCCGGCGAACCGCAGGCCGGGCACTGGGCCAGGCTGTCGGCGGGCTTGAGCTCTGGCGCGGGCAGCGCCAGCAACCAGCTGGACCAGGCCGCCTGCAAGGCCGCCCCAATGAACGGCACCAGTGCCGCGGGCACTGCGTCGTACTGGCCGGCGAGCAAGGCGATGCCCCAACCCTTGCGTTGATGGTCGTCACTGCTGCGCAGGGCTTGCAGCGCCTCCCCCAACGGACCGCTAATGTCCGCGTCGAGGTGCTCAAGCAAGGCCTGCAACCAGACCAGCCACGACCCTTCCCGCACCAGGCTGTCCGCCGCCAGTGGCGGCAAACCATGACTTATGCACAGGCGCTGACGTTCCTCGGCCACCGGCATGCCAGCGGGCGGGTTATCCACAAGCTGCTGCTGGATACGGCACAAACGAGCCACCAGCTTCAGGTATTCGCCAAGGGCATTGCCCTCGGCCAGCTGCTCCAGGCGCTCGGCGCGCAGTTCGAACAGGTTGGCGGGGGGCAGGTGCAGAAACGGCGGCATCACTGCCGACGCTTCGATCTGCCCGGGTTCGAGTATCGTGCTCAAGCGCTCATCCTTCTTTTCGTCCGTGATTGCCCGGCGTCTTGTCACCGGTCACTTCGCGGTACCACAACTCATGGTGCTTGCGCGCCCAGGCGCGGCTGACCCAGCCATGCAGCATGGCGCCGATCGAGCCCTTGATCCAGATGCCGGCGTAGATGTGCACGATGATGCTGAGGATCAGCACGAACGCCGCCAGGGCGTGGAGCAGCGCGGACAGGCGAATGACCTCGATGCCGAACAAATGGCTGAAGTATGCGCGCCAGATCACCACGCCGCTGACCAGCAGCACCAGCATGCACACCAGCAGAGTCCAGAACAACAGCTTCTGCCCGGCGTTGTACTTGCCGATCGGTGGCACACCCTCCTCCTTGTTGAGCATCACCCGGTCCACGCGGCGCAGCCACAGGCGGTCGTTGGCAGTGATGAAGTTGGCCCGCCAGAAACGCAGCACCAGGCCGAGGAAGAACACGAACATCGCCACCCCGATGAAGGGGTGCAGGATGCGTGTCCACGGCCCACCGCCGAACAGGTTGCTGAGCCAGAACAGCGCCGGATGGAACAGCGCCAGCCCCGACAGGCCAGCCAGGACGAACAGGATCGCGACGACCCAGTGGTTGCTGCGCTCGTTGGCGTTGTAGCGCAGGATGGGTTTGTTGTCGTTCATGGTCGCTGCTCCCCTTGCCCGCCGGGCTTGGTCGGATCATAGACATGGACCGACGGGTCCACCTGATGCACGCTTTCATCCGCAGATGCCGGGGGCTCGTCCTCCTCCACCCGCTGTGGCCCGACCCGCACATAGTGGAAGAACCCGGCCAGCACCACCGCGCCCATGGCCAGCAGCGCCAGCGGCTTGGTGAAGCCCTTCCACAACCCAACCAGCGGGCTGATCACCGGCTGGTCCGGCAGGCCGGCGTACAGCTTCGGCGTGTCGGCATGGTGCAGCACATACATCACGTGGGTGCCGCCGACGCCGTCCGGGTCGTACAGCCCGGCCTTGTCGTAGCCCCGCGACTGGAGGTCGACGATGCGCTCGGCGGCATGCACCTTCATCTCGTCCTTGGTGCCGAACACGATGGCCCCGGTCGGGCAGGTTTTCACGCAGGCCGGCTCCAGGCCCACGGTCACGCGGTCGGAACACAGGGTGCACTTGTACGCCTTGTGGTCCTTCTGCGAGATGCGCGGGATGTTGAACGGGCAACCGGTGATGCAGTAGCCACAACCAATGCAGTGGTCCTGGTTGAAGTCGACGATGCCGTTGGCGTGCTTGATGATCGCCCCCGGGCTCGGGCAGGCTTTCAGGCAACCTGGCTCGGCGCAGTGCATGCAGCCGTCCTTGCGAATCAGCCACTCCAGGTTGCCGTCGTCGCGCTCGTGCTCGGTGAAGCGCATCAGGGTCCAGGTCTCGGCGGTGAGGTCCTGGGGGTTGTCGTAGGTGCCGTGGTTGTGGCCGACCTCGTCACGCAGTTCGTTCCACTCCGAACACGCCACCTGGCAGGCCTTGCAGCCGATGCACTTGGTGGTGTCGATCAGCTTGGCGACTTCCTGCTGCTGGCGTACCGAAGGCGGTACGGTGGTGGTGGCCGAGCGGGCGATGATGTCTTGGCTGGCCATCAGAGTTTCTCCACTTTGACGAGGAACGACTTGGACTCTGGCGTCTGGGTATTGCCGTCACCCAGGAAAGGCACCAAGGTGTTGGTCAGGTAGCCATGCCGCGTAGCCCCGGTGAAGCCCCAGTGCAGCGGGATACCGATCTGGTGCACAGTCTGGTTGTTGACCTGGAGCGGGCGAATCCGCTTGGTCACCACTGCCACCGCCTCGATGTGCCCGCGCTTGCTCGACACCCGCACCCGGTCACCGGCCTTGATACCTTTCTCGTTGGCCAGCACCTCGCCGATTTCGACGAACTGCTCGGGCTGGGCAATGGCGTTGAGCCGGCAATGTTTGCTCCAGAAGTGGAAGTGCTCGGTCAGCCGGTACGTGGTCGCCGCGTACGGGAACTCGTCGTGCTTGCCGAGGCTGTCCCACACCGAGTCGAAGACCCGCCCGGCCGGGTTGCTGGTGGCCTTCTTGTTCTGCGGGTGCAGCGGGTTGATGCCAATCGGCGTCTCGAACGGCTCGTAGTGCTCGGGGAACGGGCCTTCGGCCATCTTGTCGATGGCGAAGAAGCGCGCCACGCCTTCGGGGTTCATGATGAACGGGTTCATCCCCGCCTCGGGCGGCGAGTCGACCTTGAAGTCGGGCACGTCGGTGCCGGTCCAGGCCTTGCCGTTCCACCAAACCAGGCGCTTCTTCTCCGGGTCCCACGGCTTGCCTTGCGGGTCGCTGGAGGCACGGTTGTAGAGGATGCGGCGGTTGGCCGGCCAGGCCCAGGCCCAGTTCTGCACCTGGTGCATGCCATACGGGTCGCTGTTGTCACGGCGAGCCATCTGGTTACCCTGCTCGGTCCAGCTGCCGGCGAAGATCCAGCAGCCGGACGCGGTGCTGCCGTCGTCCTTGAGCTGGCCAAAGCCCGCCAGTTGCTGGCCGGCCTTGAGCACTGCGCCAGTCGGGTCGGTGACGTCGGCCACCGCCCAGCCGTTCATTTCCTTGGCCAGTTCCTCCGGGGATGGCTCTTCAGGGACCTTGTATGGCCAGTTGATGTTCATCAGCGCATCAGGGTAGGCGCCGCCCTCGGCCTGGTAGCGTTGGCGCAGGCGCAGGAACAGCTCGCTCATGATGTGAACGTCGGTGCGGGTCTCGCCCGGGCCGTCGGCGCCCTTCCAGTGCCACTGCAGCCAGCGGCTGCTGTTGACCAGCGAGCCGTCTTCCTCGGCGAAGCAGGTGGTGGGCAGGCGGATCACTTCGGTCTGGATGTTGGCCGTGTCTACATCATTGAACGGCCCGGCGTTGCGCCAGAACTCCGAGGTCTCGGTGGCCAGCGGGTCCATGATCACCAGCCACTTGAGCTTGCCAAGGGCCGCGGTGACGCGGTTCTTGTCCGGCAGCGCGGCTATCGGGTTGAAACCTTGGCACATGTAGCCGTTGACCTTGCCCTGGCCCATCATCTCGAACATGCGCAGCACGTCGTAGGCCGGCACATCGAGCTTGGGCAGCCAATCGTAGCCCCAGTTGTTCTCTGCGGTGGCATTGGCGCCGTACCAAGCTTTCATCAGGCTGACGTGGAACTTGCCGTAGTTCTGCCAGTACGACAGTTGGCCAGGGCGCAGTGGCTTGGAGGCGCGCTTGTCGATATAGGCGGCATAGTCCTGCTCGGCATCGCCGGCCAGGGTCAGGTAACCCGGCAACGAGTTGGACAGCAGGCCGAGGTCGGTCAGGCCCTGGATGTTGGAGTGCCCGCGCAAGGCGTTGACCCCGCCACCCGGCATGCCGACGTTACCCAGCAGCAACTGCACCATGGCCGCACTGCGGATGATCTGCGCGCCGATCGAGTGCTGCGTCCAGCCAAGCGCATAGAGGATCGTCATGGTCTTGCCCGGTACCGAGCAGGTAGCGATCTCTTCCCAGATCTTCAACATGGCGTCCTGCGGCATGCCACAGGTCATGCTCGCCAGTTCCGGGGTATAGCGGCTGTAGTGCTGCTTCATCAGCTGGAACACGCAGCGCGGGTGCTGCAGGGTCGGGTCGACCTTGGCAAAACCGTCCTCACCCAGCTCGTAACCCCAGCCGGACTTGTCGGAATACACGCGCTTGGCCTCGTCGTAGCCGCTGAACAGGCCATCCTCGAAGCCATAGTTCTCTTTGACGATGAACGACACGTCGGTGTAGTTGCGCACGTACTCGTGCTGGATCTTGTCGTTGCTCAGCAGGTAATTGATCAGCCCGCCCATGAAGGCGATGTCGGTACCGGTACGGATCGGTGCGTAGTAGTCCGCCACCGAAGCGGTACGGGTAAACCGCGGGTCGACCACGATCAGCCGCGCCTTGTTGTGCGCCTTGGCCTCGGTCACCCACTTGAAGCCGCACGGATGCGCTTCTGCTGCGTTGCCACCCATCACCAGGACCAGATTCGCGTTGGCGATATCGGACCAGTGGTTGGTCATGGCGCCACGGCCGTACGTCGGGGCAAGACTTGCCACCGTCGGGCCATGTCAGACACGAGCCTGGTTATCGAACCCCAGCATGCCTGTTGCGCGGACGACCTTGTGGGTCAGGTAGCCAGCCTCGCTGGAGGCGGCGGAAGCAGCGAGAAAACCGGTGGTGAGCCAGCGGTTGACCGTTTGCCCCTGGGCGTTCTTTTCGATGAAGTTGGCGTCGCGGTCCTGCTTCATCAGGTCGGCGACGCGATCGAGCGCCTCGTCCCAGCTGACCCGCACCCACTCCTTGCTGCCAGGCTTGCGTACCTCGGGGTACTGCAGGCGGCTCGGGCTGTGGATGAAGTCCAGCAGGCCAGCGCCTTTCGGGCAGAGGGTGCCGCGGTTGACCGGGTGGTCGGCGTCACCTTCGATATGGATGATGTTCTGTTTGACGTTCTTGCCCGCATCGCCCTGGCTGTACATGATCAGGCCGCAGCCGACCGAGCAGTAGGGGCATGTGTTACGGGTTTCTTTGGTATGCGCCAGCTTGAAGTGACGCACCTGCTCGGCGAATGCTGGTGTCGGGGCCATGCCCAACGCCGCAAGGCTCGAGCCTCCAAGGCCGACGGCGGCGACCTTGAAGAACTGCCGACGGTTCAGGTCCATCGTGCACTCCTGATCAGGTGGTGGACGCACGGAACATGGCCGGCGCCTCTTGGTAGTCACGGTGGCGGCCAATTGATGGCCGCCAACAGTTAAGACTAGCCAAGAATCGAGAAGGTGCGATGACATGGGTCAGCTGAGGGCGCTGTGTTGCCAGATTCGCGGGTAAACCCACAGGTACTGCACATGCCCGAAGCAGGCCGCTATTCCTATGGGAGCGGGCGTGCCCGCGAACACCGGCAACGCCGGTGCCATCCACCACCAGCCGATCAGCAAAGCGGAAGGTTGCGCACCACGTTCAGCGCCGCACTGCTCTGGGCCACCGGCATGATCTCGATGGTATTGATGTTCACATGCGCCGGCTGCTCGGCAATCCAGGCCACCGTGGCCGCGATGTCCTCGGGCAGGATGGCCTCCACATCCCGATACAGCGCCTGCACGGCATCCAGGTCACCGTTCAGGCGCACCACCGAGAAATCGGTCCCCGAACACAGCCCTGGCTCGATGTTGCTCACTCGCACGCGGGTGCCCGCCAGGTCGGCGCGCAGGTTGAGGCTGAACTGGCGGACAAAGGCCTTGCTGGCGCCATACACGTTACCGCCCGGGTAGGGGTAGGTGCCGGCGATCGAGCCGATGTTGATGATCATGCCGCTGTCGGCTTCCACCATCTGCGGCAGGATCTTGTGGGTGACCATGGCCAGGCCGGTGATGTTGGTGTCGATCATCCGCTGCCAGTTTTCCGCACTGCTGGCCTGGGCACGGTCCACGCCCAGCGCCAGCCCGGCATTGTTGACCAGCAGGTCGATCTGCAGCGAAGCATCACGAATCTGCTCGACCGCCGCCTCGAGCGACACCGGGTCGGTGACGTCCAGCGCCAGCGGAATGAAATTGACGCCCAGCTCGGCCTCCAGCGCTTGCAGCTTGTCCATGCGCCGGGCGCCACCGATCACGCGGTAGCCTTTGCCGATCAAGGTACGGCAGATGGCGCGGCCAAAGCCCGAGGAGGCGCCAGTTACGAATGCGGTTTTCATCAGTTGTCTCCTATGGAAGGGTCAGGCCAGGTACTTCACGCCCAGGCTGGTGAACAGGCAGAGCATCGAGAACACCAGCGCCTTGCGCACCACTTCGTTGCCCTTGCGCAGGGCCAGTGCGCTGCCCAGGTGGTTACCGAGGATGTTGCAGGCCACCAGCGGCAACGCCAGCAGGTAGACGACCTTGCCGGCAATGACGAAGGCCACCAGGGCGCCGATGTTGGACGCGAAGTTGAAGGTTTTGGAGTTGGCCGAGCTGGAGACCAGGTCCATACGCAGCAGGTAATGGAAAGCAATGATGAACATGCTGCCGGTACCGGGGCCGAAGAAGCCGTCATAGAAACCGATGGCCAGGCAGGTCAGCGGGACCACAGTGAACAGCATGCGCGATGACAGTTCGCGCTCCTCGACCGGGCGGTCCTTGGGGGTGAGGAAGATGAGGATGCCGAAGGGGATCAGCGCCAGGATGATCTTGCCCACGGTTTCCTGGGAGATAGACACGATCAGGTGCGCCCCCAGGTAGGCACCGAGCAGCGAGAATGGCACGCCGACCAGCGCTACCTTCCAGACCATCTTGCTGTTGGCCAGGAAGTTGCGGATGGCCGCCAGCGTGCCGAGGGTACTGACCAGTTTTTCCTGGCCAAGGGCAACCTGGGGTGGCATGCCAACCAGCAGAAAGCCCGGCACCAGGAACAGCCCACCGCCACCGGCAATGCTGTCGACGAAGCCGGCAACGAAGGCAATCGCCCCGAGCATGAGGATCGCCAGCAACCAGTGTTCCGCCCAGAAAGCGCCTAACAGTTCCATAACAGTACGTCCATCGAGTCAGTGAAAGGGATCAGGAGAGAACTTCGTAAAGGTGATCGGCCCGGGCGAAGTGCACCCGGTTCAGGTCGTTGACCGCGAACAGGCGCAACAGCCAGCGGTCGGCACCATCGTTCTGTGGCTCGAAGCCATCGCGGGCATGCAGCACGCGCTGGTTCTTGAAGATCATGAAATCGCCCGGCAGCAGCAGGTGCGGCTCATCGAAGCGGCGGGTTTCCAGCACACTGCGCAGGCTGCCCAGGGCCTGCTCGGCACGCAGATTCAGGCCGTGGGTGTTTTCACTGTCGAAGCGACACAACCATTCGCCAGCGTGACCACGCGCAAGGACTGGCAGCTCGGCGGTACAACGACGATTGCCGGTAAACGAGTCCGGGCGGCGGATTTCGAACTGCGGCAGGCACAGTTCGCGCACGGTCGATGCAGGTAGCGCTGCAACCACTGCATCGAGGTTTACCAGTGTGGTGCTGATGCGCGGATCACAGCGCATCCCGAAGAACGACAGGTACTCCGGGCAGCAGGAAGCGGTGCCAAGCGGCTCGGAAGACAGCGGTAGGTCCGGGTTGTCCACATGATAGGAAAAGCGCAGCCGCGAACCATGGGAGCTCTTGTGGCTGGAAGAACTGCGCGACGGAATGACATGGCGGAACAGGCGGCCATCGTTCTCCCCCTCATAAACCACCGGGTTGATCCCCATCAGGCTCTGCATGGTCAGGCTGACCAGGCAGGCAATGGGTGTGCTGCGCGGACTGAGCACGCCCGAATAGGGCGTGGGCGGGATGTCCCGGTCGCGGGGGCAGTTGCGCACGATCATGCTGGTCAGGTGCGGGTCTTCGACAAAGCCGCGGATCTGCTGGCACAGCGCCTTGCCCAGCACTTCCTGCGCCTGATCCTTGATCTGTGGGTAAAGCTCTTTGCTCGTCTCGAAATCGAGCGGGGTGTTGTTCAGCAGGGTTTGCCAGGCGCTGGAGGTGACCCAGGGCAGGCGGATCTCCAATGAGGTCCGAGGCTCGGCCCCTTGATGCAATTGTGCGCTTTCCATTTCGAGTGATATTCCATTGAGCTGGCTTGAGGCCGTTCGGTGTCGTGCTAAGCCGGGCAGAGGCGGCAGACGTTGTATTTTTTGAAGCCGTTCACAGCTGTGCGATGCCAGCGATGAAAGCCGCTGGGGCAATCGCACATTGCATCGACTCAATAATTGTAATTACAAAAATAGAGTCGATTCAATTCATTTTCGATCGCATAAAACAGCTGGATTGAATCGATTCAATCAAATCATTGATTTCAAAAGGTTTCCATCTGCCACCACGAAATGCGGAGAACAGCCGGGGAAGGGATCGCCTTGTGAAAGCGGGCATTCGATGCAAACGCACGACAACCTCAAGCGACTCAATCGAGGTAATTTACCCGTACGAAAACACAATTACTTCCATCAGACCTTTCGTGCTAGGCTTCCGCGTTCTCGCAGATTCTGGTGCCATTTCTATGTGGGTTCCTCACTACAGCGACCTGGCGCAGCCGGTCTACCTGATGATTGCCGACGCCTTGGAGCAAGACATTGGCAGTGGCCGGCTGGTGGCTGGCGAACGTTTGCCGACACTCAAGGACCTGGCCGAGTCCCTGAACGTGACCCCCGGCACCATCGGGCGCGCTTACGACGAAGCTGCCAAGCGCGGCCTGGTGGTAGGCGAAGTCGGCCGCGGCACCTTCGTGCTGCAGCAACGGCACCTGCAAAGCTCTCCTCCTGCCCCGGTCGCACGGCCGAAGCCCGTGGCCGCCGAACGTGAGAGCGGCCAGATCGACCTGTCGATCATCAAACCCAACGATGCCCACATGACCGACTGGCTGCGCGGAGCCATAAACGAGCTGGCCGCGTCACCCGACCTGGCGCAGGTACTCGACTACATCACCGATGGCGGCCATGCGACCCACAAGCAGGCCGGTGCCGCCTGGATCCAACGCTGGCTGCCCGAGGCGCGCTGGCAGCAGGTGGTGCTTACCTCAGGGGCCCAGCACGGCCTGCTTGTGGCCATCAGCAGCCTGTCGAAGAGCGACGATGTGGTGCTGTGCGAGTCGTTCTGCTACCCAGGCATCATCTCCCTGGCCCACAGCATGGGCCGCCGCCTGCGCGGCGTGGCCATGGACGAGCACGGCCTGATTCCCGAGGCATTGCGCGCGGCGTGCCTGGAGCACCGCCCTTCCCTGCTGGTGTGCGTCACCACCCACCAGAACCCGACCAACTCGATCATGCCCCACGCACGGCGCCAGGCCATCGCCGAGATCGCCCGCGAGTTCGACCTGTTCATCGTCGATGACGATATCTACGGTTTCCTTGAACCCGCACCGGATTACCAGCCACTGGCGGCGTATGCGCCCGAACGCTCGGTGTACCTCACCAGCCTGTCCAAAAGTGTGCTGCCGGCACTGCGCATCGGTTACCTGTATGCCCCACCGCAAACCCTCTCGCGGCTTTCGTCGATGGTACGCAGCAGCGTCTGGATGCCATCACCGTTGATGGCGCAACTGGCCAGCAACCTGATCAACAGCGGCATGGCCGACCAGCTGGTGCGGGAACAACAGGAGGAGGCGGCCGCGCGCCAGCAAATGGCCCGGGAGATCCTTGGCAAGTACAAGATCCGCAGCCAGCCCAACAGCTTCCACATCTGGCTGGAGTTGCCGGAGCCGTGGACCAGCGACGAATTCGCCAACCTGGCGCGTAACAACGGCGTCACGGTAGTCAGTGGCAGCCAGTTCCTGCCAGAACGCAGCCACGCCAACTGCGGCGTGCGCATCGCCCTGATGGCCCCCAGCCGCCAGGAACTGGGCTTTGCCCTGACCAAGCTGGTCAGCTTGCTGGACTCGCCGGAGCCGCGGTTGTTTTATTGAACTGGACTGGTATTGGTGTAGTCGTGCCATTGGGGCACTATGCGCCAGTTTCACGACGCGAGGCCACTCCAAACGGCACTCGGTGTCACATGGCTTGATTTGTAGCCGGCAACCAAACAGGTACAGCAGAACGGCACCAGCCAAAAGATCTGAGGGCAGACTGTCAAGTAAGAGGCATAACTTGAATCAATGACAAATATGACTCTAACAAGGCCCGAACATACTCGCTCGACTACAAGTCGATGAATACACTGAAATTATCTCCTTCCAGGTATCGGACAGAAACCTGACCGCTAACATCTTGCCCATCTTCCGTTACAAACTTGTAATGGGACAGGAGAAAATCCTCCCGATAAACAATGCCGTCATCCCGCCGCTTCCCGCCCCACGCCATCATCAACCCGCCGGCCATTGCAACGAGGCCGGAGTTCGCTTGTATGTGTTGAATCAGAGTGGGGCCTGAAAACCGGTCATAATAAATAACCTCAGGACCAAACAGGAAGATGCCAAGGCCCAGTGCGGAAATTGCGAAACCAATGCCTATTAGTACTCGACCGTAAAACACAGCGTCCCCAGCAGGCCCCTCAAGATGAGCTGCATACATCTCGGAAAAACCAGAGACATCGTAGTTTCGCGCGTCTGATTTCAGGTTTATTTGACCTAACAGGCATTCCTTCTCAGCACTTTTCATGATCCACTCCTTTAAAAAGTGAATACTAAGCGATCAGGATAGGAAAAAGTGTGCCCCACTAGAACTTCAGAAGTCTCTGACATTTACGGTTAGCGTTTCCTATAACCATATAAAATTTGCATTATCTTATGGCATTTTTCCTACTCAATGGGCTGCCGAGATTCCCGCGATATCGCGAAGCTGGCGCCCTATCCTCGCCGCTTTCTTTTTAGAGGAAAGCCCGCACAGCACTACCACTGTTTGCTCATAAAAAAACCCAAGACATCTGCCTTGGGTTTTTGGTTTTTTGCCAGCTGCTTAACGGCTTGGATCAGAACGGAATATCGTCATCGAAGCTGTCGAAGTCAGCCGCCGGCTGCGGGGCTGGCTGCTGTGGCGCCGGGCGCTGAGGGGCCTGTTGCGGGCGCTGGGCCTGTTGACGTGGCGGGGCCTGGTTGTACTGCTGCTGGCCGCCACCGTAGTTGCCGCCACCCTGGTTGTACGGGTCACCGCCCTGCTGCTGGCCCTGCGGACGACCGCCGAGCAGCTGCATGGTGCCGTTGATGTCGACGATGATCTCGGTGGTGTAACGCTTGATGCCGTCTTTTTCCCACTCGCGAGTCTGCAGCTTGCCTTCGATGTAGCACTGCGAACCCTTGCGCAGGTATTCGCCGGCGATTTCGGCAACCTTGCCGAACAGCGACACACGGTGCCACTCGGTACGCTCGACCTTCTGGCCCGACTGCTTGTCGGTCCACTGCTCGCTGGTAGCCAGGCTCAGGTTGGTCACGGCGTTACCGTTGGGCAGGTAGCGGACTTCGGGATCCTGGCCACAGGTGCCGACCAGAATGACTTTGTTAACCCCACGGGCCATAACGTTCTCCTAGGCTTCGCACGCCGAAGAGGCCGGGTTCACCAGGCGCTCGAGGGTCGTACGGTCCAAAATTTTCGTATCCAGTTTGATATAGATTGCGGCTTCTTCCGCCACCACGACGGCGTCGGTCACACCTGGCACAGCCATCAGGCGCTCGGTCAGGCCGGCTTCCCGGACTGCCTCTGGCGTCAGCGGCATGCGCAGGCTGGTCACATAGGGCGGCTCGTTCATGCGCAAGGCGACGACCAACCAGATGGCACACAGTACCGCACAACCGAGGAACACCATGTTCAGCCCGCCGTGCTGGAACAACCAGCCACCGAGGATTCCTCCCAGGGCAGCGCCGAGGAACTGGCTGGTGGAGTAGACCCCCATTGCCGTCCCCTTGCCACCTGCAGGCGACACCTTGCTCACCAGCGAAGGCAGCGACGCCTCCAGCAGGTTGAATGCAGTAAAGAATACCACGGTGCCGATCACCAGTCCGCGCAAACCGTCAGCCCACTGCCAGAAGAACACCTCCACCAGCAGCAACACACTGACCGCCCCGGCCAGCACGCGTTTCATCTTGCGCTTTTTTTCGCCATAGATGATGAACGGGACCATTGCAAAAAATGAGATGAACAACGCGGTCAGGTACACCCACCAGTGCTGCTCCTTCGGCAGGCCGCCGCGCTCGACAAAGGCCAGTGGCAATGCGACGAAGCTGGCCATGAGGATGGCGTGGAGAATGAAGATGCCCACATCCAGGCGCAGAAGGTCCGGATGGCGCAGGGTCGGGCCGATGGCCTGGCGCGCCACACCCGACTCACGGTGCTGCAGGATGCTGTGGGTATTGGGCACCACAAAGGCGATCAGCAGGATGCCTACCAGGGCAAGTCCTGCCGTGGCGAGGAACAATCCTGACAAGCCAAAGGCACGAGTCAGCAATGGGCCAACGACCATGGCGACAGCAAACGACAGGCCGATGCTCATGCCGATCATGGCCATGGCCTTGGTCCGGTGCTGCTCGCGCGTGAGGTCGGACAGCAGCGCCATGACCGCAGCGGAAATCGCCCCGGCGCCCTGCAGGATACGCCCGGCGATCACTCCCCAGATGGAGTCGGCCTGGGCCGCCAATACACTACCCAGGGCAAAGATGACCAACCCCAGGTAAATCACCGGCCGGCGGCCGATGCGATCGGAAATCATCCCGAACGGGATCTGCAATACGGCCTGCGTCAGGCCATAGGCACCAATGGCCAGGCCGATCAGCGCAGGCGTGGCACCGGCCAGGTCCATCCCGTAGGTGGCCAGCACCGGCAAGACCATGAACATGCCCAGCATACGAAAGGCAAAGACCAGGGCCAGGCCGCCAGCGGCGCGGGTTTCGCTGCCACTCATGCGCTCGTTGTGGGTGTCGTGCATGGATTAATCTCGTGTGAACCGGCGGCGATTCTATCAGTCCGACAGCTTGACGGCATCTACGCGACGCTTTGCCGCGTACTGGCAGCGCGCCGTATACTTCCTTGTTTATGCCCGCCGAGCGAGGCCGCAGTGGACAAGATCCTGATTCGTGGGGCACGTACCCACAACCTGAAGAACATCGACCTGACCCTGCCCCGGGACAAGCTGATCGTGATCACCGGCCTGTCCGGTTCCGGCAAGTCGTCCCTGGCGTTCGACACCCTGTACGCCGAAGGCCAGCGCCGCTATGTGGAATCGCTGTCGGCCTACGCCCGGCAGTTCCTGTCGATGATGGAAAAGCCCGACGTCGATACCATCGAAGGCCTGTCGCCAGCCATTTCCATCGAGCAGAAGTCGACCTCGCACAACCCCCGCTCCACGGTCGGCACCATCACCGAAATCTACGACTATCTGCGCCTGCTGTACGCCCGCGTCGGCACCCCACGCTGCCCGGATCACGATATCCCGCTGGAGGCGCAAACGATCAGCCAGATGGTCGACCTGGTGCTGGAGCGCCCGGAAGGCAGCAAGCTGATGCTGCTGGCGCCGGTGGTGCGCGAGCGCAAGGGCGAGCACCTGGCAGTGTTCGACGAGCTGCGCGCCCAAGGCTTTGTGCGCGCCCGGGTAAACGGCAAGCTCTACGAACTCGACGAACTGCCCAAGCTGGACAAGCAGAAAAAACACAGCATCGATGTGGTGGTGGACCGTTTCAAGGTCCGCGCCGACTTGCAACAGCGCCTGGCCGAGTCGTTCGAGACAGCGCTCAAGCTGGCCGACGGCATCGCCCTGGTGGCACCAATGGATGACGAGCAAGGCGAAGAGACGATCTTCTCCGCGCGTTTCGCCTGCCCGGTCTGTGGCCATGCCATCAGCGAGCTGGAGCCGAAGCTGTTCTCCTTCAACAACCCCGCTGGCGCCTGCCCTACCTGCGATGGCCTGGGGGTGAAGCAGTTCTTCGACACCAAGCGCCTGGTCAATGCCGAGCTCACCTTGGCCGAAGGCGCGATCCGCGGCTGGGACCGGCGCAACGTGTACTACTTCCAGATGCTCGGTTCGCTGGCCGCGCATTACGGCTTCAGCCTGGAGGAACCATTCGGCCAGCTTTCGGCCGAGCACCAGAAGGTGATCCTGCAGGGCAGCGGCAAGCAGAGCGTCGACTTCAAGTACCTCAACGACCGTGGCGACATCGTCAAGCGCTCGCACCCGTTCGAAGGCATCGTGCCGAACCTGGAGCGCCGCTACCGCGAGACCGAGTCGGCCACCGTGCGCGAAGAACTGGCCAAGTTCCTCGGCACCCAGCCCTGCCCGGATTGCCGCGGCACCCGCCTGCGCCGTGAGGCACGGCACGTGTGGGTGGGCGAAAAAACACTGCCGGCGGTGACCAACCTGCCTATCGGTGAAGCCAGCAACTATTTCGGCGAGCTGACCCTGACCGGTCGCCGTGGCGAGATTGCGGCGAAGATCCTCAAGGAAATCTGCGAGCGCCTGCAGTTCCTGGTCAACGTCGGTCTCGACTATCTCACCCTGGACCGCAGCGCCGATACCCTGTCCGGTGGCGAAGCGCAGCGTATCCGCCTGGCCAGCCAGATCGGCGCTGGCCTGGTGGGAGTGATGTACATCCTCGATGAGCCGTCCATCGGCCTTCATCAGCGTGACAATGACCGCCTGCTGGCCACCCTCAACCACCTGCGCGACCTGGGCAACACGGTGATCGTGGTGGAACACGACGAGGACGCCATCCGCCTGGCCGACTACGTGGTGGACATCGGCCCGGGGGCCGGCGTGCACGGTGGGCAGATCGTCGCCGAGGGCTCGCCGCAGGAGGTCATGGCCCACCCCGACTCGCTGACCGGCAAGTACCTGTCCGGGCGCAAGAAGATCGTCGTGCCGGCCAAGCGCACGCCGCGCAACAAGAAGCTGCAGCTCAAGCTCAAGGGCGCGCGTGGCAACAACCTGCAAAACGTCGACCTGGAAGTCCCGATCGGCCTGCTGACCTGCGTGACCGGGGTTTCCGGCTCCGGCAAGTCGACGCTGATCAACAACACCCTGTTCCCACTGGCCGCCACCGCCCTGAATGGCGCAAGCAGCCTGGAAGCGGCGCCGCATGCCAGCATGGATGGCCTGCAGCACCTGGACAAGGTGGTGGATATCGACCAGAGCCCGATCGGCCGCACTCCTCGCTCGAACCCGGCGACCTACACCGGCATCTTCACACCGATCCGCGAGCTGTTCTCCGGCGTGCCGGAATCGCGTTCGCGCGGCTATGGTCCGGGGCGTTTCTCGTTCAACGTCAAGGGGGGCCGTTGCGAGGCCTGCCAGGGCGATGGCCTGATCAAGGTGGAGATGCACTTCCTGCCGGACATCTACGTGCCGTGCGACGTGTGCAAGAGCAAGCGCTACAACCGCGAAACCCTGGAGATCAAGTACAAGGGCAAGAACATCCACGAGGTGCTGGAGATGACCATCGAGGATGCCCGCGAGTTCTTCGACGCAGTGCCGGCGCTGGCGCGCAAGCTGCAGACGTTGATGGATGTGGGGCTGTCGTACATCAAGCTGGGGCAGTCGGCGACCACCCTGTCGGGTGGTGAGGCCCAGCGAGTCAAGCTATCGCGCGAACTGTCCAAGCGTGACACCGGCAAGACCCTGTACATCCTCGATGAGCCGACCACGGGTCTGCACTTTGCCGATATCCAGCAGTTGCTGGACGTGCTGCATCGCCTGCGCGACCACGGCAATACCGTGGTGGTGATCGAGCACAACCTGGATGTGATCAAGACCGCGGACTGGCTGGTGGATCTGGGGCCGGAGGGTGGCTCGAAAGGTGGGCAGATCATTGCCTGCGGTACGCCAGAAGAACTGAGTACGATGAAACAGTCGTATACCGGGCACTACCTGAAACCGTTGCTGGAGCGGGATCGGGCGTAAGGCCTTGGGGGCGCTTTGCGCCCCTTTCGCGACACAAGGCCGCTCCCACTGGAGTAATGCATTTCACTGTGGGAGCGGCCTTGTGTCGCGATAGGGCTGCAAAGCAGCCCAGGCTTTTACATCTGCGACTGCAGGTAATTCTCCAGGCCAATGGCCTTGATCAGCCCCTGCTGCTTCTCCAGCCAGTAGGTGTGATCTTCTTCGGTATCAGCCAACTGAGCGCGCAGGATGTCGCGGCTGATGTAGTCCTTGTGCAGCTCGCACAGCTCGATGCCTTTGCACAGCGCGCCGCGTACCTTGTACTCGAGCTTGAGGTCAGCCTCGATCATTTCCGGCACGGTGCTGCCCACTTCCAGGTCGTCCGCGCGCATGTCAGGGGTGCCTTCGAGCATGAGGATGCGACGCATCAGGGCATCTGCGTGCTGCGTCTCTTCTTCCATTTCGTGGTTGATGCGCTCGTAGAGCTTGGACAGGCCCCAGTCTTCGTACATACGCGAGTGAATGAAGTACTGGTCACGCGCCGCCAGTTCGCCCTTCAGCAGCGTAACGAGGTAGTTGATTACGTCCGGGTGACCTTGCATCGCCCTGCTTCTCCATGTGAAAACGTCTATGCCACATAGTGTGAACCAGCTTTTGCCTGCGGTCACTGAAAACCGCGCAATTAGACGCAAAAAATCGGTTAAACAGTAGTGATATTCATTGAAAAACCGCCCAAATGAGGGCGGTTCTTCTTATCACTTCGACTTAGGCGAGATTGATGTCCAAGGCCTTGGCAACCCCTTTGCCATAGGCCGGATCGGCCTTGAAGAAGTATTGCAACTGACGCTGGATCACGTCTTCGCTGACGCCTGCCATGGTGCCGGCAATGTTGTTTATCAGCAGGGCTTTCTGCTCATCGTTCATCAGGCGGAACAGCGCGCCGGCGTGGCTGTAGTAGTCGGTGTCTTCGCGGTGGTCGTAACGGTCTGCGGAACCATTCAGGGCTAGCGCAGGCTCGGCGTGGCGTGGCGACTGCTTCGGTGCATCGCTGTAGCTGTTGGGCTCATAGTTCGGCGCGCTGCCGTAACTGCCAGCGGCCATGGAACCATCACGCTGGTAGCTGTTGACCGGGCAACGTGGTGCGTTCACCGGCAGCTGCTGGTGGTTGGTACCCACCCGGTAGCGATGCGCGTCGGCGTAGGCGAATACCCGCCCTTGCAGCATGCGGTCCGGCGACAGGCCAACACCCGGCACCATGTTGCTCGGGCCAAACGCAGCTTGCTCGACCTCGGCAAAGTAGTTGAGCGGGTTACGGTTGAGCTCCAGCACGCCCACTTCAATCAGCGGGTAGTCCTTCTGCGACCAGGTCTTGGTCACGTCGAAGGGGTTTTCGTCGCGGCTGGCAGCCTCGGCTTCGCTCATCACCTGGATGCATACGGTCCAGCGTGGGTAATCGCCCCGCTCGATGGCTTCGAACAGGTCGCGCTGGGCGTAGTCCGGGTCAGTACCTGCCAGGCGCGCGGCATCTGCCGGTGCGAGGTTCTTGATGCCTTGCTGGGTCTTGAAGTGCCATTTGACCCAGGTGCGTTCACCCTTGGCATTGATCAGGCTGTAGGTATGGCTACCAAAGCCGTGCATATGGCGGTAGCCGTCCGGAATGCCGCGATCGGAGAACAGAATGGTGACCTGATGCAGCGCCTCGGGAGAGTGCGACCAGAAGTCCCACATCATCTGAGCGTTCTTCAGGTTGGATTGTGGGTGACGCTTCTGGGTGTGGATAAAGTCCGGGAACTTCAGTGGGTCGCGGATGAAGAACACCGGCGTGTTGTTGCCGACGATGTCCCAATTGCCTTCCTCGGTGTAGAACTTGACGGCAAAGCCACGCGGGTCGCGTTCGGTATCGGCGGAGCCACGCTCGCCACCAACGGTGGAAAAGCGCAGGAAAGTTTCGGTCTGCTTGCCAATCTGTTCAAACAGCTTGGCACTGGTGTAACCGGTGATATCGCGGGTGACGGTAAAGGTGCCGTAGGCGCCCGAGCCTTTTGCGTGTACGCGGCGCTCAGGAATGTTCTCGCGGTTGAAGTGGGCGAGCTTCTCGATCAGGTGGAAGTCGTCGAGCAGCAGCGGGCCGCGCGGGCCGGCGGAACGGGAATTCTGGTTGTCTGCTACAGGTGCACCGCTGGCGGTGGTGAGAATCTTGCTCATGGGCTCTCCTTATCGGTCTTCAAGCGCCGGCTAATCGGCTCTGGAGAGAGTATTGACGAGCAAGGTTACAAGAACAAATGCATTACATGACTTGTATCAATAGAAATAAACAATACATCTTGAAACAAAAAACCGGGCACTAGGCCCGGTTCTTTGTAGCAGACAGAACGTCTTACTCAGCAGCTTCTACAGCACCGCCGACCGGACGATCAACCAGCTCGACGTACGCCATAGGAGCGTTGTCGCCAGCGCGGAAACCGCACTTCAGGATGCGCAGGTAGCCGCCCTGACGGGTGGCGTAACGCTTGCCCAGGTCGTTGAACAGCTTGCCAACAGCGGACTTCGAACGGGTACGATCGAAGGCCAGACGGCGGTTAGCTACGCTGTCTTCCTTGGCCAGGGTGATCAGCGGCTCGGCAACGCGGCGCAGTTCCTTGGCTTTCGGCAGGGTGGTTTTGATCAGCTCGTGCTCGATCAGCGACACTGCCATGTTCTGGAACATAGCCTTGCGGTGAGAGCTGGTACGGCTCAGGTGACGTCCACTTTTACGATGACGCATGATTCATTCCTTACCAAACACTACGTTCGGTGATTACGACGATCAGGCGGTCGCCTTGTCGTCTTTCTTAAGACTTGCAGGCGGCCAGTTGTCGAGGCGCATGCCGAGAGACAGACCACGAGAGGCCAGGACGTCCTTGATTTCAGTCAGGGACTTCTTGCCCAGGTTAGGAGTCTTCAACAGCTCTACTTCGGTACGCTGAATCAGGTCGCCGATGTAGTAGATGTTCTCCGCCTTGAGGCAGTTGGCCGAACGTACAGTCAGTTCCAGGTCGTCAACCGGACGCAGCAGGATCGGATCGATCTCGTCTTCCTGCTCGACTACGACAGGCTCGCTGTCACCTTTGAGGTCGACGAACGCGGCCAGCTGCTGTTGCAGGATGGTCGCAGCGCGGCGGATAGCCTCTTCAGGATCCAGGGTGCCGTTGGTTTCCAGATCAATGACCAGCTTGTCCAGGTTGGTACGCTGTTCAACACGGGCGTTCTCGACCACATAGGCGATACGACGCACCGGGCTGAACGAAGCGTCCAACTGCAGACGGCCAATGCTACGGCTTTCGTCTTCGTCGGTTTGACGGGAGTCGGCCGGCTCGTAACCACGACCACGAGCTACAGTGAGCTTCATGTTCAGGGCGCCGTTCGACGCCAGGTTCGCGATTACGTGATCGGGGTTGACGATCTCGACATCGTGATCCAGCTGAATATCGGCAGCGGTAACCACCCCCGAACCCTTTTTCGACAAGGTCAGCGTAACTTCGTCACGACCGTGCAGTTTGATAGCCAGGCCTTTCAGGTTCAACAGGATTTCAATGACGTCTTCCTGAACACCTTCGATCGCGGAGTACTCGTGGAGTACGCCGTCGATCTCGGCCTCGACTACTGCACAGCCAGGCATGGAGGACAACAGGATGCGGCGCAGCGCGTTGCCCAGGGTATGGCCGAAACCACGCTCGAGAGGCTCGAGCGTAATCTTGGCGCGGGTCGGACTGACTACCTGCACATCAATGTGGCGGGGAGTCAGGAACTCATTTACCGAAATCTGCATGGATGCACCTATTTTCTAGCCCTTACTTGGAGTAGAGCTCGACAATCAGGTTCTCGTTGATGTCGGCAGACAGGTCGCTGCGAGCAGGAACGTTCTTGAAAACGCCCGACTTTTTAGCAGCATCCACGTCAACCCACTCAACGCGGCCACGCTGGGCGCACAGTTCAAGGGCTTGAACAATGCGCAGCTGGTTCAGCGACTTCTCGCGAACCGCGACCACGTCACCCGGACGAACTTGGTAGGATGGAATGTTTACAGTCTTACCGTTGACGCTGATCGCTTTGTGCGAAACCAGCTGACGGGACTCGGAACGAGTCGAGCCGAAGCCCATACGGTAGACGACGTTATCCAGACGGCACTCGAGCAGTTGCAGCAGGTTTTCACCGGTTGCGCCTTTTTTCGAGGCTGCAGCCTGGTAGTAACCGCGGAACTGACGCTCCAGAACACCGTAGATACGACGAACTTTTTGCTTCTCGCGCAGCTGGGTACCGTAGTCGGACTGACGGCCACGGCGCTGGCCGTGGATACCTGGGGCTGCTTCGATGTTGCACTTCGATTCCAGAGCGCGAACGCCGCTCTTCAGGAACAGGTCAGTGCCTTCACGACGAGACAGTTTGCATTTTGGACCAATGTAACGTGCCATTTATCTGTCTCCTGATTACACGCGACGCTTCTTCGGCGGACGGCACCCGTTGTGCGGGATTGGCGTCACGTCGGTGATGCTGGCGATCTTGTAGCCGCAGCTGTTCAGTGCACGAACGGCGGACTCACGACCTGGACCTGGACCCTTGACGTTTACGTCGAGGTTCTTCAGACCGTATTCCAGCGCAGCTTGACCAGCACGCTCAGCAGCGATCTGGGCTGCGAACGGGGTGGATTTGCGCGAACCACGGAAACCCGAACCACCGGAGGTCGCCCAGGACAAAGCGTTGCCCTGACGGTCGGTGATGGTCACGATGGTGTTGTTGAAAGAGGCATGGATGTGGGCGATGCCATCAACCACTGTCTTTTTGACTTTCTTACGAGGACGAGCAGCAGGTTTTGCCATGTCTATATTCCTGGGCGATTACTTGCGGATCGGCTTACGCGGGCCCTTACGGGTGCGTGCGTTGGTCTTGGTGCGCTGACCGCGAACCGGCAGACCTTTACGATGACGCAGGCCGCGGTAGCAACCCAGGTCCATCAAGCGCTTGATCTTCATGTTGATGTCACGACGCAGGTCACCTTCGGTGGTGAACTTCGCGACTTCGCCACGCAGGGTTTCGATTTGCTCGTCGCTCAGATCCTTGATCTTAGCGGCTGGGTTTACACCAGCGTCTGCACAGATCTTCTGTGCAGTAGTGCGACCGACACCATAGATGTAGGTCAGCGAGATAACAGCATGCTTGTTATCTGGAATGTTGACGCCTGCAATACGGGCCATTCAGTGGGACTCCAATTGACAGCTACCTACGCCCCGGAAGCCAAGAAATAGGGCGCGAGATAATATCGCTGTAGAAACGAATAATCAACCCAGCAGCACACTAGCTGCTGGGTTTGAAGCGCAGATCACACTCAGCCTTGGCGCTGTTTGTGACGCGGTTCCGCGCTGCAGATCACTCGTACGACGCCTTCGCGACGGATGATCTTGCAGTTACGGCACAGCTTTTTCACCGATGCACGAACTTTCATTACCGACTCCTCGAACCTTAGGGGCGTATCAGCGCAGCAGACCGCTGCCACCGTAGCCTTTCAGGTTGGCTTTCTTCATCAGGGATTCGTACTGGTGCGAAACGAGGTGCGATTGTACTTGGGACATGAAGTCCATCACAACCACTACCACAATCAGCAACGAGGTCCCGCCAAGGTAGAACGGCACATTTGCTGCCACCACCAGGAACTGGGGCAGAAGGCAGACGGCCATCATGTAAAGAGCACCGAACATGGTCAGACGGGTCAGAACGCCATCAATGTAGCGTGCCGACTGCTCACCAGGACGGATACCCGGAATAAAGGCACCGGACTTCTTCAGGTTTTCCGCTACGTCTTTCGGGTTGAACATCAGCGCTGTGTAGAAGAAGCAGAAGAAAATGATCCCTGCACTAAACAGCAGAATGTTCAACGGCTGACCAGGAGCGATCGACTGCGAGATGTCCTGCAGCCAGCCCATACCTTCGGACTGACCGAACCAGGCACCCAGCGAAGCCGGGAACAGCAGAATGCTGCTCGCGAAAATGGCCGGGATAACCCCCGCCATGTTCACCTTCAGCGGCAAGTGGCTGGTCTGCGCAGCGAAGACCTTGCGGCCCTGCTGACGCTTGGCGTAGTGAACGGCGATACGACGCTGACCACGCTCAATGAACACCACGAAGCCGATAATCGCTACTGCCAGCAAACCGATAGCGACCAGGGCGAAAATGTTGATATCGCCTGTGCGTGCAGACTCGAAAGACTGCCCGATTGCTCTCGGAAGACCGGCAACGATACCCGCGAAGATCAACATCGAGATACCGTTGCCCACACCGCGCTCGGTGATCTGCTCGCCCAGCCACATCATGAACATCGCACCCGCCACGAAGGTGGAGACGGCGACGACATGGAAGCCCAGGCCTACAGAAAACGCCACGCCCTGGTTGGCCAGGCCAATGGACATGCCAATGGCTTGAACCAGTGCCAGGATAACGGTGCCGTAGCGGGTGTACTGGCTGATCTTGCGACGGCCAGCTTCACCTTCCTTCTTCAACTGCTCCAGTTGCGGGCTGACCGCCGTCATCAGCTGCATGATGATCGATGCCGAGATGTACGGCATGATCCCCAGTGCAAAGATGCTCATGCGCTCGAGCGCGCCACCGGAAAACATGTTGAACAAGCTAAGAATGGTCCCCTCATTCTGCCGAAACAGATCCGCCAGACGGTCTGGATTGATGCCAGGAACCGGGATATGCGCACCTATCCGATAGACGATGATCGCCATGAACAGAAAGCGCAGACGAGCCCAGAGTTCCGACATCCCGCCCTTACCGAGCGAAGAGAGAGCACCTTGCTTAGCCATTTATTCCTCGAACTTGCCGCCAGCTGCTTCGATAGCCGCACGCGCACCCTTGGTGGCTGCGATACCCTTGATGGTGACTGCGCGAGTGACTTCGCCAGACAGCATGATTTTCACGCGCTGTACGTTCTGGCCGATCACATTGGCATCCTTCAGGGATTGCACGGAGATCACGTCGCCTTCCACCTTGGCCAGCTCGGACAGACGCACTTCGGCGCGGTCCATGGCTTTCAGGGAAACGAAGCCGAACTTCGGCAGACGACGGTGCAGCGGCTGTTGACCGCCTTCGAAGCCAGGAGCGATCGAACCACCCGAACGGGAAGTCTGACCTTTGTGGCCACGGCCGCCGGTCTTACCCAGACCGCTACCGATACCACGACCTGGACGATGCTTCTCGCGACGGGAACCCGGCGCTGGACTCAGATCATTGAGTTTCATCGATTAACCCTCGACCTTCAGCATGTAGTAAGCCTTGTTGATCATCCCGCGGTTTTCGGGAGTATCCTGGACTTCTACAGTGTGACCGATGCGACGCAGACCCAGGCCCTTAACGCACAGCTTGTGGTTAGGCAGACGGCCCGAGACGCTCTTGATCAGCGTTACTTTTACGGTTGCCATGATCAGAAGATCTCCTCGACGCTCTTGCCGCGCTTGGCAGCAATGGATTCAGGAGATTGCATGGCTTTCAGACCCTTGAAGGTGGCGTAAACCACGTTCACTGGGTTGGTCGAACCGTAGCACTTGGCCAGAACGTTCTGAACACCAGCAACTTCCAGGACAGCACGCATTGCGCCACCGGCGATGATACCGGTACCTTCCGAGGCAGGCTGCATGTAAACCTTCGAGGCGCCGTGGGCAGCCTTGGTGGCGTACTGCAGGGTGGTGCCCTTCAGGTCAACCTGGATCATGTTGCGGCGAGCAGCTTCCATGGCTTTCTGGATCGCGGCAGGTACTTCGCGCGACTTGCCACGGCCGAAGCCAACACGACCTTTACCATCACCTACCACGGTCAGCGCGGTGAAGGTGAAGATACGGCCGCCTTTTACGGTTTTGGCAACGCGGTTAACTTGAACCAGCTTCTCGATGTAGCCTTCGTCGCGCTTTTGATCGTTATTTGCCATAACTTAGAACTCCAGCCCGCCTTCACGAGCAGCATCAGCCAGCGCTTTGACGCGGCCATGGTACTTGAAGCCGGAACGGTCAAAGGCAACTTGAGATACACCGGCGGCTTTCGCACGCTCAGCTACCAGCTTGCCAACCTTAGTGGCCGCGTCGATGTTGCCAGTGGCGCCATCACGCAGTTCTTTGTCCAAGGTCGAGGCGCTTGCCAGAACCTTGCTGCCGTCGGCCGAAATGACCTGGGCGTAGATGTGCTGCGAGGAGCGGAACACGCACAGGCGCACGACTTCGAGTTCGTGCATCTTGAGACGTGCTTTGCGAGCGCGACGCAGTCGAGTAACTTTTTTGTCGGTCATTTGCTAGGCCCTACTTCTTCTTGGCTTCTTTACGACGGACTACTTCGTCCGCGTAACGCACACCCTTGCCTTTGTAAGGCTCTGGCGGACGGAAGTCGCGGATTTCAGCGGCCACCTGACCCACCAGCTGCTTGTCGATACCCTTGATCAGGATGTCGGTCTGGCTTGGGGTTTCAGCGGTGATACCGGCTGGCAGTTCGTAGTCCACTGGGTGCGAGAAGCCCAGGGCCAGGTTCAGGACGGTGCCCTTGGCCTGTGCCTTGTAACCAACACCGACCAGCTGGAGCTTGCGCTCGAAGCCTTGGCTTACGCCCTGGACCATGTTGTTCACCAGAGCGCGGGTGGTACCGGCCATGGCGCGAGCTTGCTGGTCACCGTTGCGAGCGACGAAACGCAGCTCGCCAGACTCTTCGGTAACTTCAACAGACGAGTGAACGTTCAGTTCGAGAGTGCCTTTGGCACCCTTCACCGAAAGCTGCTGGCCGGCGAATTTGACTTCGACGCCTGCTGGCAGCTTAACGGGGTTCTTAGCGACGCGAGACATGCCTATCTCCCCTTAGAACACTGTGCACAGAACTTCGCCGCCGACACCGGCAGCGCGTGCAGCGCGATCAGTCATCACACCTTTGTTGGTGGAGACGATAGACACGCCCAGACCGCCACGTACTTTCGGCAGCTCTGCGACGGACTTGTACTGGCGCAGGCCTGGACGGCTGGAGCGCTTCAGTTCCTCGATGACCGGACGGCCTTCGAAGTACTTCAGTTCGATCGACAGGGAAGGCTTGGCCTCACCAGTTACCTGGTAGCCGGCGATGTAACCTTCGTCTTTCAGAACTTTGGCAACCGCGACCTTCAGGGTGGAGGAAGGCATGCTTACGACGGACTTTTCAGCCATCTGGGCATTACGGATGCGAGTTAGCATGTCCGCTAACGGGTCCTGCATACTCATGGGCTAGATGCTCCTGATACAAGAATTATTAGCCTTGCGGCTATCACAACCACCCGAGCGGACAGGGCAAAAAACCCAGGCTCAGGTGAGCCGGTCATTCTAGACACAAGGTAGAAACGAAACAAGCCCCATATAGGGGCTTGTTTGTTGGCGAGGTCACCGGCGGTCGGAAGATTGCTCCCCTTCCGCCGGGATCCAGCCTGCAGCGATTACCAGGAGGCCTTGACCAGACCTGGTACGTCACCGCGCATTGCAGCTTGACGCAGCATGTTACGGCCCAGGCCGAACTTACGGTATACACCGTGAGGACGACCGGTCAGGCGGCAACGGTTGCGCAGACGCGAAGCGGAGGCATCACGTGGCTGCTTCTGCAGGGCGACAACGGCAGCGAAACGCTCTTCAGGAGAGGCGTTCAGGTTGACGATGGTCGCTTTCAGCTCGGCACGCTTTTTGGCGTACTTGGCTACCGTGAGCTGACGCTTCAGCTCGCGGTTTTTCATGCTCTTCTTGGCCATTTTCCTACTCCAATCAGTTGCGGAACGGGAACTTGAAAGCACGCAGCAGAGCGCGGCCTTCGTCGTCCGAACGAGCAGTGGTGGTCAGGGTGATGTCCAAACCGCGCAGAGCATCGATCTTGTCGTAGTCGATTTCCGGGAAGATGATCTGCTCTTTCACGCCCATGCTGTAGTTGCCACGGCCATCGAAGGACTTGGCATTCAGGCCGCGGAAGTCGCGAACCCGAGGCAGGGAGATCGCCAGCAGGCGGTCCAGGAATTCGTACATCTTGTCGCGACGCAGGGTCACCTTGACACCGATCGGCCAGCCTTCACGGACTTTGAAGCCCGCGATGGATTTACGAGCGAAAGTCACGACCGGCTTTTGACCGGTGATCTTTTCCAGGTCGGCAACAGCGTGCTCGATGACTTTCTTGTCGCCGATCGCTTCGCCCAGACCCATGTTCAGGGTGATCTTGGTAACGCGCGGAACTTCCATCACGTTCGACAGCTTAAGTTCTTCCTTAAGCTTAGGAGCGATTTCGTTCCGGTAAATCTCTTTCAGTCGTGCCATGGTCTTCTACCTAGCAGTGTTCAAGCATCAACCGCTTTTTGGGTCGACTTGAAGACACGAATTTTTTTACCGTCTTCTACTTTGAAACCAACGCGGTCAGCCTTGTTGGTTTCGCCGTTGAAGATGGCAACGTTGGAAGCGTGCAGAGGCGCTTCTTTTTCGACGATACCGCCCTGTACGCCCGCCATCGGGTTAGGCTTGGTATGACGCTTGACCAGGTTCACACCACCAACGACCAGACGGTCATCAGCCAGAACCTTCAGCACCTTACCGCGCTTACCTTTGTCTTTGCCGGCGATCACGATGATCTCGTCGTCACGACGAATCTTTTGCATGTCGGATCTCCTTACAGCACTTCAGGGGCGAGCGAGACGATCTTCATGAACTTCTCAGTACGAAGTTCACGGGTCACTGGCCCGAAGATGCGAGTGCCGATCGGCTCTTGCTTGTTGTTCAGCAGAACAGCAGCGTTGCCGTCGAAACGAATGATGGAACCGTCAGCGCGACGAACACCGTGACGGGTGCGCACTACAACAGCGGTCATCACTTGGCCTTTCTTGACCTTACCGCGCGGAATTGCTTCCTTGACGGTTACCTTGATGATGTCACCGATGCCGGCGTAACGGCGGTGCGAACCGCCGAGCACCTTGATGCACATGACGCGACGAGCGCCGCTGTTATCGGCCACATCGAGCATGGATTGAGTCTGAATCATAAAATTTCTCCGACCCCTAGCCCTTAGACTTCAACAGCGCGTTCGAGGACTTCAACCAGTGCCCAGGACTTGGTCTTGGCCAGCGGACGGGTTTCACGGATGGAAACCTTGTCGCCGATCTTGCACTGGTTGGCTTCGTCGTGCGCGTGCAGCTTAGTCGAACGCTTAACGTATTTACCGTAGATCGGGTGCTTTACGCGACGCTCGATCAGAACGGTGATGGTCTTGTCCATTTTGTCGCTGACGACACGGCCAGTCAGCGTACGGACGGTTTTTTCAGCTTCAGCCATGATCACTTACCTGCCTGCTGGTTGAGCACAGTTTTCACGCGAGCGATGTCACGCTTAACTTGCGAGAGCAGGTGCGACTGCCCCAACTGGCCAGTTGCTTTCTGCATACGCAGATTGAACTGGTCGCGCAGCAAGCCGAGCAGTTGCTCATTCAGTTGCTGTGCCGATTTTTCACGAAGTTCATTCGCTTTCATCACATCACCGTCCGCTTAACAAAGGAGGTGGCGAGAGGCAGCTTTGCAGCAGCCAGGGCGAAAGCTTCGCGCGCCAGCTCTTCAGAAACACCCTCGATTTCATACAGGACTTTGCCTGGCTGAATCTGGGCAACCCAGTATTCCACGGAACCCTTACCTTTACCCATACGAACCTCGAGAGGCTTCTTGGAGATCGGCTTGTCCGGGAACACACGGATCCAGATCTTACCGCCACGTTTTACGTGACGGGTCAGCGCACGACGTGCGGACTCGATCTGGCGAGCGGTGAGGCGACCGCGAGCAACAGCTTTCAGGGCGAATTCGCCGAAGCTGACTTTGCTACCGCGCAGTGCCAGACCACGGTTGTGGCCAGTCATCTGCTTGCGGAATTTTGTACGCTTTGGTTGCAACATTTGGCGTACCCCTTACTTAGCAGCTTTTTTACGAGGCGCTGGTGCTTGTGGTTTCAGTTCTTCTTGGCGACCACCAATAACTTCGCCTTTGAAGATCCAAACCTTCACACCGATCACACCGTAAGTGGTGTGAGCTTCGTAGGTGTTGTAGTCGATATCGGCACGCAGGGTGTGCAGAGGCACACGACCTTCGCGATACCACTCGGTACGAGCAATCTCAGCACCGCCGAGACGACCGCTCACCTGGATCTTGATGCCCTTGGCACCAATACGCATGGCGTTCTGTACGGCGCGCTTCATGGCGCGACGGAACATTACGCGGCGTTCCAGCTGCTGAGCTACGCTCTGCGCAACCAGCATAGCGTCGAGTTCCGGCTTGCGGATCTCTTCGATGTTGATGTGCACAGGCACACCCATCTGCTTGGTCAGGTCCTGACGCAGCTTCTCGACATCTTCACCTTTCTTACCGATAACGATACCGGGACGAGCGGTGTGGATGGTGATGCGTGCAGTTTGAGCCGGACGATGAATATCGATACGGCTTACGGACGCGCTTTTTAGTTTGTCCTGGAGGTACTCACGCGTTTTCAGATCCTTCAACAGGTAATCTGCGTAAGTAGCACCGTCTGCGTACCAGACGGAGGTGTGCTCCTTGACGATTCCCAGGCGAATGCCAGTGGGATGTACTTTCTGACCCATCTGATCGACTCCGTTACTTGTCCGCAACCTTGACAGTGATATGGCAAGACCGCTTGACGATGCGATCAGCACGGCCTTTGGCACGTGGCATGATGCGCTTCAGCGAACGCCCTTCGTTGACGAAGACGGTGGAGACCTTCAGGTCATCAACGTCTGCGCCTTCGTTGTGTTCGGCGTTGGCAACGGCCGACTCGAGGACTTTCTTCATGATTTCAGCGGCTTTTTTGCTGCTGAAGGCCAACAGGTTGAGCGCTTCGCCCACCTTCTTCCCGCGGATCTGGTCGGCGACCAAGCGGGCTTTCTGGGCGGAGATGCGAGCGCCCGACAACTTAGCGGCTACTTCCATTTCCTTACCCCTTAACGCTTGGCTTTCTTGTCAGCCACGTGCCCGCGATAGGTGCGGGTACCGGCGAACTCGCCCAGTTTGTGGCCGACCATGTCTTCGTTCACCAGAACTGGGACATGTTGACGACCGTTGTGTACCGCGATGGTCAGACCGACCATTTGTGGCAGGATCATCGAACGGCGCGACCAGGTTTTAACTGGCTTGCGATCGTTCTTCTCCACCGCCACTTCGACCTTCTTCAGCAGGTGAAGATCGATAAAAGGACCTTTTTTCAGAGAACGTGGCACTGTCGTATCCCTCTAGTTACTTGCGACGACGGACGATCATGTTGTCGGTACGCTTATTACCACGGGTCTTCGCACCCTTGGTTGGGAAGCCCCATGGCGATACCGGATGACGACCACCGGAGGTACGACCTTCACCACCACCATGTGGGTGGTCAACCGGGTTCATGGCAACACCACGAACGGTTGGGCGAACGCCGCGCCAGCGTTTGGCACCAGCTTTACCCAGCGAACGCAGGCTGTGCTCGGAGTTCGAGACTTCGCCCAGGGTCGCACGGCACTCAGCCAGTACTTTACGCATCTCACCGGAACGCAGACGCAGAGTCACGTAGACGCCTTCACGAGCGATCAGCTGAGCCGAAGCACCAGCGGAACGAGCGATCTGAGCACCTTTACCCGGCTTCAGTTCGATGCCGTGAATGGTGCTACCTACTGGGATGTTGCGCAGCTGCAGGGAGTTACCGGCCTTGATTGGGGCCAGGGCACCTGCGATCAGCTGGTCGCCAGCGCTCACGCCTTTAGGGGCGATGATGTAGCGACGCTCACCGTCTGCGTAGCACAGCAGGGCGATGTGAGCAGTACGGTTCGGGTCGTATTCGATACGCTCGACAGTGGCTGGGATGCCATCTTTGTCGTTGCGACGGAAGTCGACCAGACGGTAATGCTGCTTATGACCACCACCAACGTGACGAGTGGTGATGCGGCCATTATTGTTACGACCACCAGACTTCGATTTCTTCTCGATCAGCGGTGCGTGAGGAGCGCCTTTGTGCAGCTCCTGGTTGACCACCTTGACCACGAAACGGCGGCCAGGGGAAGTCGGTTTGCATTTAACGATTGCCATGATGCACCCCTTCCTTACTCAGCACTGCTGCTGAAATCGAGATCTTGGCCTGGCTGAAGGGAGACGATCGCCTTCTTCCAGTCATTACGCTTGCCCAGACCACGTGCGGTACGCTTGGTTTTACCCAGAACGTTAACAGTCGACACGTTTTCAACTTTTACGTTGAACAGGCCTTCGACAGCTTTCTTGATTTCCAGCTTGGTTGCATCGGTAGCAACCTTGAATACGAACTGGCCTTTTTTCTCAGCCAGAACGGTAGCCTTCTCGGAAACGTGCGGGCCAAGGAGGACTTTGAATACGCGTTCCTGGTTCATCCCAGCAGCTCCTCGAATTTCTTCACGGCCGAGACAGTGATCAACACTTTCTCGTATGCGATCAGACTGACCGGGTCGGAACCTTGTACGTCACGTACGTCGACGTGCGGCAGGTTGCGAGCAGCCAGGTACAGGTTCTGATCAACAGCGTCGGAAACGATCAGTACGTCGTTCAGACCCATGCCGTTCAGCTTGTTCAGCAGATCTTTGGTTTTCGGTGCTTCAACAGCGAAGTCCTGAACCACGACCAGACGGTCGCTACGCACCAGCTCAGCGAGGATGGAGCGCAGGGCTGCGCGATACATCTTCTTGTTGAGCTTCTGCGAGTGATCTTGAGGGCGAGCTGCGAAGGTTACACCACCGCCACGCCAGATCGGACCACGAGTGGTACCAGCACGAGCACGGCCAGTACCCTTCTGACGCCATGGGCGCTTACCGCCACCAGCCACGTCGGAACGGGTCTTCTGCTGCTTGGTGCCCTGACGGCCGCCGGCCATATAGGCCACGACTGCTTGGTGTACCAGCGTCTCGTTGAATTCGCCACCGAAAGTCAGTTCGGAAACTTCGATCGCCTGAGCGTCATTTACATTGAGTTGCATGTCAGTTTCCCCTTAACCGCGAGCCTTGACAGCTGGACGTACAACCACGTCGCCGCCAGTAGCGCCTGGAACGGCACCCTTGACCAGCAGCAGGTTGCGCTCAGCGTCTACGCGAACTACTTCCAGGGACTGAACAGTCACGCGCTCGGCGCCCATGTGACCGGACATTTTCTTGCCCTTGAACACACGACCAGGAGTCTGGCACTGGCCGATGGAACCTGGGACACGGTGCGACACGGAGTTACCGTGGGTGTTGTCCTGGCCACGGAAGTTCCAGCGCTTGATGGTACCGGCGAAGCCTTTACCTTTGGACTGACCAGTAACGTCTACCAGCTGGCCTGCAGTGAAGAGTTCAGCTTTGATCAGATCGCCAGCCTGGAAATCGCCTTCTTCAAGACGGAACTCCCAGACACCGCGACCAGCGGCAACGTTGGCCTTGGCGAAGTGACCTGCCTGAGCGGCAGTCACACGCGAAGCACGACGCTCGCCGACAGTGACTTGCACTGCACGGTAGCCATCGGTTTCTTCAGTTTTGAACTGGGTGACACGATTCGGCTCGATCTCGATGACCGTGACCGGAATGGAGACACCTTCTTCGGTGAAAATGCGGGTCATACCGCACTTGCGACCGATTACACCAATAGTCATGTTGTAAACCTCATGAGTGTACGGGGCTTTCACCCGCTATGGCCGCCCATTTCAGAGCGTTACACGACCAGACCGAAGTCTTAGCCGAGGCTGATCTGTACTTCCACACCTGCCGCCAGATCAAGCTTCATCAGCGCGTCAACGGTTTTATCCGTTGGCTGGACGATGTCCAGAACACGCTTATGAGTGCGAATCTCGTACTGGTCACGCGCGTCTTTGTTGACGTGCGGGGAGACCAGAACGGTGAAACGCTCTTTGCGGGTAGGCAGTGGAATTGGACCACGCACTTGTGCACCAGTACGTTTCGCGGTTTCCACGATTTCCTGGGTGGATTGGTCGATCAGGCGATGGTCGAAAGCCTTCAACCTGATACGGATTTGCTGATTTTGCATTGGATTTCAGACTCCAGGCTGTTCCCAACGGACGCACTACGCCCGCTAAAAGGAGGCGTGATTCTATAGACGCCCCAATTTAGTGTCAACCCAATAAAAAAAACCCCCGCTGAGCGGGGGTTTTTTCAATCGGTCGAGTGATTACTCGATGATTTTGGCTACGACGCCGGCGCCGACGGTACGACCGCCTTCACGGATAGCGAAGCGCAGACCGTCTTCCATTGCGATGGTCTTGATCAGGGTGACAGTCATCTGAATGTTGTCACCTGGCATTACCATTTCAACGCCTTCCGGCAGTTCGCAGTTACCGGTCACGTCAGTGGTACGGAAGTAGAACTGAGGACGGTAGCCTTTGAAGAACGGAGTGTGACGACCGCCTTCTTCCTTCGACAGAACGTAGACTTCTGCGGTGAACTTGGTGTGCGGCTTGACCGAACCTGGCTTGACCAGAACCTGGCCACGCTCAACGTCGTCACGCTTGGTACCACGCAGCAGAACGCCGCAGTTCTCGCCAGCACGACCTTCGTCCAGCAGCTTGCGGAACATCTCAACACCGGTGCAGGTGGTGGTGGTGGTGTCACGCAGACCAACGATTTCCAGCGGATCCTGAACGCGGACGATACCACGCTCGATACGACCGGTAACAACGGTACCACGACCCGAGATCGAGAATACGTCTTCGATCGGCATCAGGAACGGCTGGTCAACGGCACGAACTGGCTCAGGGATGTAGGCATCCAGAGTTTCTACCAGCTTCTTGACAGCGGTAGTACCCATTTCGTTGTCGTCTTTGCCTTCCAGGGCCATACGAGCCGAACCGATGATGATCGGGGTGTCGTCGCCTGGGAAGTCGTAGGTGGACAGCAGGTCGCGAACTTCCATCTCGACCAGTTCCAGCAGCTCGGCGTCGTCTACCAGGTCAGCCTTGTTCAGGAAGACCACAATGTAAGGAACGCCTACCTGACGGGACAGCAGGATGTGCTCACGGGTTTGTGGCATCGGACCATCGGCGGCCGAGCAAACCAGGATCGCGCCGTCCATCTGGGCAGCACCGGTGATCATGTTCTTCACGTAGTCAGCGTGACCTGGGCAGTCAACGTGAGCGTAGTGACGAATGTTCGAGTTGTACTCGACGTGAGCGGTGTTGATGGTGATACCGCGCGCTTTTTCTTCCGGAGCCGAGTCGATCTTGTCGAACTCAACGACTGCCGAACCGAAAACTTCGGAGCAGACGCGAGTCAGAGCTGCGGTCAGAGTGGTCTTACCGTGGTCAACGTGGCCGATGGTGCCGACGTTAACGTGGGGAAGGGAACGATCAAATTTTTCTTTAGCCACGACAGTGAACCTCTTGCCTAAAGGGGATTAGCCTTGTTTTTTAACGAGTGCTTCGACGATGTTCGACGGAGCTTCGGCGTATTTGGAGAATTCCATGGAGTAGCTTGCGCGACCCTGAGACATGGAACGAACGTCGGTTGCGTAACCGAACATTTCTCCGAGCGGAACTTCAGCGCGGACGACACGGCCAGAGACCGACTCATCCATACCCTGGACCAGACCACGACGACGGTTCAGGTCACCCATCACGTCACCCAGGTAGTCTTCCGGGGTTACAACTTCGACCTTCATGATCGGCTCGAGAACCACGCCACCGCCCTTCTGGGCCAGTTGCTTGGTTGCCATCGAAGCAGCGATCTTGAACGCCATTTCGTTGGAGTCGACGTCGTGGTACGAACCGTCGAATACCGCGGCCTTCAGGCCGATCAGAGGATAGCCGGCAACAACGCCGTTCTTCATCTGCTCTTCGATACCCTTCTGGATCGCAGGGATGTATTCCTTAGGAATCACACCACCAACGACTTCGTTGGCAAACACCAGACCTTCGGTGATGTTGCCCTTGTCGTCCTGATCCGGCTCCGAGAAACGGATCCAGCAGTGACCGAACTGACCACGACCGCCCGACTGACGAACGAACTTGCCTTCGATCTCGACGTTGGACTTGGTGATCTTCTCGCGGTACGAAACCTGCGGCTTGCCGATGTTGGCTTCGACGTTGAACTCGCGCTTCATGCGGTCAACGAGGATGTCCAGGTGCAGCTCACCCATACCGGAGATGATGGTCTGACCAGTTTCTTCGTCGGTCTTGACGCGGAACGACGGGTCTTCCTGGGCCAGCTTGCCCAGTGCGATACCCATCTTCTCCTGGTCAGCCTTGGTTTTCGGCTCTACGGAGAGCGAAATCACAGGCTCTGGGAAGTCCATACGCTCGAGGATGATCGGCTTGTCGGCGTTGCACAGGGTGTCACCAGTGGTGACGTCCTTCATGCCGATCAGAGCGGCGATGTCGCCCGCACGTACTTCTTTGATCTCTTCACGCTGGTTGGCGTGCATCTGCACCATACGACCAACGCGCTCTTTCTTGCCCTTGACCGAGTTGATGACGGAGTCACCGGAGGTCAGGAAGCCCGAGTAAACGCGAACGAAGGTCAGAGTACCAACGAACGGGTCGGTGGCAATCTTGAACGCCAGAGCCGAGAACGGCTCGTTGTCGTCAGCGTGACGCTCGTCGAACTGCTCTGGCTTGACTTCGTCCTTCGGCACGTCGATCAGGTCAGGGTGGATACCCTTGATCGCCGGGATTTCGGTCGGAGCAGGCAGGAAGTCGATCACGGCGTCGAGAACCAGGGGAACGCCCTTGTTCTTGAACGACGAACCGCAGACAGCCGGAACGATCTCGCTGGCCAGGGTGCGCGCGCGCAGGCCTGCCTTGATTTCCTCGACGGTCAGCTCACCTTCTTCAAGGTACTTGTTCATCAGCTCTTCGTTGGCTTCGGCGGCGGCTTCAACCATGTTGTTGCGCCACTCGTTAGCCAGCTCGACCATATCCGCAGGAATTTCTTCCTCGCGGTAGGTGGTGCCCTTGTCGTCTTCGTTCCAGTAGATGGCTTTCATCTTGATCAGGTCGACCTGACCCTGGAAGTCGTCTTCTGCACCGATAGCCAGCTGGACCGGAACCGGGGTGTGACCCAGGCGGTTCTTGATCTGACCGACAACGCGCAGGAAGTTGGCACCAGCACGGTCCATCTTGTTCACGTATACAACACGTGGAACGCCGTACTTGTTGGCCTGACGCCATACGGTTTCGGACTGCGGCTCAACGCCGGAGGTACCGCAGAACACAACGACCGCGCCGTCGAGTACACGCAGCGAACGCTCTACTTCAATGGTGAAGTCAACGTGGCCGGGGGTATCGATGACGTTTACGCGGTAGTTGTCGTACTGACCACGGGAACCTTTCCAGAAGGTGGTAACGGCAGCGGAGGTAATGGTGATACCGCGCTCCTGCTCCTGCACCATCCAGTCGGTGGTCGCGGCGCCGTCGTGCACCTCGCCCATCTTGTGGCTCAGACCTGTGTAGAACAGGATCCGCTCGGTAGTGGTAGTCTTGCCCGCGTCAACGTGGGCGCAGATACCGATGTTACGGTAGCGGTTAATTGCTGTAGTACGAGCCATAAAGCCCTCGCAAAATGATTGATGCTTGAATTAGAAGCGGTAGTGCGAGAACGCTTTGTTGGCCTCGGCCATACGGTGCACGTCTTCACGCTTCTTGACTGCAGCACCCTTGCCTTCAGCAGCATCCAGCAGCTCGCCGGCCAGGCGCAGAGCCATCGACTTCTCGCCGCGCTTGCGGGCGTAGTCTACGAGCCAGCGCATTGCCAGAGCGTTACGACGGGATGGACGAACTTCAACCGGAACCTGGTAAGTGGCACCGCCGACACGGCGGGACTTAACTTCGACCAGCGGAGCGATGGCGTCGAGAGCTTTCTCGAAGATTTCCAGGGGGTCGCTGTTCTTGCGAGCTTTGACGGTATCCAGGGCACCGTAAACGATGCGCTCGGCTACGGCCTTCTTGCCGCTTTCCATCACGTGGTTCATGAACTTGGCGAGGATTTGGGATCCGTACTTCGGATCGTCAAGGATCTCACGTTTTGCTGCTACACGACGTCTTGGCATGATAAGCCCTCAAACGGTCTTCAGGTTAGCCCGGGACCAGGTCATTCGACCTACGCCCGACCTTACTCTTATCGACTCAAAAAAATGGATGTCTGCAAACGACCGATTACTTCGGACGCTTGGTACCGTACTTCGAACGACCCTGGTTACGGCCTTTAACGCCCGAAGTATCCAGAGAGCCGCGAACGGTGTGGTAACGAACACCTGGCAAGTCTTTTACACGGCCGCCACGGATCAGGACGACGCTGTGCTCTTGCAGGTTGTGGCCTTCACCACCGATGTACGAGGAAACCTCGAAACCGTTGGTCAGACGCACACGGCATACTTTACGCAGTGCCGAGTTAGGTTTTTTCGGCGTGGTGGTGTACACGCGGGTGCACACGCCACGACGCTGCGGGCAGTTCTGCAGCGCAGGAACGTCGGACTTCTCGACCGAACGCTTACGCGGCTGACGTACCAGCTGGTTGATAGTTGCCATCTACTAGCTCCACTGATTGTCTTGCGACTCTATTGTCTTGCAAGAAAGCCAAAAATTGGCGAGACGGAGCCTCACCAAATTTAAGGGTACAAAAGTCTAAAGAGGATCTTGCACCCAGTCAAGACGAGGCCCCGGCCCTCCCCGCCCGATCATCGGCAACATTTCATGTCGCCGCTGATCGCTCGGGGCTTGCCGGGGCCCTGCCCTGTACTTAGTTACCGCTGGAGTTCAGCGCTTCGGTCAGTGCGGCTTCCACCTCACTGGCGCTCACACGCAGCGGCTTGTCGGCATCACGGCGACGCTTGCGCTCGCTGTGGTAGGCCAGACCAGTACCGGCCGGGATCAGACGACCCACGACCACGTTCTCTTTCAGGCCGCGCAGGTAGTCGCGCTTGCCGGTTACCGCCGCTTCGGTCAGTACGCGGGTGGTTTCCTGGAAGGAAGCCGCGGAGATGAACGACTCGGTCGACAGCGACGCCTTGGTGATACCCAGCAGCACGCGGGTGAACTTGGAGATGAACTTGTCCTCGGCGGCGAGACGCTCGTTCTCTACCAGTACCTGGGTCAGTTCCATCTGGTCGCCCTTGATGAAGCTGGAATCGCCCGACTCGGAGATCTCGACCTTGCGCAGCATCTGACGCAGGATGGTCTCGATGTGCTTGTCGTTGATCTTAACGCCTTGCAGACGATAAACGTCCTGGATCTCGTTGACGATGTACTTCGCCAGCGCGCTCACACCCAGCAGACGCAGGATGTCGTGCGGATCGCTCGGGCCGTCGGAGATAACTTCGCCGCGGTTTACCTGTTCGCCTTCGAAGACGTTCAGGTGGCGCCACTTCGGAATCAGCTCTTCGTACGGATCGCTACCGTCGGTCGGGGTGATGACCAGACGACGCTTGCCTTTGGTCTCCTTGCCGAACGCGATGGTGCCGCTGACTTCAGCCAGAATCGAGGCCTCTTTCGGACGGCGCGCTTCGAACAGGTCGGCAACACGCGGCAGACCACCGGTGATGTCACGGGTCTTAGACGTTTCTTGCGGGATACGCGCGATAACGTCACCAACACCGATCTGAGCACCGTCAGCCACGCCGACGAGGGCGTTAGCCGGCAGGAAGTACTGGGCAGGTACGTCGGTACCTGGCAGGTACAGGTCCTTGCCAGCGGCGTCGACCATCTTGATTGCCGGACGGATTTCCTTGCCTGCGGCAGGGCGATCCTTGACGTCCAGTACTTCAATGTTGGTCAAGCCGGTCAGCTCATCGGTCTGACGCTTGATGGTGATGTTTTCTTCCATGCCCACGAAGGTCACGGTACCTTTCAGCTCGGTAACGATCGGGTGGGTGTGCGGGTCCCACTTGGCGACGATGGCGCCAGCTTCGACCTTGTCACCTTCCTTGACCGAAATCACCGCACCGTAAGGCAGCTTGTAACGCTCACGCTCGCGGCCAAACTCGTCGGCGATGGCCAACTCACCCGAACGCGATACGGCAACCAGGTTGCCATCGGCACGCTCAACCTGCTTGAGGTTGTGCAGACGCACCATACCGCCGTTCTTCACCTGGACGCTGTCGGCAGCCGAAGTACGGCTTGCAGCACCACCGATGTGGAACGTACGCATGGTCAGCTGGGTACCCGGCTCACCGATCGACTGGGCGGCGATAACGCCGACAGCTTCACCGATGTTCACCTGGTGACCGCGAGCCAGGTCACGGCCGTAGCACTTGGCGCAAATGCCGTAGCGGGTTTCGCAGTTGATCGGCGAACGCACGATCACTTCGTCGATGCTGTTCAGCTCGATGAACTCGACCCACTTCTCGTCGACCAGGGTACCGGCCGGAACGATGACGTCCTCGGTGCCTGGCTTGAACACGTCACGGGCGATGACACGACCCAGTACACGCTCACCCAGCGGCTCTACAACGTCGCCGCCTTCGATGTGCGGAGTCATCAGCAGACCCTGGTCGGTACCGCAGTCGATCTCGGTAACCACCAGATCCTGGGCAACGTCTACCAGACGACGAGTCAGGTAACCGGAGTTCGCAGTCTTCAGTGCGGTATCCGCCAGACCCTTACGAGCACCGTGGGTCGAAATGAAGTACTGCAGAACGCTCAGACCTTCACGGAAGTTCGCAGTGATCGGCGTCTCGATGATGGAGCCGTCCGGCTTGGCCATCAGGCCACGCATACCGGCCAGCTGACGGATCTGGGCTGCGGAACCCCGCGCACCGGAGTCAGCCATCATGTACATCGAGTTGAAGGACTCTTGCTCGACTTCCTTGCCTTCGCGGTCAATGACCTTCTCTTTCGAGAGGTTGGCCATCATCGCCTTGGACACTTCGTCGTTCGCCTTCGACCACAAGTCGATGACCTTGTTGTACTTCTCGCCCTGGGTTACCAGGCCGGAGGCGTACTGGCTCTCGATTTCCTTCACTTCGTCGGTAGCGGTACCGATGATGCGAGCTTTCTCGTCCGGGATAACGAAGTCGTTAACACCGATCGAAACGCCGGAAATGGTCGAGTACGCGAAACCGGTGTACATCAACTGGTCAGCGAAGATTACGGTCTCTTTCAGACCAACCACGCGGTAGCACTGGTTGATCAGCTTGGAGATCGCCTTCTTCTTCATCGGCTGGTTGACCACGTCGTACGGCAGGCCTGCCGGTACAACCTGGAACAGCAGCGCACGGCCGACGGTGGTGTCGACGATGCGGGTGTTCTTGACCACGGAACCGTCACGCTCTTTCACGGTTTCGTTGATACGAACCTTGATTTTCGCGTGCAGGGCAGCCTCGCCGGCGCGGAATACGCGGTCGACTTCCTGCAGGTCGGCGAACACGCGACCTTCGCCCTTGGCGTTGATGGCCTCACGGGTCATGTAGTACAGACCCAGTACCACGTCCTGCGACGGAACGATGATTGGCTCACCGTTGGCTGGCGACAGGATGTTGTTGGTCGACATCATCAGCGCGCGCGCTTCGAGCTGTGCTTCCAGGGTCAGCGGCACGTGAACGGCCATCTGGTCACCGTCGAAGTCGGCGTTGTACGCGGCGCAGACCAGCGGGTGCAGCTGGATAGCCTTACCTTCGATCAGAACCGGTTCAAATGCCTGGATACCCAGACGGTGCAGGGTCGGTGCACGGTTGAGCAGCACGGGGTGTTCGCGGATCACCTCGGCGAGTACGTCCCACACCTCTGGCAGCTCGCGCTCGACCATCTTCTTGGCAGCCTTGATGGTGGTCGCCAGACCACGCATTTCCAGCTTGCCGAAAATGAACGGCTTGAACAGCTCGAGGGCCATCTTCTTCGGCAGACCGCACTGGTGCAGACGCAGGGTCGGGCCTACGGTAATTACCGAACGGCCAGAGTAGTCCACACGCTTACCGAGCAGGTTCTGACGGAAGCGACCTTGCTTACCTTTGATCATGTCGGCCAGGGACTTCAGCGGACGCTTGTTCGAGCCAGTGATGGCGCGACCGCGACGGCCGTTGTCCAGCAGGGCGTCGACCGCTTCCTGCAGCATGCGCTTTTCGTTGCGCACGATGATGTCCGGCGCCGACAGATCCAGCAGGCGCTTCAGACGGTTGTTACGGTTGATCACCCGACGATACAGGTCGTTCAGGTCGGAGGTCGCGAAGCGGCCGCCATCCAGCGGTACCAGCGGACGCAGGTCCGGCGGCAGCACTGGCAGGACGGTCAGGACCATCCACTCAGGCAGGTTGCCCGAACCCTGGAACGCTTCCATCAGCTTCAGGCGCTTGGACAGCTTCTTGATCTTGGTTTCCGAGTTGGTCTGCGGAATCTCTTCGCGCAGGCGACCGATCTCGTGCTCCAGGTCGATAGCGTGCAGCAGCTCGCGGACAGCCTCGGCACCCATGCGGGCGTCGAAGTCATCACCGAACTCTTCCAGCGCTTCGAAGTACTGCTCGTCGTTCAGCAGCTGGCCTTTTTCCAGGGTGGTCATGCCCGGGTCGATAACGACGTAGCTCTCGAAGTAGAGCACGCGCTCGATGTCACGCAGGGTCATGTCCATCAGCAGGCCGATACGGGACGGCAGCGACTTCAGGAACCAGATGTGGGCAACCGGCGAGGCCAGTTCGATGTGCGCCATGCGCTCACGACGAACTTTTGCCAGGGCAACTTCAACGCCGCACTTCTCGCAGATCACGCCGCGGTGCTTGAGGCGCTTGTACTTGCCGCACAGGCACTCGTAGTCCTTGACTGGGCCAAAGATCTTGGCGCAGAACAGGCCGTCACGCTCAGGCTTGAACGTACGGTAGTTGATGGTTTCCGGCTTCTTAACTTCACCGAACGACCACGAACGGATCATTTCAGGCGACGCCAGACCGATGCGGATGGCGTCGAACTCTTCGACTTGACCCTGGTTTTTCAGCAAATTCAGTAGGTCTTTCAAGGCCTTTCCTCCTGGCGGAGCAGGGAGCGGGCATTACCTGCCCCACTCCCCTTCGCGTCACGTGTTATTCGGTTTCCAGATCGATATCGATACCGAGCGAACGGATCTCTTTGATCAACACGTTGAAGGACTCGGGCATGCCCGGCTCCATACGGTGATCGCCATCCACGATGTTCTTGTACATCTTGGTACGGCCGTTCACGTCGTCCGACTTCACTGTGAGCATTTCTTGCAGGGTGTATGCCGCGCCGTATGCTTCCAGCGCCCACACTTCCATCTCCCCGAAACGCTGACCACCGAACTGCGCCTTACCACCCAGCGGCTGCTGGGTAACCAGGCTGTAGGAACCAGTGGAACGCGCGTGCATCTTGTCGTCCACCAAGTGGTTCAGCTTGAGCATGTACATGTAACCAACGGTCACAGGACGCTCGAACTTGTTGCCGGTACGGCCATCGAACAGCACCATCTGGCCGCTCTCTGGCAGGTCGGCCAGCTTCAGCATGGCCTTGATCTCGCGCTCCTTGGCACCGTCGAAGACCGGGGTAGCCATTGGCACGCCCTTCTTCAGGTTGTGGGCCAGGGCCAGGATCTCTTCGTCGGTGAACTCGTCCAGGTTTTCCTGACGACCGCCGATCTCGTTGTAGACCTCGGTCAGGAACACGCGCAGCTCAGCGGCCTTGCGCTGCTCTTCGATCATGCGGTCGATCTTCTCGCCCAGCCCCTTGGCCGCCAGGCCCAGGTGGGTTTCGAGGATCTGACCGACGTTCATACGCGAAGGTACACCCAGCGGGTTCAGTACGACATCGACCGGAGTACCGTTGGCGTCGTGCGGCATGTCTTCGACCGGCATGATTACCGAGACGACACCCTTGTTACCGTGACGACCGGCCATCTTGTCACCCGGCTGGATGCGACGACGGATTGCCAGGTAAACCTTGACGATCTTCAGTACGCCCGGTGCCAGGTCATCACCCTGCTGCAGCTTGCGCTTCTTGTCTTCGAACTTGTCGTCCAGCAGACGGCGACGATCGACGATGTACTGCTGAGCCTTTTCCAGCTGCTCGTTCAGTGCATCTTCGGCCATGCGCAGTTTGAACCACTGGCCGTGCTCCAGACCGTCCAGTACTTCGTCAGTGATCACGGTACCTTTCTTCAGGCCCGCGCCACCGTCGACCACCTGGCCGTTCAGGGCAGAACGCAGACGCTCGAAGGTTGCACCTTCGACGATGCGGAACTCTTCGTTGAGGTCCTTGCGGATCTCGTCCAGCTGCATCTTCTCGATGGCCAGGGCGCGGCTGTCACGCTCGACGCCATCACGGGTGAAGACCTGTACGTCGATGACGGTACCCTTGGTGCCGGTTGGCACGCGCAGGGAGGTGTCCTTAACGTCGCTGGCCTTCTCACCGAAGATTGCGCGCAGCAGTTTTTCTTCCGGAGTCAGCTGGGTTTCGCCTTTTGGCGTTACCTTGCCGACCAGGATGTCGCCAGCGCCGACTTCGGCACCCACGTAGACGATACCGGCTTCGTCCAGCTTGTTCAGTGCGGCTTCACCCACGTTCGGGATGTCCGCAGTGATTTCCTCTGGGCCAAGCTTGGTGTCACGCGCCACACAGGTCAGTTCCTGGATGTGGATGGTGGTGAAGCGGTCTTCCTGGACCACACGCTCGGACAGGCAGATGGAGTCTTCGAAGTTGAAGCCGTTCCACGCCATGAACGCGATGCGCATGTTCTGACCCAGTGCCAGTTCACCCATGTCGGTGGACGGGCCGTCGGCCATGATGTCGCCACGCTGAACCTTGTCACCTTTGCTCACCAGCGGACGCTGGTTGATGCAGGTGTTCTGGTTCGAACGGGTGTACTTGGTCAGGTTGTAGATATCCACACCTGCTTCGCCGGTTTCAACTTCGTCGTCAGCAACGCGAACAACGATACGGCTGGCGTCGACCGAGTCGATCACGCCACCGCGGCGAGCAACCACGCAGACACCGGAGTCACGGGCAACGTTGCGCTCCATGCCGGTACCTACCAGCGGCTTGTCGGCGCGCAGGGTCGGCACAGCCTGACGCTGCATGTTCGAACCCATCAATGCACGGTTGGCGTCGTCGTGCTCGAGGAACGGAATCAGCGACGCAGCGACGGAAACAACCTGCTTCGGCGAAACGTCCATCAGGGTGACGTCTTCCGGCGCCTTGACGGTGAATTCGTTCAGGTGACGAACAGCTACCAGCTCATCGATCAGCTGCTTCTTCTCGTTCATCGCGGCCGAAGCCTGGGCGATGACGTGATCCGCCTCTTCAATGGCCGACAGGAACACGATGTCGTCGCTGACCACGCCTTCCTTCACCACGCGGTACGGGCTTTCCAGGAAGCCGTACTGGTTGGTGCGGGCATAGGCAGCCAGGGAGTTGATCAGACCGATGTTCGGACCTTCAGGGGTCTCGATCGGGCACACACGGCCGTAGTGGGTCGGGTGTACGTCACGGACTTCGAAGCCGGCACGCTCACGGGTCAGACCACCTGGGCCGAGTGCGGAGACGCGGCGCTTGTGGGTAATCTCGGAGAGCGGGTTGTTCTGGTCCATGAACTGGGACAGCTGGCTGGAGCCGAAGAACTCTTTCACCGCCGCCGCAACCGGCTTGGCGTTGATCAGGTCTTGCGGCATCAGGCCTTCGCTTTCCGCCATCGACAGGCGTTCCTTGACCGCGCGCTCGACACGCACCAGGCCAACGCGGAACTGGTTCTCGGCCATCTCGCCGACGCAACGTACGCGACGGTTACCCAGGTGGTCGATGTCGTCGACGATGCCTTTGCCGTTACGGATGTCGACCAGGGTCTTCAGAACCTCGACGATATCTTCCTTGCTCAGCACGCCCGAACCTTCGATCTCGGTACGACCGATACGACGGTTGAACTTCATGCGGCCAACGGCGGACAGGTCGTAACGCTCGGCGCTGAAGAACAGGTTGTTGAACAGGGTCTCGGCAGCATCCTTGGTTGGCGGCTCGCCAGGACGCATCATGCGGTAGATCTCGACCAGGGCTTCCAGCTGGTTGCTGGTGGTGTCGATCTTCAGGGTATCGGAGATGAACGGACCGCAATCAATGTCGTTGGTGTACAGGGTCTCGATACGGACAACCTGTGCCTTGGCGACCTTGATCAGCAGTTCGGTGGTCATCTCGGTGTTGCATTCGGCCAGGATCTCGCCGGTAGCCGGATGCACGATGGCCTTGGCGGTAGTGCGGCCCAGGACGTATTCCATAGGAACGTCCAGCTGCTTGACGCCGGCCTTCTCGAGCTGGTTGATGTGGCGCGCGGTAATACGGCGGCCCTGCTCGACGATGACTTTGCCGGTTTCGTCATGGATATCCATGACTGCAACCTCACCACGCAGACGCTGAGGTACCAGTTCCAGGCTGAGCTTCTCGCCGGAAATGTGGAACACGTTGGTGGTGTAGAAGGTGTTCAGCACTTCTTCAGTGCTGTAACCCAGGGCACGCAGCAGCACCGAGGCCGGCAGTTTGCGGCGACGGTCGATACGTACGAACACGCAGTCCTTCGGGTCGAACTCGAAGTCCAGCCAGGAGCCGCGGTAAGGGATGATGCGAGCGGAGTACAGCAGCTTGCCGGAGCTGTGAGTCTTGCCACGGTCGTGGTCGAAGAACACACCAGGCGAACGGTGCAGCTGGGAAACGATCACACGCTCGGTACCGTTGATAACGAAGGTACCGTTCTCAGTCATCAGGGGAATTTCACCCATGTAGACTTCTTGCTCTTTGATGTCCTTGATCGCTTTGTTCGACGATTCCTTGTCGAAGATGATCAGGCGCACTTTGACCCGCAGTGGGACCGCGAAGGTCACGCCACGCAGGACACATTCCTTCACATCGAAGGCGGGTTCGCCCAGGCGATAGCCTACGTACTCCAGGGCAGCATTGCCGGAGTAGCTGATGATCGGGAATACCGATTTGAAGGCCGCGTGCAGGCCGACGTCGCGGAACTGATCCTTGGATGCTCCCGCTTGCAGGAATTCGCGATACGAATCCAGCTGGATGGCCAGGAGGTAAGGCACATCCATGACGTCCGGCAACTTGCTAAAGTCCTTGCGGATACGTTTTTTCTCAGTGTATGAGTAAGCCATCAGCGTTCCCCAGCTTGGTCACCTGCTTGTTTGGCTTCTCCCGGCGGGAGCAGCCAGAAAATCGTGCAAACCCCTTGGTTTGCGCCACCCACATGGGTGTCTTGCAGCTTGTTATCGGGGCCGGCCTGACCGGCCACCAATAACGGAAAAAGGCCGGTGGCATAAGCCACCAGCCATCAGCCCTTCGCTCAACGCTCGGACTGGAGTCGCAAGGTCGAGATTACTTCAGCTCGACTTTAGCGCCAGCTTCTTCCAGCTTCTTCTTCGCGTCTTCAGCGGCTTCTTTCGAAACGCCTTCAGCGATAACCTGAGGAGCGCCGTCGACTTTCTCTTTGGCTTCTTTCAGGCCCAGACCGGTCAGTTCACGAACGGCCTTGATCACGTTTACTTTCTTGTCGCCAGCTTCGGTCAGAACGACGTTGAACTCGGTCTGTTCTTCAACAGCGGCAGCAGCGCCAGCGGCTGGGCCAGCGGCAACAGCGGCAGCAGCGGTAACGCCGAAGGTTTCTTCCATCGCTTTGATCAGTTCAACAATTTCCAGAACAGTTTTCTGGCCGATTGCTTCGATGATTTGCTCGTTAGTCAGAGACATGACTTCAATCCTGTATTGGGGTGACAGCCTACGCAGCCATCAAATTAAACGTATGATTTTGAAAGAGTTGCGCGTGCCTTAGGCAGCAGCAGCTTCTTTCTGGTCGCGCAGAGCTGCCAGGGTACGAGCCAGCTTGCTGGTTGCACCTTGGATTACGCTCATCAGCTGTGCGATAGCCTCGTCGCGAGTTGGCAGGGTTGCCAGCACGTCGATCTGGTTAGCGGCAAGGAACTTGCCGTCAAACGCAGCTGCCTTGATCTCGAACTTGTCCTGACCCTTGGCGAACTCTTTGAACAGACGAGCAGCAGCGCCCGGGTGTTCGTTGGAGAAAGCAATCAGGGTCGGGCCTTTGAACGCGTCGTTGAGGATCGAGAATTCGGTGCCTTCAACAGCGCGCTTCAGCAGGGTGTTACGTACGACACGTACGTAAACGCCAGCTTCGCGGGCCTCTTTACGGAGTCCGGTCATTGCGCCTACAGTCACACCACGGGCATCAGCCACGACAGCGGACAGAGCGACTTTGGCAGCCTCGTTGACTTCAGCGACGATGGCCTTCTTGTCTTCGAGTTTAATTGCCACGGGTTTACTCCTGGTTTTTACCGTTTCATCTGGCCGGAGCCGGATGTCGTTTTGGTGTCTGATTCGGTAACGAATCGGGAGCACCATCTGCGTGGGCTGGTGTTTTAAGGCTTGCGCCGCCTACGGTCTTGGATAGCCCCCGCCAGGCAGGGACCCCAATTTTTGCTGGTGGCGCGACAGGTCGCGCCACCATGTTCTTACACGTTCAGCGAGCTCTGATCGATGACCAGACCTGGGCCCATGGTGGTGCTCAGGGTAACGCGCTTGACGTAGATACCTTTCGAGGAAGCTGGCTTGATACGCTTCAGATCAGCGATCAGGGCTTCAACGTTTTCCTTCAGCTTGCCGGCTTCGAAGCCGACCTTGCCAACGGAGGTGTGGATGATACCGTTCTTGTCGGTACGGTAGCGAACCTGACCAGCCTTGGCGTTCTTGACGGCGCCGGCTACGTCTGGGGTCACGGTACCAACTTTCGGGTTAGGCATCAGACCGCGAGGGCCCAGAACCTGACCCAGCTGACCTACAACGCGCATGGCATCAGGCGATGCGATAACGACGTCATAGTTCAGGTCGCCGCCTTTCATTTCGGCAGCCAGATCGTCCATACCTACGCGGTCAGCGCCGGCAGCCAGAGCGGCTTCAGCAGCTGGACCCTGGGTGAAGACAGCAACGCGAACGGTCTTGCCAGTGCCGTGCGGCAGCACGGTAGCGCTGCGTACGACCTGGTCGGATTTACGCGGGTCAACACCGAGGTTAACGGCGATGTCGTAGGATTCTACGAACTTGGCAGCCGGCAGCGAAGCCAGCAGAGTGGCCGCTTCTTCGAAGTTGTAGGCCTTGCCTGCTTCGATTTTCTCGGCGATTGCCTTTTGGCGTTTGGTCAGCTTAGCCATTACACACCCTCCACGTTCAGGCCCATGCTGCGGGCAGAGCCAGCGATGGTGCGTACAGCAGCGTCCAGGTCAGCGGCAGTCAGATCAGCCTGTTTAGCTTTGGCGATGTCTTCCAGCTGAGCACGGGTAACGGTACCGACTTTAACGGTGTTCGGGCGAGCCGAACCACTGGTCAGGCCAGCAGCTTTCTTCAGCAGAACCGAGGCAGGGGTGCTCTTGGTCTCGAAGGTGAAGCTACGGTCGCTGTAGACAGTGATGATCACAGGAGTCGGCAGGCCGGCTTCTTGACCCTGGGTACGGGCGTTGAAGGCCTTGCAGAATTCCATGATGTTCACACCGTGTTGACCCAGTGCTGGACCAACGGGTGGGCTTGGGTTGGCCTGGCCGGCCTTAACTTGCAGCTTGATGTAAGCCTGAATCTTCTTAGCCATGAGCTACTCCAAAATCGGGTACGAACGCCTGCTGGCTCCCCGGATGACTTGCGTTTTATCCCAGTGACGACAAAACCCCGCAGCACACAGGGCTGCGGGGTATGGGATGCTTCGTCCGCCTAGACCTTTTCGACCTGGCTGAACTCGAGCTCCACCGGAGTAGAGCGACCGAAAATGAGCACCGCTACCTGCAGGCGACTCTTTTCGTAGTTAACCTCTTCGACACTACCATTGAAGTCAGCGAACGGACCGTCAATGACTCGAACCACTTCACCCGGCTCGAACAGCGTCTTCGGCTTCGGCTTGTCGCTACCGTCGGCAACGCGACGCAGGATAGCCTCTGCTTCTTTATCGGTGATCGGCGCAGGCTTGTCTGCGGTACCACCAATAAAGCCCATCACACGAGGGGTGTCCTTGACCAAGTGCCAAGTCCCTTCGTTCATCTCCATCTGGACCAGTACATAGCCAGGGAAGAATTTACGCTCACTCTTGCGCTTTTGGCCGTTGCGCATTTCGACGACTTCTTCGGTCGGGACCAGGATCTCGCCGAAACCGTCTTCCATGCCAGCCAGCTTGACGCGCTCGATCAGGGAGCGCATTACATGCTTCTCGTAACCCGAGTAAGCATGCACAACATACCAACGCTTAGCCACGGGACACCTTTAGCCAACGATCAAGGAGACCGCCCAGCCGAGCAGGGAATCAAGACCCCACAGCAGCAGTGCCATAACCAGCACGACAGCCACGACAATCAGCGTGGTCTGGGTGGTTTCCTGGCGGGTCGGCCACACGACTTTACGAATCTCGGTACGAGCTTCCTTCGCCAGCGCAAAGAACGACTTGCCCTTCGCAGTCTGCAGAGCTACAAAGCCCGCGACAGCAGCCAGGACGAGAAGTGCGAGGACGCGATACAGGATCGGGGAGGCGGAGTAATACTGGTTACCCACTACACCGACAACCACCAAAGCCACTACAGCCAGCCACTTGAACAGATCAAAACGCGATTCTTGGGCTTCAGTTTTGGGAGTCATCGAGGAGGATCCTGTGAGAAGAAAGCCATCACACCGAGGTGAAATGGCAGGTCAGGAGGGAATCGAACCCCCAACCTACGGTTTTGGAGACCGTCGCTCTGCCAATTGAGCTACTGACCTGTAACGCTGTATCAGGCCGGCCATTATACCGGCCTGATCAAGTAAATCAACTACTTATTCAATAATTTTTGCTACGACGCCGGCGCCGACGGTACGACCGCCTTCACGGATAGCGAAGCGCAGACCGTCTTCCATTGCGATGGTCTTGATCAGGGTGACAGTCATCTGAATGTTGTCACCTGGCATTACCATTTCAACGCCTTCCGGCAGTTCGCAGTTACCGGTCACGTCAGTGGTACGGAAGTAGAACTGAGGACGGTAGCCTTTGAAGAACGGAGTGTGACGACCGCCTTCTTCCTTCGACAGAACGTAGACTTCTGCGGTGAACTTGGTGTGCGGCTTGACCGAACCTGGCTTGACCAGAACCTGGCCACGCTCAACGTCGTCACGCTTGGTACCACGCAGCAGAACGCCGCAGTTCTCGCCAGCACGACCTTCGTCCAGCAGCTTGCGGAACATCTCAACACCGGTGCAGGTGGTGGTGGTGGTGTCACGCAGACCAACGATTTCCAGCGGATCCTGAACGCGGACGATACCACGCTCGATACGACCGGTAACAACGGTACCACGACCCGAGATCGAGAATACGTCTTCGATCGGCATCAGGAACGGCTGGTCAACGGCACGAACTGGCTCAGGGATGTAGGCATCCAGAGTTTCTACCAGCTTCTTGACAGCGGTAGTACCCATTTCGTTGTCGTCTTTGCCTTCCAGGGCCATACGAGCCGAACCGATGATGATCGGGGTGTCGTCGCCTGGGAAGTCGTAGGTGGACAGCAGGTCGCGAACTTCCATCTCGACCAGTTCCAGCAGCTCGGCGTCGTCTACCAGGTCAGCCTTGTTCAGGAAGACCACAATGTAAGGAACGCCTACCTGACGGGACAGCAGGATGTGCTCACGGGTTTGTGGCATCGGACCATCGGCGGCCGAGCAAACCAGGATCGCGCCGTCCATCTGGGCAGCACCGGTGATCATGTTCTTCACGTAGTCAGCGTGACCTGGGCAGTCAACGTGAGCGTAGTGACGAATGTTCGAGTTGTACTCGACGTGAGCGGTGTTGATGGTGATACCGCGCGCTTTTTCTTCCGGAGCCGAGTCGATCTTGTCGAACTCAACGACTGCCGAACCGAAAACTTCGGAGCAGACGCGAGTCAGAGCTGCGGTCAGAGTGGTCTTACCGTGGTCAACGTGGCCGATAGTGCCGACGTTAACGTGGGGAAGGGAACGATCAAACTTTTCCTTAGCCATCGATACAATCCTCCGCAGAAGAAATAGTCTTGCGCTGATAAAACAAAGGCAGATATTTTCATATCTGCCTTGTTTATATGGAGCTCTTGAGCGGACTTGAACCGCTGACCTCACCCTTACCAAGGGTGTGCTCTACCAACTGAGCTACAAGAGCGAAACACTTTGTGCAAAATCCAGCAAACTTGGAGCGGGTAGCGGGAATCGAACCCGCATCATCAGCTTGGAAGGCTGAGGTTCTACCACTAAACTATACCCGCGGAGCTTGCGGCTCTCGCTAAAACTGGTGGAGGGAGAAGGATTCGAACCTTCGAAGCTCTCGCAACGGATTTACAGTCCGTCCCCTTTGACCGCTCGGGAATCCCTCCAGATGTGGCCGGCATTCTATTTGTCTGCCGTCCTAGTGTCAAGCGTTTTTTCAAATTTTTTCAATCAAATCTGAAACTTAGCTGCTTTGACACCGCTTCCAGTTCTGCCACCTGAGTGGTGTTCCCTGTGAAGCGGGCGCCATTCTATCAAGCTATTCGCCAGTTGCAATACCCTGGCAGAAAATAATTTTGTGTTTTAAGTCTTTGAAATCGTTGGAAAGAGTCGCGAGCACGGTTTGGTCCAGCAAACGCTCGCTTTCCGGGGCAACCTTGAGCCAACGACCATCCGCCCCTGGCAGCTGCCCCACCACCGGCAGCGTGGCAATATCCAGGCTCAACAGGCGCTGACGCAGTGCATCGAGCTGGCCCTGCCCCATCACGCCACCGACCACCAGGCACTCATCCCGGCGTTTGGGTGGCGCCGACATCCCCGTTTCGCGCAACAGGCGGATTTCTTGCTGATTCCCCTTGTACAGCGATAGGGGCGCGACTTCCTTGACCTTCAGCGGGGCTTCCTGCTGGTGCCACACGTAATAGAAGACGTTGAGCACCAGTAACAGCAGAAACAACCAACGCATAGGCACCTCAATCCAATGGGCAGGCCATAGCCAGGCCTACGAAAACCAGGTCAGGCACGACACGCGCCTGGGGCACGGCCTCCCTAACCAGCGGCGCATCGCCACCTGTGAGGAACACCGTGAAATCGTCCCCCCACAACGCACGCGCCTGCTCGAGCTGGGTACGCGCAAAACCCTGGAGCATCAACACGCAACCGCGCTCGACCGCCTCGACCGTCGAGCGACCTGGCGCCAGGCTGGCCAATGCACGCTCGGCCGAGGCATCGTCATAACGGATACGCCGGGTGTGAGTACGCAACTGGCTACGCATCAATGGCATACCCGGGCAGATGTAGCCACCCAGGTGCTCACCGTCCGCCGCAACGAAATCCGCTTTGGCAGCGGTGCCCAGGTCAATGACCAGGCAAGCGCCCTTGGCCAGGTGAAATGCTCCCAGCGCCGCCAACCAACGGTCCATGCCCAGGCGCTGGTAGTCGTCATAGCCATTGCTCACACCCGCCATTTCCTGGGCGGGGTGCGCCACGCGCGCTTGCACGGCAAATGCCTGGGCAATCAGCGCGCAAAGCGCATCGGTTTCTTCCTCACTGCGCACACTTACAATGCGGCAGCCGGTCAGACGTACCGAAGCCAGCGCAGCCACTTCGGCCACCAGCGCCTGATCGGAGTCGACGATACCGCCGCTTTCAATCGCTGCATCAGCGACGTGGATTACCCGCCACTTGATGAAGCTGTTACCGCAATCGAGCTCAAGAATCATCACGCAACCTCAAACTGAGCTCACCACCACTGAAGCTCTTTTCCACCCCGTCCACCTCAAGGCGCAAGCCGCCCTGCCCGTCGACACCAAGAACCACGCCATCAATACGCGTGCTACCGGCAACCAGGGAAACATTGCGCCCCTGCCAGAGGTGTGCCTGCTCCCATTCTTCCTGGAATGCGGCAAACCCGTAGCGACGATGCCGTGCCAATTCGTGCTGCAATTGCTGACTGAGCAACGCTACCAGCCGGTTACGGTCGACTGCCGCCCCTACTTCGCGGCGCATCGAGGTCCACACCTGGTCGACCTGATCGTTGACCTGCATGTTCACATTGATGCCGATACCCAGCACCACATGACAGACATCTGCCGGGTCACCCACCAACTCCAGGAGGATACCGGTGATCTTCTGCCCGCGAACGAGGACATCGTTGGGCCATTTGAGCCCCACATCCTTAACCCCAAACGCCTGCAGGGTACGCATTACCGCCAACCCCACCACCAGGCTCAAGCCCTCGAGCTGGCGCATGCCGCCATCCACACGGAGTACCAGGCTGTAATAGAGGTTTTCGGCAAACGGGCTGACCCACTGCCGACCGCGACGACCACGGCCGGCGCTCTGGCGCTCGGCCAGGACCAGGAATGGAGCGTTCTGCCCTTCCCCGGCGAGCCGCAGGCCTTCGGCATTTGTCGAGTCGATGGTTTCGTGGATAAAAACGGGCCACTGCTCGCCTTCGGCAAACCCGGCAATCGCTTGTGCATCGAGCAAAGCCAGTGGCGCCGCCAACTGATAGCCGCGCCCACGAACCTTGTGAATGGTGAGGTTCAGTTCGCTCTCCAGGTGCTGCAGCTGCTTCCAAACGGCGCTGCGACTTACCCCGAGGGCCGACCCCAGAGCTTCTCCGGAATGGAACCGACCATCCTTGAGGAGATTCAACAACTTCAGCATGCCAGTCTCGACTTGGAATAAGGCAGGCATGATAGCTATGGGCTGTTGGCTTGCATAGGAAAAGGGCTGCCGGCGGCGGCGAACGGCCGCTCCCACAGGGATCGCACAAGCCTGTAAGAATGCCATCAGGCTGACATGATCGGTGTGGGAGCGGGCAAGTCGAAGCGTCGAACCGCCGCGAAACAGGCGACGCGGTGAATGGCACCGGCTTTGCCGGTGTTCGCGGGCGCGCCCGCTCCCACAGGGGCTGCGTATGCCTGGGAATTTTGCACCACAAAGACAAAACCCCTACCTGCATGTGCAGATAGGGGTTTTGCGAAATGAATCTTGACGATGACCTACTCTCACATGGGGAAACCCCACACTACCATCGGCGATGCATCGTTTCACTGCTGAGTTCGGGATGGGATCAGGTGGTTCCAATGCTCTATGGTCGTCAAGAAATTCTGTTGCCAGAATGTCCAGATGGACAGCCCAGCGAATTCGGATATGCGATATTTGTGATGTTGCGAACTTTCGGTTCTTTCGTCTTCACCACCACAATTTGGCTTTCGTGCGCAAATTGCTTGGGTGTTATATGGTCAAGCCTCACGGGCAATTAGTATTGGTTAGCTCAACGCCTCACAGCGCTTACACACCCAACCTATCAACGTCGTAGTCTTCGACGGCCCTTCAGGGGATTCAAGATCCCAGTGAGATCTCATCTTGAGGCAAGTTTCCCGCTTAGATGCTTTCAGCGGTTATCTCTTCCGAACATAGCTACCCGGCAATGCCACTGGCGTGACAACCGGAACACCAGAGGTTCGTCCACTCCGGTCCTCTCGTACTAGGAGCAGCCCCTCTCAAATCTCAAACGTCCACGGCAGATAGGGACCGAACTGTCTCACGACGTTCTAAACCCAGCTCGCGTACCACTTTAAATGGCGAACAGCCATACCCTTGGGACCGGCTTCAGCCCCAGGATGTGATGAGCCGACATCGAGGTGCCAAACACCGCCGTCGATATGAACTCTTGGGCGGTATCAGCCTGTTATCCCCGGAGTACCTTTTATCCGTTGAGCGATGGCCCTTCCATACAGAACCACCGGATCACTAAGACCTACTTTCGTACCTGCTCGACGTGTTTGTCTCGCAGTCAAGCGCGCTTTTGCCTTTATACTCTACGACCGATTTCCGACCGGTCTGAGCGCACCTTCGTACTCCTCCGTTACTCTTTGGGAGGAGACCGCCCCAGTCAAACTACCCACCATACACTGTCCTCGATCCGGATAACGGACCTGAGTTAGAACCTCAAAGTTGCCAGGGTGGTATTTCAAGGATGGCTCCATGAGAACTGGCGTCCCCACTTCAAAGCCTCCCACCTATCCTACACAAGCAAATTCAAAGTCCAGTGCAAAGCTATAGTAAAGGTTCACGGGGTCTTTCCGTCTAGCCGCGGATACACTGCATCTTCACAGCGATTTCAATTTCACTGAGTCTCGGGTGGAGACAGCGCCGCCATCGTTACGCCATTCGTGCAGGTCGGAACTTACCCGACAAGGAATTTCGCTACCTTAGGACCGTTATAGTTACGGCCGCCGTTTACCGGGGCTTCGATCAAGAGCTTCGCTTGCGCTAACCCCATCAATTAACCTTCCGGCACCGGGCAGGCGTCACACCCTATACGTCCACTTTCGTGTTTGCAGAGTGCTGTGTTTTTAATAAACAGTCGCAGCGGCCTGGTATCTTCGACCGGCATGGGCTTACGGAGCAAGTCCTTCACCCTCGCCGGCGCACCTTCTCCCGAAGTTACGGTGCCATTTTGCCTAGTTCCTTCACCCGAGTTCTCTCAAGCGCCTTGGTATTCTCTACCTAACCACCTGTGTCGGTTTGGGGTACGGTTCCCAGTTATCTGAAGCTTAGGAGCTTTTCTTGGAAGCATGGTATCAACCACTTCGTCGCCTGAAGGCAACTCGTCATCAGCTCTCGGCCTTGAAATCCCGGATTTGCCTAAGATTTCAGCCTACCACCTTAAACCTGGACAACCAACGCCAGGCTGGCCTAACCTTCTCCGTCCCTCCATCGCAATAACTGGAAGTACAGGAATATTAACCTGTTTTCCATCGACTACGCTTTTCAGCCTCGCCTTAGGGACCGACTAACCCTGCGTCGATTAACGTTGCGCAGGAAACCTTGGTCTTTCGGCGTGCGAGTTTTTCACTCGCATTGTCGTTACTCATGTCAGCATTCGCACTTCTGATACCTCCAGCAAGCTTCTCAACTCACCTTCACAGGCTTACAGAACGCTCCTCTACCGCGTCATCAAAGATGACACCCGTAGCTTCGGTGCATGGTTTGAGCCCCGTTACATCTTCCGCGCAGGCCGACTCGACTAGTGAGCTATTACGCTTTCTTTAAAGGGTGGCTGCTTCTAAGCCAACCTCCTAGCTGTCTAAGCCTTCCCACATCGTTTCCCACTTAACCATGACTTTGGGACCTTAGCTGACGGTCTGGGTTGTTTCCCTTTTCACGACGGACGTTAGCACCCGCCGTGTGTCTCCCATGCTCGGCACTTCCAGGTATTCGGAGTTTGCATCGGTTTGGTAAGTCGGGATGACCCCCTAGCCGAAACAGTGCTCTACCCCCTGGAGTGATACATGAGGCGCTACCTAAATAGCTTTCGAGGAGAACCAGCTATCTCCGAGCTTGATTAGCCTTTCACTCCGATCCACAGGTCATCCGCTAACTTTTCAACGGTAGTCGGTTCGGTCCTCCAGTCAGTGTTACCTAACCTTCAACCTGCCCATGGATAGATCGCCCGGTTTCGGGTCTATACCCAGCGACTAAACGCCCTATTAAGACTCGCTTTCGCTACGCCTCCCCTATTCGGTTAAGCTCGCCACTGAATATAAGTCGCTGACCCATTATACAAAAGGTACGCAGTCACCTAACAAAGTAGGCTCCCACTGCTTGTACGCATACGGTTTCAGGTTCTATTTCACTCCCCTCTCCGGGGTTCTTTTCGCCTTTCCCTCACGGTACTGGTTCACTATCGGTCAGTCAGTAGTATTTAGCCTTGGAGGATGGTCCCCCCATATTCAGACAAAGTTTCTCGTGCTCCGTCCTACTCGATTTCATTGACAAGAGATTTTCGTGTACGGGGCTATCACCCACTATGGCCGCACTTTCCAGAGCGTTCCACTAATCTCAAATCAACTTAAGGGCTGGTCCCCGTTCGCTCGCCACTACTAAGGGAATCTCGGTTGATTTCTTTTCCTCAGGGTACTTAGATGTTTCAGTTCCCCTGGTTCGCCTCTTGCACCTATGTATTCAGTACAAGATACTCAGCTTATGCTGAGTGGGTTCCCCCATTCAGAGATCTCTGGATCACAGTCTGTTTGCCGACTCCCCAAAGCTTATCGCAGGCTACCACGTCTTTCATCGCCTCTGACTGCCAAGGCATCCACCGTATGCGCTTCTTCACTTGACCATATAACCCCAAGCAATCTGGTTATACTGTGAAGACGACATTCGCCGAAAATTCGCATGTTGCTCTTTCGAGCAGAACTCACAAATTTTACCTTAGCCTGATTAACCAGCAGTGAAACTGGTCATCAGTCTATATCTATCACATATCCGAATTTTTAAAGAACGATCTGACAAAAGTCAGAAATCAACATTCGAAGCGAATGCTCATTTCCAAGTTCTGATCAGGAACAACATTCGACCCATGCAGGGTCTGATCGCCTTCAACCATGA